>NZ_CP059692.1:1257500-1571666 GCF_014058705.1 Aureimonas mangrovi
GCGGCCCGCTGGATGGGCGGGCCGAAGATCATCTCGATGACGTTGCGCGGGCGCTCCTGCGCTTCGGCCGGCATGGCGGCCGAGAGGGTCGCCACCGCCGCGAGCGGAAGGGAAAGGATCAGGATGCGCGCAGGGCGCCTCGTCGTCTTTCGTTCCGCCATTGCATCCTCGGTCAGTGGCGCCGCAGCAGCTCGAGAAGCGCCTTGGACGCGTTGCCGTCGGCCTCGACGCCCGCGCTGCGCTGATAGGCTGTGATCGCACCGCGCGAGCCGGAGCCGATCTTGCCGTCGATCTTCCCGTCGTACAAGCCGCGCTGCGTGAGGCGCTGCTGCAGCTCGTAGCGCTCCTGCATAGATAGCGGCGTGTAGCCGCGAGGCCAGGACTGGACGAACTCGCCGCCGCCGGCGATCCGGTCGGCGAGGTGGCCGACGGCGAGCGCGTAGGTGTCGGCGTTGTTGTAGTTCTTGATGACGAAGAAGTTCCGCGTCATCAGGAAGAGCGGCCCGTTAGGCCCACCGAGCATCACCAGATTGGCATTCTCGTTGCGGTCCGAGAAGGAACGGCCGGCCACGCGCCGGAAGCCGAGACGCTCCCACTCGCCGATCGTCTTGTTGGCACGGTCGAGGCTGGCAAGATTCACGCCGCGCGGCGCCTGCACTTCGTAACCCCAGGTGCGGCCAGGCCGCCAGCCATTGTCCTTCAGGAGATTGGCCGCGGTTCCGAGCGCATCGGGGATCGAGTTCCAGATGTCGGCGCGCCCGTTGCCGTCCATGTCCACCTTCCAGGCCTGATAGCTGGTCGGAATGAACTGCGTGTGCCCCATCGCGCCCGCCCAGGAGCCGGTGAGCCCCTGCGGCGAGACATGGCCATCCTGCACGATCTTCAGCGCGGCGATGAGCTGCTGGCGCGCGAAGCGGGCGCGGCGCTGGTCGAGATAGGCGAGGGTGGCCAGTGCCTGCGGCACGTTCTTCAGCCGCTCGGTGTTCTCGAGCGCCCGGCCGTAATTGGATTCCATCGACCAGATGGCGAGTAGGATGTGGCGGTCGACGCCGAAGCGCTGCTCGATGCGCTGGAGCCAGGGGCCCCACTCGCGCAGCATCCGCCGCCCCTCGGCGACACTCTCGTCGTTCACGCGGTTGTCGAGATAGTCCCAGACATTGTCACGGAATTCGGGCTGGAAGCGCGCCCGCTCGATGACGTCGTGGTCGGGTTCGGTGACACCCTGGAAGACGGCCCGGTATGTCTCGCGCCGCACGCCGTTCTGCGCGGCCGTCGATTCAAAATTGGCGATCCACTGGCGGAAGCCCGCGTCCGCGGCCGCCGGGGCGGCTCCAGCGGTCGTCAGGGCCGCGGCGACCAGCGCGGTCTTGAGGAAGAGCGAGACGGACTTCGGTCCAGGCATGGTCTACTCCGTATCGGATCAGGACATCTGCGAGGATTGCGACGATATGACGAGGTCGTAAACGCTTCGTTTACCACGTCGGACCGTGCAGCGCGGGGAGCCGTTCGATCGCTCGCAGTCTTCGCCAAGCTTTCCGGCAAAATGACGGCGCCGCAGGACTTTGCGATCGGTTCGGGTACACGGCGCAACTTCCGATCAACATAACGTCAACCCTCCGCGAGCCGCTTCTCACCTCAAAGACACAGCGTGACGTCGCCTCTGCAAAAGACGCTTCAACCCGGCCCGGCGCGGTGCTAGCGTTCACCCTGCGGCATCAGGGCAGGGAGGAACGCCCGCCGCGAAGTGCGCGACACATGACGGTTCATGGGCCGCGAGTGGGGAGGAAAGCTGCATGCCGCGGTGCCGGCCGGCCGGCTCTTTCCGCGCATGCCTGCCGCGTCGCGCGCCGCGTGATGCCCTTCCCGTGATGTTCAACGGGAGGAAGCGCATGAAGTCTCGCCTCATCATCACCGCCGCCCTTCTGGCCGCGACGGCCCTGCCGGCCGCCGCGCAGGTCTCCGGCGACGTCGTCAAGATCGGCATCCTGAACGACCAGTCGGGCGTCTATGCCGATTTCGGCGGGCGCTGGTCCTACGAGGCCGCGCGCATGGCCGTCGAGGATTTCGGTGGCGAGGCCGCCGGAGCGCCTGTCGAGGTGATCACGGCCGATCACCAGAACAAGCCGGACGTCGCCTCCAACATCGCGCTCCAATGGTACGACACCGAGCAGGTGGACACGATCATGGAGCTCACGACCTCCTCGGTGGGGCTCGCGGTGCAGGGGCTTTCCCGCGAACGCAGGAAGATCACCATCAACACCGGCGCGGCGACCACAGACCTGACCGGCCCGCAATGCAGCCCCTACGGCTTCCACTGGGCCTACGATACGCACATGCTGGCCACGGGCACCGGCGGCGCGCTCGTCTCGCAGGGCGGAGACACCTGGTTCTTCCTGACGGCGGACTACGCCTTCGGCTATTCGCTGGAGGCGCAGACGACGAGATTCGTGACAGATCACGGCGGGCAGGTGCTCGGTTCGGTGCGCCACCCCTTGTCGACGACCGACTACTCGTCTTTCCTCCTTCAGGCGCAAGCCTCCGGCGCCAAGGTCATCGGCCTCGCCAACGCGGGCCTCGATACCTCCAATTCGGTGAAGCAAGCGGCCGAGTTCGGCATCGTCGCGGGCGGCCAGCGCCTCGCCGCTCTCCTCTTCACACTGGCGGAAGTCCACGGCCTCGGCCTCGACGCCGCGCAAGGGCTCAGCCTGACGGAGAGCTTCTACTGGGATCGCGACGACGAGAGCCGCGAGTTCTCGCAGCGCTTCTTCGAGCGCACGCAGCGCATGCCGAACATGGTCCAGGCCGGCACCTACTCTGCCGTTCTCCAGTATCTGAAGGCCGTGGACGCGGCCGGCACCGACGACAGCGACGCCGTGGCGGCCAAGCTCCACGAAATGCCGGTCGACGACGTCTTCGCACGCGGCGCGAGCGTGCAGGCGAACGGCCGTCTCGTCTCCGATGTCTACCTGATGGAGGTGAAGACGCCCGCGGAGAGCACGCAGCCCTGGGACTATTACAAGGTGCAGGCGACAATCCCCGGCAGCGAAGCCTATCTCTCCGTCGAGGACAGCGGCTGCGACATGTCGGGCTGGTGAGCCCGATGTCGGTGATCGAGGAAACACAGACGGAGCGGCGCGATGCGTCGCTTCCGCCCACATCGGCGGCCGGCAAGCCGGTCGTTCTGTCCTGCCGGCGGCTGCGCAAGGATTTCGGCGGCTTCACGGCCGTGAAGGACGTCGATCTCGACGTGCGGCAGGCCGAGGTCCACGCGCTGATCGGGCCGAATGGGGCCGGCAAGACGACGGTCTTCAACCTCCTGACCAAGTTCATTCAGCCGACGGCCGGAGAGATCACGCTTCTTGGGGAGGACATCACGCGCCTCTCGCCGGGCGCCGTGGCGCGCAAGGGGCTGGTTCGCTCCTTTCAGATCTCGGCGACCTTCCCGAACCTCACGGTGCTGGAGAACGTGCGCGTGGCGCTGCAGCGACCGAACGGACTGGCACGCCAGTTCTGGCGTCCTCTCTCGGCGCTCGCCCGGCTGGACGAGGGGGCGATGACCCTGATCGAGCGCGTGGGTCTTGCCGACGACCGGGACCGGCCCGCGGCGGACCTTTCCTACGGGCGCAAGCGCGTGCTGGAGATCGCAACGACGCTCGCGCTCGACCCGAAGGTGCTGCTCCTCGACGAGCCGATGGCTGGAATGGGCGGCGAGGACGTCGGCAAGGTCGCCGGCATCATCCGCGACGTCGCGCGCGAGCGCGCCGTCCTGATGGTCGAGCACAATCTGAAGGTCGTCGCCGACATCTGCGACCGCGTGACCGTGCTCCAGCGCGGCGAGATTCTGGCGGCCGGTGACTACCATGCCGTGTCCACCGACGAGCGCGTTCGCACCGCATATATGGGGACGGATCATGTCTGAGGCACCGATCCTGGAACGCGCGCGCGACGAGGCCTATGCAGGCGAGCCCTTGCTTCACGTCCGCGGCTTGAACGCCTGGTACGGCGAGAGCCACGCGCTGCATGGTGTCGATCTCGACATCGGCCGCGGCGAGACGGTGACGCTTGTCGGCCGCAACGGCGTCGGCAAGACGACGACGCTGCGCGCCATCATGGGCATTCTGCCCAAGCGCACGGGAACGGTCCGCTTCGACGGGCGCGACATGCTGCGGGTGCCGCTGCACAAGACCGCTAGACACGGGATCGGTTTTGTGCCGGAGGAGCGCGGCATCTTCGGGACGCTCTCGGTCGAGGAGAACCTCTTTCTGCCGCCGGTCGTCGCCAAGGGCGGGATGAGCGTGGACGAGATCTACGAACTCTTCCCCAACCTGAAAGAGCGCCGGAATTCGGGCGGCATGCAGCTTTCCGGCGGCGAGCAGCAGATGCTGGCCATCGCCCGCATCCTGCGCTCGGGCGTGCGGCTGATGCTTCTGGACGAGCCGACGGAGGGGCTGGCCCCCGTCATCGTGCAGCGGATCGGCGAGGTTCTCCAGGCGCTGAAGGCGCGCGGCATGACCGTCCTCCTCGTCGAGCAGAACTTCCGCTTCGCCGCCAAGGTCGCCGACCGCTTCTACCTGATGGACCACGGCGCCGTGGTCGAGAGCTTCGCCACCGCCGAACTGCCGACCCGGCAGGAACGTCTCGCGCAAGTCCTGGGAGTCTGAGCCTCACATGACCATGGTTTTCGGCATTCCGATTCAGGCTTTTCTCGGCCAGCTCCTCGTCGGCCTGATCAACGGCTCGTTCTACGCGATGCTCTCGCTCGGCCTCGCGATCATCTTCGGGCTTTTGCGCATCATCAACTTCGCCCACGGCGCGCAGTACATGCTGGGCGCCTTCGTCGGCTACCTGCTTCTCGCCTATTCCGGGCTCGGCTTCTGGCCGGCGTTGATCCTAGCACCGCTGATCGTCGGCCTCTTCGGTGCCCTCATCGAGCGTGTGGCGCTGTCGCGGCTCTACGATCTCGACCACCTCTACGGGCTGCTCTTCACCTTCGGCATGGCGCTCGTGATCGAGGGCATGTTCCGCTACTGGTTCGGCGCCTCCGGCCAGCCCTACGCGCCGCCGGCGCTTCTGCAGGGCGGCACCAATCTCGGCTTCATGTTCCTGCCGAACTATCGCGGCTTCATCGTCGTCGCCTCGCTGGTGGTCTGCCTTTCCACCTGGCTCCTGATCGAGAAGACCAGGCTCGGCTCGTATCTGCGCGCGGCGACCGAGAACCCGACGCTGGTGCGCGCCTTCGGCATCAACGTGCCGCTGCTCCTCACCTTCACCTACGGGCTTGGCGCGGCGCTGGCGGGGCTCGCCGGTATCCTGGCCGCGCCGGTCTACCAGGTGTCGCCGCTGATGGGCTCCAACATCATCATCATCGTGTTCGCGGTCGTCGTCGTCGGCGGGATGGGCTCGATCGGCGGCGCGATCGTGACAGGCTATCTCCTCGGCCTCTTCGAGGGGCTGACGAAGGTCTTCTACCCGGAGGCCTCCAACACGGTGATTTTCGTCATCATGGCGATCGTGCTTCTGGTGCGCCCCGCCGGCCTTTTCGGGAGGGCCGCCTGATGGCCGACACCACGCTCGCCCTTTCGGGATCGCGGCGCCGCGCGCAATCTCCGGTGCGATTGATCCTTCTCGCGCTGGCGCTCGCGGGGCTGCTCGCAGCTCCGTATTTCCTGTACCCGATCTTCGTCATGAAGGTCCTGTGCTTCGCGCTGTTCGCAGCCGCCTTCAATCTTCTCCTCGGCTACACCGGCCTCCTGTCCTTCGGCCACGCGGCCTTCTTCGGAGGAGCCGCCTACTTCACCGCCCACGCGGTGAAGGTCTGGGGCTGGAACCCGGAATTCGGCATCCTCGTCGGCGTTGCCGGTGCCGCGCTCCTCGGCCTCGTGATCGGCTTCCTCGCCATCCGCCGGCAGGGCATCTACTTCGCCATGGTGACGCTGGCGCTTTCCCAGATGTTCTTCTTCTTCTGCCTGCAGGCTCCGTTCACCCACGGAGAGGACGGGCTGCAGGGCGTGCCGCGCGGCAGCCTCTTCGGCGTCATCAATCTCTCCGACGCCTACGCGATGTACTACTTCGTGCTCGCGGTCTTTCTGATCGGGCTCTTCGCGATCTACCGTATCGTCCACTCGCCCTTCGGCATGATCATGAAGTCGATCCGCGAGAACGAGAACCGGGCGATCTCGCTCGGCTATTCGGTGCGCTCCTACAAACTCGCCGCCTTCGTCATGTCGGCGGCGCTCGCGGGCCTTGCCGGCGGCACCAAGGCGCTCGTCTTCCAGTTCGCCACCCTCACCGACGTGACGTGGCAGATGTCGGGCGAGGTGATCCTGATGACGCTGCTCGGCGGCATCGGCACGCTGCTCGGCCCGCTGGTGGGCGCGACGCTCGTCGTCACGCTCCAGAACTACCTCGCCACCTCGGCCTTCCCCGTCACGGTGATCACGGGCGTGATCTTCATGGTCTGCGTCCTGACCTTCCGGCGCGGCATCGTCGGCGAGATCTACCACTCCGGCATCGGCCGCAGGATCGCCGCGCGGTTCGGCCGCTGATGTCTCTGGAGTACGATCACGTCGTCATCGGCGGAGGAACGGCGGGCTGCGTCCTCGCCAACCGTCTCTCCGCCGACAAGGGACGCTCGGTCCTGCTTCTCGAGGCCGGGGGGCAGGACAACTATGCCTGGGTCCACATCCCGGTCGGCTACCTCTACTGCATAGGCAACCCGCGCACCGACTGGTGCTTCACCACGCAGGCCGAGGCGGGGCTCAACGGGCGCGTTCTCGGCTATCCGCGCGGCAAGATCCTGGGCGGCTGCTCCTCCATCAACGGCATGATCTACATGCGCGGGCAGGCGCGGGATTACGATCTGTGGCGCCAGATGGGCTGCGAGGGCTGGAGTTGGGACGACGTCCTGCCGCTGTTCAGGAAGAGCGAGGACTGGCACGGCGGCGCGGACGAAATGCACGGGGAGGGCGGCGAATGGCGCGTGGAGCCGGCCCGGCTGCACTGGGACATCCTCGACGCCTTTCGCGACGCGGCCGAACAGTACGGCATCCCGCGCATCGACGACTTCAACCGCGGCGACAACGAGGGCTCGTCCTACTTCAAGGTGAACCAGCGGCGCGGCGTGCGCTGGAACACGGTGAAGGCCTTCCTGAAGCCGGCGCGTGACCGGCCGAACCTCGCCGTCCGCACCGGCTCACACGTGCGTCGCCTCCTGATCGAGGAGGGCCGCGTCGTCGGCGTGGAATTCGACCTCGACGGGCGCGCGACGACGGTGCGCTGCCGGCGTGAGGTCGTCCTGTGCGCGGGCGCCGTCGGCTCGCCGCAGATCCTCGAGCTCTCCGGCATCGGCAACGGCGACATCCTCCAGGCGGCCGGGATTGAGGTGAAGCTTGCGCGCGATGCGGTGGGCGAGAATTTGCAGGACCACCTCCAGCTTCGCTGCGCCTACAAGGTCTCGGGCATCCGCACGCTCAACGAGCGCGCCAACTCCTGGCTGGGCAAGGCGATGATCGGGCTGGAATACGCGCTGACGCGCTCCGGGCCGATGTCGATGGCGCCCAGCCAGCTCGGCGTCTTCACCCGCTCCGACCCGTCCTTCGAGACGGCGAACCTGCAATATCACGTCCAGCCGCTGAGCCTCGAGAAGTTCGGCGAGAACGTCCATCCGTTCCCGGCCTTCACCGCCAGCGTCTGCAATCTGCGGCCGGAAAGCCGCGGCACGATCCACGTTTCGAGCGCCGATCACCGTACGCAGCCGACGATCAAGCCCAACTATCTCTCGGCCGAGGCGGACAAGCGTGTGGCGGCCGATGCCATCCGCATCACGCGCAAGATCGTCGAACAGCCGGCGCTCGCGCGGTATCGTCCGCAGGAGTTCAAGCCCGGTCCCTCCTTCCAGACCCAGGCGGAACTCGAGAAGGCGGCGGGAGACATCGGCACGACGATCTTCCACCCGGTCGGCACGTGCCGCATGGGGGCGGATCCCGCGTCGGTGGTGGATCCGCAGCTGCGTCTGCGCGGCCTTTCGGGCTTGCGCGTCGCGGATGCCTCCGTCATGCCGACGATCACGTCGGGCAATACCAACTCGCCGACGATCATGATTGCGGAAAAGGCTGCCGCCATGATGCTGGCGGCGCGCTGAGGGGAGGAGAGCGGCGATGAGCTATGAGACGATCGAGACCGAGCGGGACGGACGCGTCGCCCTTATCCGGCTGAACCGGCCGCAGGCGCTGAACGCGCTGAACATGCAGCTTGCGGGCGAGCTGATCGAGGCGACCGGCGGCTTCGACCGTGATCCCGGCGTCGGCTGCATCGTCGTCACGGGCTCGGAAAAGGCGTTTGCCGCCGGCGCTGACATCAAGGAGATGCAGGAGCGGACCTACGCGCAGATGTACGCGGACGACTGGTTCGGCCTGTGGGAGCGTTTCGCCGCCACTCGCACGCCCACGATCGCAGCGGTGAATGGCTTCGCGCTCGGTGGTGGTTGCGAGGTCGCGATGATGTGCGACATCGTGCTGGCCGGCGAGGGGGCGAAGTTCGGCCAGCCGGAGATCAATCTCGGCGTCATGCCCGGCATGGGCGGTTCGCAGCGCCTCGCGCGTCTCGTCGGCCGCTCCAAGGCGATGGAACTGTGCCTGACGGGCCGCATGATGGGCGCCGAAGAGGCCGAGCGCGCCGGGCTCGCGGCACGGGTCTTCCCGAAGGGCGAACTCGTCGAGGAGGCGATGAAGATGGCCGCGCTCATCGCCGAAAAGTCCAAGACCGCCGCCATGATGACCAAGGAGGCGGTGAACCGCGCCGAGGAAATCCCGCTCGCGGAAGGGCTGCGTTTCGAGCGTCGCCTGTTCCACTCCATGTTCGCGCTGCCCGACCAGTCCGAGGGCATGGCGGCCTTCGTCGAAAAGCGCAAACCCGACTTCAAGCGCGGTTAACGGAGCTCATTTCGAGCGCCACGCGCTCTCGATCTCGTCGAGGACCGCCGGGTCCTCGATCGTCGCCGGCATCGGATAGGGCTCGCTCTCGGCGATCTTCTTCATCGTGGCGCGCAGGATCTTGCCCGAGCGCGTCTTGGGCAGGCGGTCGACGACGACGACACGACTGAGGCTGGCGACGGCGCCGATGTGCTCACGCACTAGCGAGGAGACGCCGGAGGTCAAATCCGGGCCCTGGACGTTCGCTCCGCTCTTCAGCACCACGAAGGTGCACGGCGTCTCGCCCTTGATGTCGTCCCGCACCCCGATCACCGCGCATTCGGCGACGTCGGGATGGGTGGCGACGACCTCCTCGATCCCGCCGGTCGAAAGCCGATGCCCGGCGACGTTGATGACGTCGTCGGTCCGGCCCATGATCCACACATAACCGTCCTCGTCCACCATCCCGGCGTCGGCCGTCGAGTACCAGCCGGGATAGGCGTCGAGATAGGCGCTGCGCATCCTGTCCTCATCGTTCCACAAGGTTGGAAAGGCGCCGGGCGGCAGCGGCAGGCGGATCGCGACGGCACCGAGCTCGCCGCGCGGCTGGGGTTTGCCTGCCTCGTCGAGCGCCTCGACCTCCCATCCCGGCATCGGCACGCTCGCCGAGCCGTGCTTGATGGCCAGGCGCCCCAAGCCGACCGGATTGGCGGCGATGGGCCAGCCGCTCTCGGTCTGCCACCAGTGGTCGACGACGGGGCGCTTCAGCACGCGCTCCGCCCAGCGCACGGTCTCGGGGTCGGCGCGCTCGCCCGCAAGGAAGAGCGTCCGAAGCTTAGAGAGGTCGTGGCCTTCGATCAGCGTGCCCCCAGGGTCTTCCTTGCGGACGGCGCGGATGGCGGTCGGCGCGGTGAACAGCGCCTTCACGCTATATTCGGCGCAGACGCGCCAGAAGGCCCCTGCGTCCGGCGTGCCGACCGGCTTGCCTTCGTAGAGGACGCTCGTCGCCCCGCAGATCAGCGGCGCGTAGACGATGTAGGTGTGGCCGACGACCCAGCCGACATCTGATGCCGTCCAAATCACCTCGCCGGGGCCGATGTCGTAGATCGCGGGGAGCGACCATGCGCAGGAGACGAGATGCCCGCCATTATCGCGCACGACGCCTTTCGGGCGGCCCGTCGTGCCGGAGGTGTAGAGGATGTAGAGCGGATCGGTCGCCCTGACCGGCGTGCAGGGCCCCTCGCGGCCGGCGTCGATTTCGGCGATCGCGCGTGCGCGGCACTTCCCCCAGTCGTGGTCACGGCCCGCCGTCAGGTCGCACGGCTGTTGCGGGCGCTGGAGGATGATGCAGACGTCGGGCTTGTGGGCTGCCTCCTCAATCGCCTTGTCGAGCAGCGGCTTGTAGGCGACGACGCGCTTCGGCTCGATGCCGCAGGAAGCCGACACGACGACCTTCGGCTTTGCGTCGTCGATGCGCACGGCAAGCTCGCGCGCGGCGAAGCCGCCGAAGACGACGGAATGCACGGCGCCGAGGCGGGCGCAGGCGAGCATCGCGACCACCGCCTCTGGCACCATGGGCATGTAGAGGATGACGCGGTCGCCCTTCGTCACGCCGAGATCGGCCAGCGTCAGCGAGAAGGCCTGCACCTCGCGCAGCAGTTCGCCGTAGGTCAGGCGACGCTTCGTGCCGGTTACGGGTGAATCGTATAGGAGCGCCTCGCGCTGGCCGTGCCCGGCCGCGACATGGCGGTCGAGCGCGTTGTGGCAGGTGTTGCAAACGGCATCCGGGAACCAGCGGCCATAGACGCCGTCTTCGCTTGAAAAGGCGCGGGCGGGCGCCTCGATCCAGTCCACGGCCTTGGCGGCACGCAGCCAAAAGCGGTCAGGGTCGGCGCGCCAGTTCGCGTATGCGGTGCGATAGTCCATCGTGCGTGGCTCCTCCCAAAGCCGCATGCAGTAGACGAGCTCAGCCGTCCTCCTCGAGCCGCAGCAGCATCGTACCATCCTCGACCGCTTGGCCGGCCGCGACGAGAAGCTCGGCCACGATCCCGTCGCGCGGGGCCTTGATGGCGTGCTCCATCTTCATCGCATCCACGACGACGAGCGTCTGTCCCGCCGAGACCTCGTCGCCCGGCGATACGGCAACGAGCCGGACCGTGCCGGGCATGGGCGAGACGAGACTGCCGGCGCCTTGCGCTTCGCCCGCCGCGCCGGGCGCGTGCAGGCGGAAGTCGTGGGTGTCGCCGTCGAGGAAGAGGGTCAGGTGACCGGGCCGGCGTGCGATCGCCGGTTCGACGCGGCGGCCGTCGATGCGCAGGCGAGGGCGCTCGCCGGCCCGTTCCACGATGAGTTCCACGCGGCCAGCCGGTGTCTCGCAGGCCATGCGCCCATCCCGCTCCTCGACCGTGACGGTGAGGGCGGCGCCCTCGTCGTCGAAGAGGATTGCGGTTCGCCCGTTGCCGTAGGCTCGGAAGCCGCGCAGCGCGTCCCAGGGATCGACCGAGACCGCCGGCTTGAATGCTCCCGCCTCGAATGCCGCCACGAGCGCCCAGGCCACAGCCGGCTTTTCCTTCGGCGGCAGGAGGGAGGCGAGATCGCGTTCGATCAGGCCGGTATCCACTTCGCCGCGCGCGAAGCCCTCATGAGCAGCGAGGCGCGCGAGGAAGGCGGCGTTGGTGACGAGCCCGGCGACCTCAACCCGCTTGAGAGCGTCGTGCAGCTTGCGAAGCGCCGAGGCGCGGTCGGGGCCGTGGGTGATGATCTTGGCGATCATCGGATCGTAGAAGGGTGACACGGCATCGCCCTCCTCGACGCCCGTGTCGATGCGCGCATCGTCGGGGAGGCAAAGATGCGTCAGCCTGCCGGTCGCGGGCAGGAAGCCTTTCGCCGGATCCTCGGCATAGAGGCGCGCCTCGAAGGCGTGGCCGTCGATCGCCAAGCTCTCCTGCGTGAAGGGCAGGGGCTCGCCAGCCGCGACTTGCAACTGGAGTGCCACGAGATCGAGGCCGGTGATCGCCTCCGTCACCGGATGCTCCACCTGAAGCCGCGTGTTCATCTCCATGAACCAGAAGCCGTCCGGCGAAAGGCCGCCGGACCCATCGACGATGAATTCGATCGTGCCGGCCCCGGCGTAGCCGATGGCCTTGGCGGCGCGCACGGCGGCCTCACCCATCGCCGCGCGCATCTCCTGCGTCATGCCGGGGGCGGGGGCCTCCTCGATGACCTTCTGATGGCGGCGCTGGAGCGAGCAGTCGCGCTCGAAGAGATGGACCGCGTTGCCGTGCCGGTCTCCGAAGATCTGGATCTCGATATGGCGCGGGGCGGCGACGTATTTCTCGACGAGGCAGGCAGCATCGCCGAAAGCGGCCTCCGCCTCGCGCCGCGCGCTTTCGAGCGCGTCCGCGAAGTCTCGCGGGGCATCGACGCGGCGCATGCCCTTGCCCCCGCCGCCGGCGCGCGCCTTGATGAGAACGGGGTAGCCGATGCGTTCGGCCTCGGCGCCGAGAATGGCCGGGTCCTGCTCCGTGCCATGATAGCCCGGCACGACCGGCACGCCGGCTTCCTCCATCAGGCGCTTGGCGGCGTCCTTCAGGCCCATCGCGCGGATGGCGGCGGCTGAGGGGCCGATGAAGACGAGGCCCGCGGCCTCAACCGCCGCGACAAAGGCGGCGTTCTCGGAGAGGAAGCCGTAGCCGGGATGGATCGCCTGCGCGCCGGCCTGAAGTGCCGCCGCAACGATGGCATCCGCTCGCAGATAGCTTTCGGCGGCCGGCGCGGGGCCGATGCGCACTGCCTCGTCGGCCATGCGCACGTGAAGTGCTTTCGCATCCGCATCGGAGTAGACGGCGACCGTAGCGATGCCCAGCCGGCGCGCGGTGCGGATGACGCGGCAGGCGATCTCCCCACGATTGGCGATGAGGATCTTGTCGAACATCGTGCCGCTCACATCCGGAACAGGCCGAAGCGCGTGTCCGCGATCGGCGCGTTGAGCGCCGCCGAAAGCGACAAGCCGAGCACGTCCCTGCTCCTACGTGGATCGACGATGCCGTCGTCCCACAGCCGAGAGGAGGCATAGAGCGGGTGGCTCTGGCGCTCGAAGAGCTCGATCGTCGGGCGCTTGAACTCGGCCTCCTCGTCCGCGCTCCAATGCCCTCCGCGCCGCTCTATGCCGTCGCGGCGCACCGTCGCGAGAACGCCGGCGGCCTGCTCGCCGCCCATCACCGCGATGCGCGAGTTCGGCCAGGTCCACAGGAAGCGCGGCGAGTAGGCGCGCCCGCACATGCCGTAATTGCCGGCGCCATAGGACCCGCCGACGATCATCGTGAGCTTGGGCACCGAGGTCGTCGCCACGGCCGTGACGAGCTTGGCGCCGTGCTTGGCGATGCCGCCCGCCTCGTAGGCACGCCCGACCATGAAGCCCGTGATGTTCTGCAGGAAGAGCAGCGGCACCTTTCGCTGCGAGCACAGCTCGACGAAATGCGCTCCCTTCATCGCGCTCTCGGAGAACAGGACGCCGTTGTTGGCGAGGATGCCGACCGGCAGGCCGTGAAGATGGGCAAAGCCGCAGACGAGTGTCGGCCCGAACAGCGCCTTGAATTCGTCGAAGCGCGAGCCGTCCACGAGCCGCGCGATCACCTCGCGGATGTCGTAGGGGGTCCTGGGGTCGGCCGGCACGATGCCGGCGAGTTCGGCCGGGTCATAGGCCGGGGGCTCGGGCGCCTGCCGCTCCACCAGCCAGACCTTCGCCCGGTTGAGATGGGCGACGGCGCGGCGGGCAAGGGCGAGGGCGTGATCGTCGTCCTCGGCCAGATGATCCACGACGCCCGAGAGCCGGGCGTGCGTCAGCCCGCCGCCGAGGTCTTCCGCCGAGACGATCTCGCCTGTCGCGGCCTTCACCAAGGGCGGGCCGGCGAGGAAGATCGTGCCTTGGTCCTTCACGATGATCGTCTCGTCGCTCATCGCCGGCACGTAGGCGCCACCCGCCGTGCACGAGCCCATGACGACGGCGATCTGGGCAAGACCCCGCGCGGACATGTTCGCCTGGTTGAAGAAGATGCGGCCGAAATGGTCCCGGTCCGGGAAGACCTCGTCCTGATTGGGAAGGTTGGCGCCGCCGGAATCGACGAGATAGACGCAGGGCAGTTCGTTCTCGCTCGCGATCTCCTGCGCGCGCAGGTGCTTCTTCACGGTCAGGGGGTAGTAGGTGCCGCCCTTCACCGTGGCGTCGTTGGCGAGCACCATGACCTCGCGGCCCGACACGCGGCCGACGCCCGCGATGAGCCCCGCGCCGGGCACGGCGCCCTCGTACTGGCCGTGGGCCGCGAAGAGCCCGATTTCGAGGAAGGGCGAGCCGGGGTCGAGCAGCCGGTCGACGCGCTCACGCGGCAGGAGCTTGCCGCGTGCGACATGGCGCTTGCGCGCCTCCTCGCCGCCGCCTGCAAGGCTCGTCTCGGCGGCGGCCTCGACAGTGCGAAGTTGCGCCAGCATCGCGTCGCGATTGGCCGCGAAGTCCTGAGAAGCCGTCGAGACCATCGAGGCGATCACCGCCATCAGGCGGTTTCCTTGAAGAGCTCGCGGCCGATCAGCATGCGCCGGATCTCCGAGGTGCCCGCGCCGATCTCGTACAGCTTGGCATCGCGCAGGAGGCGGCCGGTAGCGTAATCGTTGATGTAGCCGTTGCCGCCGAGCGCCTGGATCGCCTGCAGCGCCGTCTGCGTCGCGGCCTCGGCGGCGTAGAGTATGCAGCCGGCGGCGTCCTTGCGGCTCGTCTCGCCGCGATCGGCGGCCGCCGCGACGGCGTAGACGTAGGCGCGGGCGGCGTTGGCGTTCACGTACATGTCGGCGAGCTTGCCCTGCATGAGCTGGAACTCACCGATGGGCTGGCCGAACTGCCGGCGCTCATGGACATAGGGCACGACCACGTCGAGACAGGCGGCCATGATGCCGAGCGGCCCGGCGGCGAGGACAATGCGCTCGTAGTCGAGGCCGCTCATCAGGACCTTCACACCGCCCCCGACTTCGCCAAGCACGTTGTCCACCGGCACCTCGCAACCGTCGAAGACCAGTTCGCAAGTGTTGGAGCCGCGCATGCCGAGCTTGTCGAGCTTCTGCGCGGTGGAAAAGCCTGCCATACCCTTCTCGACGAGGAAGGCGGTGATGCCGCGCGGGCCGGCGTCCGGGTCGGTGCGGGCATAGACGACGAGGGTGGAAGCGTCCGGCCCGTTGGTGATCCACATCTTGGTGCCGTTGAGGACGAAGTGGTCGTTGCCCTTGCGCTCGGCGCGCAGCTTCAAGGACACGACGTCCGAGCCCGAACCCGTCTCCGACATGGCGAGGGAGCCGACATCCTCGCCCGAAACGAGCCTCGGCAGGTATTTCGCCTTCTGTTCGGCGGTGCCGTTGCGGCGGATCTGGTTGACGCACAGATTGGAGTGCGCGCCGTAGGAGAGGCCGACCGAGGCCGAGGCGCGGCTGATCTCTTCCAGCGCGACGCAATGGGCGAGATAGCCGAGGCCGGCGCCGCCATAGTCCTCCTCGACCGTCAGCCCGAGAAGGCCGAGCTCCCCCATCTCGCGCCAGAGGTGGTTGGGGAATTCGTTCGAGCGATCGATCTCGGCCGCGTTCGGCGCGATCTGCTCGGCCGCAAAGCGCCGCACCATGTCGCGCAGCGCTTCCACCTCCGCGGGCAGGCCGAATCGCATTGTGGCGTCGAACATGGGCTCCTCCCTCGCATGTTCCGCTGGGGCGCCGGCCTCCCCGCCGTCGCCCTTCCGCGCCACGAGGTTTCGTCGGCGCGCGTGATGGTGTCAAGCTGCGCTCAGGGAGAGGCTACGGGGAGGCTTGTGAGGATGGATGCGACGGATCTGCGGATCTTGAGGGCGCTGCAGGAGGACCCGGAAGGCTCGGTGGAGGCGATCGGACGGGCCGCCGGCATCAGCCACACGCCGTGCTGGCGGCGCATCCGCCAGATGCAGGAGGCCGGCGTCCTGAAGGGGCGCCGCTACGTCATCGACGAGAAGGCCGTCGGCCTCACCGTCACGGTCATCACGATGGTGAAGCTCTCGAAGCACGACCAGAAGTCGCTCGACGCCTTCGAGAGCGAGGCGGCCCGGCTGCACGAGATCGTCGAATGCTACCTCGTGACGGGGCAGTACGACTTCGCGCTGACGATCGTGACGCGTGACATGGAGAGCTTCGAGATGATGCTGAAGACCAAACTCTCGAACCTGCCGCATGTGGCCGACATGAATTCCACCGTCGTCCTCCGTAAGGCGAAGACAGGTGGGCGTTTGCCGATCTAAGCGCCGAACGAGGATGGATTGGGCTCGTCGTTGCGAAAATAAGGATGTCCATCCTCACGCTCGCCGGCTTGTGACCGCAGATCGCAATGGCGCTCCTTTGAAACTGTTCTAACATTCTCCCTCGGGTGCCGCCCTGCGCGGTGCCCCGCGCAGGAACAGACGGGAGGCTGTGATGGCGGGCGAACTCGATCGCAAGTATTCGGCCGACGAAGGCCGGGTCTTCATGAGCGGCACGCAGGCTCTAGTTCGCCTGCCGATGGTGCAGATGCGGCGGGACCGCGCGGCTGGGCTGAACACCGGCACCTTCATCTCCGGCTATCGCGGCTCGCCGCTCGGCGGCTACGACCAGCAGCTCTTCAAGTCGCGCGCTGAACTCGGAAAGGAAGGCATCGTCTTCCAGCCGGGCATCAACGAGGACCTTGCGGCCACCGCCGTCTGGGGCTCGCAGCAGCTCGGCCTCTCCCCCGGCGCGCAGAAGGACGGCGTCGTCGGCATCTGGTACGGCAAGGGTCCGGGCGTCGACCGCTCGGGAGACGTCTTCAAGCACGCCAACGCCGCCGGCTCTTCCGCGCATGGCGGCGTCCTCGTCATCGCGGGCGACGACCACGGCGCCAAGTCCTCGACCGTGCCGCATCAGTCCGACCACGCCTTCATGGCGGCGGTCATTCCGATGCTCTATCCGTCCTCGATCCACGAATTCGTCGAGTTCGGCCTCCTCGGCATCGCCATGAGCCGGTATTCGGGCTGCTGGGTGGGGATGAAGGTCATTGCCGACACGGTCGAGACCACGGCCTCCGTGGACCTGTCCGGCGAGCACCGCGAGTTCGTGATCCCGACCGACTTCGAACTGCCGGCGGGCGGGCTCAACCTTCGCATTCCCGACGACCGCTGGAGCCAGGACAACCGACTCCAGACCTACAAGGCCTATGCCGCGATCGCCTTCGCGCGGGCCAACAAGGTGGACCGCGTCACGCTGGATTCGGTGGACGCGAAGCTCGGCATCATCGCCTCGGGCAAGGCCTACGAGGACGTGCGCCAGGCGCTGCGCGAGCTCGGCGTCGACGAGGACACGGCGCATCGCGCGGGCCTGCGGCTCTACAAGGTGGGCATGCCATGGCCGCTTGAGCCGGAGGGCGTTCGAGAATTCTCCGTCGGGTTGGAGGAGATCCTCGTCGTCGAGGAGCGGCGTGAGATCATCGAGAACCAGATCAAGCAGCAACTCTTCAACTGGCGTGCCGACGTGCGCCCGCGCATCATCGGCAAGTTCGATCACCACGACCGGCCGGTGCTTTCGCTCGCTGAGGAACTGACGGTCGGCACCGCTGCCATCGTCCTGGGAGAGCGCATCCTGGCGATGAGCCATCTCGACGAGGAGCATCGCGTCTTCATTGAGGAGCGCATCTCCCATTTCAGGGCGCTGCGCGATCGCACGAAGGCGCTTGAGCCGCCGGTCGCGCGCACGCCCTTCTACTGCTCGGGCTGCCCGCACAACTCCTCCACCAAGGTGCCGGAGGGCTCGCGCGGGCTCGCGGGCATCGGCTGCCATTACATGGTGACGTGGATGGGTCGCTCGACCGACACGTTCAGCCAGATGGGCGGGGAGGGCGTCGCCTGGAGCGGCATCGCGCCCTTCACCAAGGAGACGCACGTCTTCGCCAATCTGGGTGACGGCACCTACTTCCATTCAGGTCAGCTCGCGATCCGCCAGTCCGTCGCGGCCGGCGTCAACATCACCTACAAGGTGCTCTACAACGACGCCGTCGCGATGACCGGCGGTCAACATGTCGACGGCAATCTCGATCCCGCCAAGATCACCCACCAGCTCTATCAGGAAGGCGTGAGGCCGATCGTGCTTCTCTCGGAGAAGCCAGAACTCTATCAGGCGGCGATGCTCGCGCCGGGCGTCACCATTCGCCACCGCGACGACGTGGAGGCGGTGATGGCCGAGCTTCGCGGGACGCACGGCACCTCGGCCATGATCTACGACCAGACCTGCGCGGCCGAAAAGCGACGCCGCCGCAAGCGCGGGCTGATGGAGGACCCGGACAAGCGCGTCGTCATCAATCCGGCGGTCTGCGAGGGCTGCGGAGACTGCTCGGTGCAGTCCAACTGCATCTCGGTCGAGCCGCTGGAGACAGAGTTCGGCCGCAAGCGCCAGATCAACCAGTCCTCCTGCAACAAGGATTTCTCCTGCGTGAAGGGCTTCTGCCCGTCCTTCGTCACCATCGAAGGCGCGAAGCTGAAGAAGCGCGCGCCGGTCGGCGGGCCGGACGCGGCGCACATCCCGCCGCCGCTGGTGCCCGAACTCGTCCAGCCGGTGAATATCGCCATCACCGGCGTCGGCGGAACGGGAGTCCTGACGATCGGGGCGATCCTCGGGATGGCGGCCCATCTCGACGGCAAGGCGCCGATGCTGCTCGACATGGCGGGCCTTGCCCAGAAGGGCGGGGCGGTGCTCAGCCACGTTCGCATCGGCCGCACGGCGGATGAGGTGAGTTGCCCGCGCATCGTCGCCGGCAGCGCCGACGTCCTGATCGCCGCCGATGATGTCGTCGCGGCATCCAAAGATGCCGCGACGCTGCTCTCGCCCGAACGCACGCGCGGCGTCGTCAACACGCATCTGACGCCGGTCGCCCAGTTCGTGCGCGATCCGGACTTCGACTTTCGGCGTACGCTCGTTGGCAGCACGATCCGGCGATCCATCGGCGAGGGCTCCGATTTCGTGAACTTCACCGAGATCGCGGAAATCGTCGCGGGTGACGCCATCGCCACCAACATCATGATGCTCGGCTATGCCTGGCAGCGCGGGCTGATCCCGCTGACGCTCGCGTCGGTCACGCAGGCGATCGAGCTGAACGGCGTCGCGGTGAAGGCCAATCTCGACGCCTTCGCTTGGGGGCGGCTCGCGGCGGCCGATCCGCAGAAGGTCGCCGGCATCGTCGCGCCGCACACGGGGACGGCGAAGACCCTCGTGGACATGACGACGGACGAACTCGTCGACCAGCGCACCGCCTTCCTGACGAAGTATCAGGACGCGGCGCTGGCCGCGCGCTACCGCGCGATGGTCGGCGAGGCGAAGGCGTTGGACGAGCGTGCCGGTGCGAACGGGCGCATCTACCGGGCCGTCGCGCACAACTACGCCAAGCTTCTCGCCTACAAGGATGAGTACGAGGTGGCGCGTCTTCACACCGACGAAGCCTTTGCGCGGATGCTGGCGGAGGAGTTCGAGCCTGGCGGCCGTCTCGTCTTCCATCTCGCGCCGCCGATCCTGTCCGGCGAGGATTCCAACGGCCGGCCGAAGAAGCGCAGCTTCGGGCCGTGGATGATGACGGCGTTCCGCGTCCTCGCCAAGGGAAAGCGCCTGCGCGGCACCGTGCTCGACCCGTTCGGCTATTTCGCCGAGCGAAAGCGCGAACGCGCTCTGATCGAGGCCTACGAGGCCGATTTCGCGGCCATGCGCGCAGCGGATGCAGGCCGGGCCGATCTCGCGGCCGAAATCCTGTCGCTGCCCGAGGCGATCCGCGGCTACGGGCCGGTGAAGGCGGCTTCGATCGACAAGGCCGGGAAGCGGCGCGCGGAACTGATGGCGCTCTTTGCCGAGCGCGGGCGGGTGGAGGCGAAGGCCGAGCCTCTGGTGCCGGCTCAATAGCGGATCGGTTGACGGTGCGTCCCGGCGCTGAGGCGCGTGTGGGCCGAGACATTTTCACTGCCTCCATCCATATGCCCGTCATCGAGGAACGAGACGGGAGCGAGGAATGGACGGGCAGGAAGCGGATTTCATCCACGTCTTCGAGCCGGGGCGCGCGGACAAGCCGCCGCTGCTTCTCTTGCACGGCACGGGCGGCGACGAGCGCGATCTTCTGCCGCTCGGCCGCATGGTGGCGCCCAGCTTCGCGCTGCTGTCGCCGCGCGGCAAGGTGCTCGAGCAAGGAATGCCGCGCTTCTTTCGCCGGCTGGCGGAAGGCGTGTTCGACGAGGCCGACCTTATCCGGCGCACCGACGACCTCGCGGACTTCGTCGAGGCGGCGTGTGCCGAGCACGGGCTTTCGGCGCCAGTCGCGCTCGGCTTTTCCAACGGGGCCAACATCGCAGCGGCCATGCTCTACCGCCGGCCTGAAACGCTCGCGGGGGCCGCGCTGATCCGCGCGATGACGCCGTTTGCGCAGGCGCCCGCTGCGCCGCTTGCCGGCAAGCCGGTGCTGATCCTTTCCGGCGATGCGGACCCGATCCTGCCGGCCGAGAACGCCGCCCGTCTCGCCGCCGCCCTCGAAGGGGCCGGGGCCGCGGTTTCCCACCACATCCTGCCGGCCGGCCACGGGCTGACGCAGGCCGATCTGAAGCTCACGACGGAGTGGATGACGCGCTGGTGAAGCACCGCATCCCTTCGCTCGAACTTTTACGAAAGGACCCGACGCCATGCAACTCACCGGAATCCATCATCTGACCGCCATCACCGCCGACGCGCGGGGCAATCACGACTTCTACACCCGTGTCCTCGGTCTTCGCATGGTCAAGAAGACGGTCAACCAGGACGACACATCGGCCTATCACCTGTTCTACGCGGACGGCGAAGGCCGGCCCGGCTCCGACATCACCTTCTTCGACTGGCCGGCAGCGCCGGAAAGGCGCGGCACGCACTCCATCGTGCGCACGGCCCTTCGCATCAGCAGAAAGGCAAGCTTCGACTACTGGGTGGCGCGCCTCAACGAGCACGGCGCTAAGGCGCAGGATGTCGTCACGCGCGATGGGCGCATGACGCTCGACTTCGAGGATTCCGAGGGCCAGCGGCTTTCGCTCGTCGACGACGGCGGGCAGGGGAGCTTCGCCGTATGGGAGAAGAGCGAGGTTCCGACCGAACACCAGATCCGTGGCCTCGGCCCGATCACCATGAGCGTACCGGACCTGACCCGCACCAAGGCCGTCCTGACGGATGCGCTCGGCATGCGCGAGGAGCGCACCTATGAGGGTGTGGACGGCGCGCGGACGCACGTCTTCGCGATGGGCGAGGGTGGTGCCTCGGCGGAGCTGCACGTCGCGGTGGAGCCAGGTCTCGCGCCCTCGCGGCAGGGGGCCGGTGCGGTGCATCACGTCGCCTTCCGCATTCCGGACGAGGCTTACGACCATTGGGCAGAGCGGCTGGGCCAGTTTCGCCTGCCGTCCAGCGGCCCGGTCGACCGCTTCTACTTCCGCTCGCTCTACTTCCGCGAGCCGAACGGCATCCTCTTCGAGATCGCGACGGACGGCCCCGGCTTCCACGCCGACGAGCCGATGGAGACGATGGGCGAGGGGCTCTCGCTGCCGCCTTTCCTGGAACCGCGCCGCGCGGAGATCGAGGCGGGGCTGAAGCCGCTCTGAAGGCCCTCGCTGCTGCCCGGCGCGCGCCCATATAGGTTCGCACGGACCACCGGAGGCGAGCATGAAGGGCGACGTCGAGCGCGGTAAGCCGATCGGCGAACTGGAAACGGAGAGCGCGTCGCCGCGCTTTGCCGGCCTGGAAACCTGGCCCACCGGAGAGGTGCTGGCCGCTCTCCTCGGCGGGCAGGCGCAGGCGATGAGCGCCGTGGCCGCCGCACTCCCGCAGATCGAGGCGGCCGTCGAGGCGGCGGCACCTCGTCTCGTGACCGGCGGGCGGCTCGTCTATGTCGGCTCCGGCACCTCCGGCCGGCTCGGTCTTCTCGACGCGGTCGAACTGACGCCGACCTTCGGCTGGCCGCGCGAGCGAGCCGTGGCGATCCTCGCGGGCGGCTCGGCCGGGCTTTCCGCCGCCCTGGAGGGCGCCGAGGATGACGATGCGGCCGGCGCAACGGCGATCGACGAGGCCGGCATCGGTCAGAACGACGTTCTGATCGCGATCGCGGCGAGCGGACGCACGCCCTTCACCGCCGCCGCCGCCCGCCGCGCGAGGGAGCGCGGCGCCCTCGTCGTCGCGCTCGCCAACAATCCCGGCGCACCGCTTTTCTCGGAGGCCGGGTTTCCGGTTCTGCTGCGCACGGGGGCGGAGGTCGTCGCCGGCTCGACGCGTCTCGGTGCGGGCACCGCGCAGAAGATCGCGCTCAACCTCTTCTCGACGGCCCTGATGGTCACGCTCGGCCGGGTCTCTGGAGGGCGCATGGTTTCGATGAGGGCGACGAACGAAAAGCTGCGCCAGCGCGCCGGTGCGATGCTCGTGGCGATGACGGGTTGCGCGCCGCAGGACGCGGAGAACGCACTGGCCGAATGTGGCTACGACATCGCGACCGCGCTTCACGTCGTGCGGAGCGATACACCTTAACTGCGTGGCGCTGTGGCAACACCTGGCCTGCGCCTGTCTCTCTCCACCGAGCACGATCCCGAGAAAAGCCGTGCTCTCACTATGCTTTAGCCGGGCGGCCCCTATGCTTTCCCGATGTGCGCCTCAAGGGCAACGGCAGATTCGAGCCATGATGGCCGTCGGCCGTTGGCCGCGGGGAAGTCTGCCCATCGTCGCTCTCAAGAGGAACAGCCATGGACCAGGTCGTTCTGCCCTTCTGCGGCGCCGCCCCCCTGCCGTCCGAACTGTGGACACGCTGGACGCTCGATCCCGTGCTGCTGGGGCTGCTGGCGTTCCTGCCGGCGGGCTACCATCTGGCGCTTCGCCAGGCGCCGGCCTCCGGAAGGACCGGGCGCGAGAGGCTGTTTTTCTGGCTCGGCTGGGCGACGCTCGTCGTCGCCTTTGTCTCACCGCTCTGCGCGCTTTCGGCTGCGCTCTTCTCCGCGCGTGTCGCGCATCACGTCCTGCTCGTCGCGGTCGCGGCACCTTTCTTCGCGCTTGCCAATCCGTGGCGCGAGACGCGCCCGCTGCCCTGGCCGGGCCTCTGGCTCCTCGTCCATGCGGTCGCGCTCTGGTTCTGGCACGCACCCGTCCCCTACGATGCGGCGTTGCGCTCGGACACGCTCTACTGGCTGATGCAGGGAAGCCTCCTCCTCACCGCGCTGGGCTTCTGGTCGTCCATCCTCTCCACGCGCGAGGCCGCCGTCACGGCGCCCTTGATGCTCCTTGCGGCGATGATGCAGATGGGGCTCCTGGGCGCGCTCATCACTTTCGCGCCGCGCCCGCTTTATGTGGCGCACTTCCTCTCACCTGAGCCGTTCGGCCTGACCGCGCTCTCCGACCAGCAGCTCGCTGGCCTCATCATGTGGGCGCCGGGTGCGCTGCCCTATCTCGTCGCCGCACTCGCGGTGGCTGCGGCCGCGCTGCGCAAGCCGCTGACCGCGAACTGAACGGGCGCCCGGCGTGATCATCTGGCTTAAAAGCGCTCACATCCTGGCCCTGTGCGTGTGGTGCGCGGGGCTCATCACACTGCCCCTGATGCTGGCTCGCCGCGAGGTGGGGCTCGTGGGCCGGCCGCTCTATCACCTGCAACTGACGACGCGCTTCGTCTTCGTCACGCTCGTCTCGCCTGCCGCCTTCATCGCCATCGGCACCGGTACGGCGCTGATTTTTGCGCGCGAAACCTTCACCTTCTGGTTCGCGATCAAGCTCCTGCTCGTCGGGATTCTAGCCAAGCTACACATCCGCACCGGAGCGCATGTCGTTGAGGTTTTCAAGGAAGACGGCCACTACGCCCTGTGGCGCGCCGCCCTGAGCGTTTCGCTCGCCGCCCTTGTGACGACCCTGATCCTCATCTTCGTCCTCGCCAAGCCGACCATGGCCGAACTCGGCATTCCCGCCGACCTCGTCGAGCCCGGCGGGCTTGGCCGCTGGCTCGGCTTCGACGTTCAACCGTCCTCCGAAATGACGATTCCCACGCCATGATCGAAGACGAGCTTGCCGCCGTACCAGCCCGCAAGGCCCGTGACGCCCGCCGCGACGACCGACAGGAACAGCCCGAGCGGCAGAACCTGCGCCGGATCGATCAGGCGCACGCCCCAGTTGGCGCCGGCGATCGAGATCAGCGTCATGGCGGCTACGGCATGCGTCCAGCTCGCGGCGCGCACGCGGATGCCCTTCACGAGGATGAGCTCCGCGGTGCCGACCGCGCCCGCCGCAACGCCGGAGATGAAGGCGAGGCCCGCCGTCCACACGCCGGCGCGCAGGAAGAACGCATCGCCGCCGAACCAGTAGGCGAGGTCGCAGCCGAGCGTGGCGATCACGAGAACGATGGGGAAATGGACGCTCATGGCATGCAGCGGATGACCGGCGACCGCCACGGCCGACTGGACGTCGTGCTGCGCGATGTCGGCGATCACCGGGTTGGGATTGTCGGTCTTGATGTCGGACATGGCGCGCGATCCCTCGTGGTTCAGCGCAACCTATCGCGGCCGCTCCTCTTTGGAAGCCTCGGCCTCGCGGCCGTGAATCTTGCCGGTTGTGCCGGTCCTCTTTCGACGCTCGATCCGGCGGGCCCGGCAGCGGCCTCGATCGCCGAGATCTGGTGGGTGATGCTGGCCGGCGCCGCCGTCCTCTTCGCTTTCGTGATGGGGCTCTTCGCGCTCGCCTTCCTCAAGCCCGGCTGGCGCTGGCGCGAGAGCGCAGGGCGCAACTGGATGCTCTATGGCGGGCTCGTCATGCCGGTGATGGTCCTGGCGGCGCTCCTCGTCTTTGCGCTGACGCGTGGCGAGGGTCTGCTCGCCCATCCGCGCAGCGAGGGGCTGGTGCGCGTTTCGGCGGAGGGCCAGCGCTGGCAGTGGGTGTTCCGCTACCCCGGGACCGCCTTCGAGGGGGAGACGCGTGACGTCCTCCACGTCCCGGCCGGGCGGCCGGTGGACGTCGAGATCGTCTCCGCGGACGTCATCCATTCCTTCTGGGTGCCGCGTCTCGGCGGCAAGATGGACGCCATTCCCGGGCACACCAACACGCTGCGCATCGAGGCCGACGAAGAGGGCACATATGGCGGCATCTGCTCGGAATATTGCGGTTTCGGGCACGCCGTCATGAACTTCTCGGTGATCGCACACGCGCCCGAGGCATACGAAGCGTTGCTGGCCACCGGCTTCGAGACGGCGGAGGGCGGACAGTGAGCGAGATGGACCTTCCCGGCCGGATCCCGACCACCGCGCCGCCGCCGCGCCCGGATCCGATCGCCCTGCACCGCGAGCTGCACGAGATCTGGAAGACCGACAAGGGTTTCGGGCGGCTCGCCGCCGTCAACCACACGATCATCGGCCGCCGCTTCATCGTCGCCGCCTTCGTGTTCTTCGCGATCGGCGGCATTCTCTCGATGCTGATCCGCGCGCAGCTCGCGACGCCCGGAAGCGCGTTCCTCGGGCCGGACGTCTACAACCAGATCTTCACCATGCACGGCACGGTGATGATGTTCCTCTTCGCGATTCCGATGTTCGAGGGCATCGCGATCTATCTCCTGCCCAAGCTCCTTGGCGCACGCGATCTCGCCTTCCCGCGGCTCACGGCCTACGGCTTCTGGTGCTATGTCTTCGGCGGCTCGATCCTGATCGTCGCGCTTCTGGCGGGCGTCGCGCCGGACAGCGGCTGGTTCATGTACACCCCGCTGTCCTCGCGGGTGTTCTCGCCCGGCATCAATTCGGACGTCTGGCTCCTCGGAATCACCTTCGTGGAGATTTCGGCGGTGGCCGCGGCGGTGGAAATTGTCGTCACCATCCTGACGGTTCGCGCGCCCGGCATGTCACTCGACAAGATGCCGCTCCTGGCGTGGTACATCCTTGTCACTGCCGGGATGATGGTCGTCGGCTTCCCGCCTCTGATCCTCGGCTCGATCCTGCTCGAGGTCGAGCGCGCCTTCGACCTGCCGTTCTTCGATCCGTTGCGCGGCGGGGATTCGCTGCTGTGGCAGCATCTTTTCTGGCTGTTCGGCCACCCGGAGGTCTACATCATCTTCCTGCCCGCGGCGGGGCTGCTCTCGACCATGATCCCGGCGCTCGCGAGGCGCGAGATCGTGGGCTACACATGGATCGTCGTCGCGGTCATCGCGGTCGGGTTCCTCTCCTTCGGACTGTGGGTCCACCACATGTTCACGGTGGGCATCCCGCATCTGGCACTCGCCTTCTTCTCCGCAGCCAGCGCGATGGTCGCGATCCCGACGGCGGTGCAGATCTTCGCCTGGCTCGCGACGCTCCTCGACGGGCGGCCGCGTCTGTCGCTGCCGATGCTCTACATCTTCGGCTTCTTCTTCATCTTCGTCCTCGGCGGGCTGACCGGCGTCATGGTCGCGGTGGTGCCGTTCGACTGGCAGGTCCACGACACGCATTTCGTGGTGGCTCATCTGCACTACGTCCTTGTCGGCGGCTTCGTCTTCCCGATGCTGGCTGCGGCCTATTACTGGATGCCGCACATGACCGGGCGCGCGTCCTCGTTCGGGCTCGGTCACACGGCCTTTTGGCTGATCTTCGTCGGCTTCAACCTGACGTTCTTCATGATGCACCTGACGGGGCTGCGCGGCATGCCCCGGCGCATCGACACCTACCCGGCGGAGGCCGGCTGGACTATGCTGAACCTCCTGTCGTCCGTCGGCGGCTTTCTGATGACGATGGGCTTCGTCCTTTTCGTTGTCGACATGGTGGTGCAGATCCGTTTCGCGCGCCGCGCGCCGCGCAATCCGTGGGAGGCGAAGACGCTGGAATGGGCGATGCCGACGCCGCCGCCCTCCTACGCCTTCGCCTCGCTGCCGCATGTGCAATCGCGCGAACCGCTGCGCGAAGCGCATGATCTCGGCCGCCGGCTCGCGGCCGGGGAGGGCTATCTGGCGACACCGCGCAACGGCTGGCAGGAGACGCTGGGCGTCCACCCGGTCACCGGAGAGATCGAGCGCATTCTCGTGCTGCCGCGGCGCACCTTCCTGCCGCTCTGGACGGCGCTCGCCACTTCGACGATCTTCCTGACGCTGCTCTTCGGCCTTTACGCGCTGACGCCGATCGGCTTCCTCGTCACGCTCGGCTTCCTCCTCTCGTGGACGCGCAGCGAGGGGCAGCGCGTCGACTACGGCTTTCTGCCGATCGGACGCGGGCGCAGCGCCAAGGTCGCGGCCGAGACGAACGGCTCTCCGCCTGTCTGGGCGATGGGAGTGACGCTGATCGCCAATGCCGCTCTCTTCGCCTCGCTGATCTTCGGGGTCCTGTTCCTTTGGCTGGTCGCGCCCGCCTGGCCGCCGCCGGAGATGATGACGAGCGGGCGCCTGCTGCTCGTCGGCCTGGGTCTCGCCGCACTCTTTTCGGCGAGCGCGGGACGTCACGCGGAGGCCCTGAACCGGGCCGGCTCGCCGCGCCGGACCGTTTCGCTGATAGGAGCGATCGTCGGGCAGTGTGTCGCGCTGGCGGTGCTCGCGATCGTCATCGCCTATCATTTGCCGGACCCGACGGCGCACGCCTATGGCGCATCCACTCTGGCGCTTCTCGCCTACGCTGCGATGCAGGCCTTCGTCGGCCTCCTCCTCGCCGGGCTTTCGCTCCAGCGCTGCCGGTCCGGCAAGGTCGCCGACACGCGCGGGGCGATGATGACGATCGGGCGCTTCTGGTACGACTACACGGCCCTCACAACGCTGATCGTCGTCGCTCTGGTCATCGTCCTGCCGATGCTGGTGCGCATGGGGCCCGGCGCATGAGTCGGGTTTCGACGCGCGGCCGGCTCGCTGCTCTGCTGCTTCTCGGGGGCTTCACGGCGTGGAGCATCGCCTTCGTCGTTCTCTACGCCGTGCTGTCCGTCGGCTGCGCCTATGGTTGGGACGCGATGCAAGCAGGGCCGGTCAGTCTCAACCGTCTGGTCCTGACGCTCGTCTGGATCGGCTCCCTCGTCGCGCTCGCCATCATGCTGGCGGGGGTGGTGAGGGGTGCGGCCGGCCCCGGCCGGGTCTCTCGCTTCCTCCGCCATGCCGGCATCGCGCTGACCGCGCTCGCGCTCGCGGCGACGGCCGCGAACTTCTTCATGGTGACGACGATGTCGACCTGCCTCTGAGTGAGAAGGGCACCCAAGGGCGCCCTTTCTTCCTCGATCTCAGAGCCCGAGTTCGGCGCGCGCGGCCTCGAGCCCCGGCTCGCCGTCGGCGGTTGTGACGCCCTGCAGCCAGGCGTCGAGCGTTTCGGGATTGGCGGTCAGCCACTCGCGCGCGGCAGTCTCAGGTTCGGCGCCATCGTTGAGGATCGCACCCATGATCTCGTTCTCCGCCTGAAGCGTGAATTCGAGATTGGCAAGGAAGGCTCCGACATTCGGGCAGTCCTGCGAGAAGCCGGCGCGGGTAACGGTGTCGACACGCGCGCCGCCGAGGTCGGGGCCGAACACATCGTCGCCGCCTGGCAGATACTCGATGTCGAAGTTCGAATTCATCGGATGGGGCTCCCAGCCGAGGAATACGATCGGCTGCTCCGCGCGCTCGGCGCGCGAAACCTGCGCGAGCATGCCCTGCTCGGAGGATTCCACCACCTCGAAGCCGGCAAGCCCGAACTGGTCCGCCTCGATCATGTCGAGGATCAGCCGGTTGCCGTCGTTGCCCGGCTCGATCCCGTAGATGCGACCGCCCAGTTCTTCCCGGAAATCGTTGATCTTGGAGAAGTCGTTCAGGCCTGCCTCGAACAGGTAGCGCGGCACGGCCAGCGTGTATTTCGCGCCTTCGAGATTGGTGCGGATCACCTCGATCCGGCCATCGTCGCGATAGGCCGCGATGTCGTTCTCCATCGTCGGCATCCAGTTGCCGAGGAAGACGTCCATGTCGTCGTTGGCGAGCGACTGGAAGGTGACGGGCAGCGCGAGGATGCTCGTCTGCGGCGTGTAGCCGAGCGCCTCGAGAACGACGGAGGCCGTCGCGGTCGTCGCGGTGATGTCGGTCCAGCCGACGTCGGCGAACCGCACCGTGCCGCAGCTGTCTGCCTCCTGTGAGAGTGCGGGCGAGGCGAGAAGCGTCGTCGCAAGGAGTGCCGTGGCGGCGAGGGGGGCGGTGCGGAAGTTCGGCAAGGTTCATCGTCTCCGAGCGTTGGTTGGGTCGAGGCCAGCCGTTCTGACGGCGTCTCATCTCGCATCAGTCTTGCCATCTTGTCGTCAAAGTCAAATCGGTCGTTGAACGATCATTCACCATCAGTCATGAAGGAGAAGGTTCGTCCGAGAGGCGGGAGCTTCACTCTACCGGTTTAACGTGATCGAAGGTTGAATGATCATTCAATCATGGTTATCCTCCGGTCATGAACACGATTGATGCCAAGCTCGTCCGCCAGAACTCCGTCTCTGCCAGCGAGGAGCAGCGACGCAGGCAGCTCATCGAGGCCACCATTGCTGCGTTGGGCGAAATCGGCTTCGCCGCCTCCAGCCTGTCCGAGATCGCGGGCAGGGCCGGCGTCGCGCCCAGCCTTGTCTCGCATTACTTCGGCGACAAGGACGGGCTTCTGGAAGCAACCATGCGCTACCTCGCAAAGCGGGTGGGCGACGCGGCGCGCACGCGCCTGCGGGATGCGGACGGTCCGCGCGAGCGGATCCAGGCGATCATTGACGCCAATCTCGCGCCGGAGGAGTTCGACGCGCACACGGGCGGCGTCTGGCTCGCCTTCTGGGGGCAGGCGCTGCATTCCGCGCGCCTGCGCCGCGTGCAGGACGTTTATCAGGGCCGCACGACCTCCAATCTGCGGCAAGCGCTACGCCAGCTCGTCGGCGACGACGATGCGCGGCGCATCGCGATCGGGATCGCGTCGCTGATCGACGGGCTCTGGCTGCGGGCCTCTCTCTCGCAGGACTTTTCCGGCTCGCGGGCCGCCGAAGCACGCCGCATCGCAACGAGCTTCGCCGAACTCGAGATCGGCGCCGCCAAGCCGCGCCCGGTCGAGGCGAAGCCTGCGCGCCCGGCCGTTCGTTCCGGCGCGCCGCGCCTGACGAGCCATGTCGGCGGACGCTTCGTCGAGGCCGCGGGTGCCGAAACCTTCGAGACGATCGACCCGGCAACCGGCGAGGTGCTGGCCGAGGTTGCCATCGCAAAGGAGGCGGAGATCGACGCCGCCGTCGCCGCCGCGAAAAAGGGCCAGGCCGTCTGGGGCGCGATGACGGGCGCCAAACGCGGGCGCATTCTCCACCGCGTCGTGGCGATCATGCGTGAGCGGAACGAGGAGCTGTCGCTTCTGGAGACGCGCGACACCGGCAAGCCGATTCAGGAGACGCTGGTCGCGGACGCCGCTTCGGGCGCGGACTGCCTGGAATATTTCGCCGGTCTCGCTGCCGGACTTTCCGGCGAGCAGGTCGACCTCGGCCCCTCTGCCTTCGGCTACACGCGCCGCGAGCCGCTCGGCGTGGTCGCGGGCATCGGCGCCTGGAACTACCCGATCCAGATCGCCTGCTGGAAGGCGGCGCCAGCGCTCGCCGCCGGCAATGCGATGATCTTCAAGCCCGCCGAACTCACGCCGCTGACCGCCGCGAAGCTCGCCGAGATCATGACGGAAGCCGGCGTGCCGGACGGCGTCTTCAACGTCGTGCAGGGGCCGGCCTCGACCGGGCGCCTTCTCTCGCGGCACCCGGAGATTTCCAAGATTTCTCTGACCGGCGAGGTCGGCACGGGCAAGCGTGTGATGGCGGACGCAGCCTCCACGCTGAAGCAGGTGACGCTGGAGCTCGGCGGCAAGTCGCCGCTCGTCGTGTTCGACGACGCCAGCCTCGACGATGCGGTGGGCGCGGCGATGCTCGCCAACTTCTATTCGGCCGGCGAGATCTGCTCGAACGGCACCCGCGTCTTCGTCCACGAGGCGGTGAAGGCAGTCTTCCTCGAAAAGCTCAGCGAGCGCACGCGCGCTCTGATCGTCGGTGATCCACAGGACGCGAGGACCCAGATCGGCGCGCTGATTTCCGAGGATCACATGCGCAAGGTGCTCTCCTATCTCGACATCGCGAAGCGCGACGGTGCGCGCGCGATCGTGCAGGGCGGGCGGGTCACCGAAGGGGCGCTCGGCAAGGGCTTTTTCGTCTCGCCGACGATCTACGAGGCGGGCGACGAAATGCGCATCGCGCGCGAGGAGATCTTCGGGCCGGTGATGAGCGTCCTGTCCTTCCGCGACGAGGACGAGGTGATCGAGCGCGCCAACGCCACCGAGTTCGGCCTCGCGGCCGGCGTCTTCACCCGCGACATGGCGCGCGCACACCGCGTCATCGCCAGGCTCCACGCGGGCACGACGTGGATCAACGCCTACAATCTGACGCCGATTGAGCTGCCCTTCGGCGGCGTGAAGCGCTCCGGCATCGGGCGTGAGAACGGCCGCGCGGCACTGGAAGCGCATACGCGCGTGAAGAGCGTCTACGTCAATCTCGGTGCCGTCGACGCCCCCTACTGAGGAGACCAGCGATGAGCGAACGTGAATTCGACTACGTCATCGTCGGCGCCGGCTCGGCCGGCTGCGTCCTCGCCAACCGCCTGAGCGAAGACGGCAAGAGCACGGTGCTGGTGCTCGAATACGGCGGTTCGGACCGCTCGGTGCTGATCCAGATGCCGAGCGCGCTGTCGATCCCGATGAACATGAAGAAGTACAACTGGGGCTACACGTCTGAGCCCGAGCCGTATCTGGGCGGCCGGCGCATGAACCTGCCGCGCGGCAAGGTTCTGGGTGGTTCGTCCTCCATCAACGGCATGGTCTATGTGCGTGGCGCGCCGCAGGACTTCGACCGCTGGGAGCGCGAGGGAGCGGCCGGCTGGTCCTACGCCGACGTACTTCCCTACTTCAAGAAGGCTGAGAACCGGGCGACGGGCGGCGACGATTATCGCGGCCACGAAGGCGCGCTGCACACGAGCTACGGCACGATGCAGAACCCGCTCTATCAGGCCTTCGTCGACGCGGCGAAGGAGGCCGGCTACCCGGAGAACCCGGACTACAACGGCGCCACTCAGGAGGGCTTCGGCCGCATGGACATGACCGTCCATCGCGGGCGCCGCTGGTCCACGGCGAACGCCTATCTCAAGCCGGCGATGGATCGGCCGAACCTCGAGGTCGCCACCCAGGCCTTCGTCGAGCGCGTCGTCTTTGAGGGCAGGCGCGCTGTCGGCGTCGCCTATCGCCATGGCGGGCAGGAGGTGATCGTCAAGGCGCGGCGCGAGGTGATCCTTTCGGCCGGATCGATCAACACGCCCAAGCTCTTAAAACTGTCCGGCATCGGCCCGGCGGGCGAACTCGCCAGCCACGGCATCGAGATCGTGGCGGACCGGCCGGGCGTCGGCGAGAACCTGCAGGACCATCTGGAATTCTACTTCCAGGCCGCCTGCAAGGAGCCGATCACGCTGTTCTCGGCCCAGTCCCTCGTGCAGAAGGGGCGTATCGGCGCGCAATGGCTCCTGATGAAGAGCGGGCTCGGCGCGACCAACCATTTCGAGAGCTGCGGCTTCATCAAGTCGCGACCCGATGTCGAGCATGCCGACATCCAGTACCATTTCCTGCCGCTCGCCGTGACCTATGACGGCAAGTCGCTGGCGAGCGAGCACGGCTTCCAGGCGCATGTCGGGCCGATGCGCTCCAAGTCGCGCGGCCATGTGCGCCTCGCCTCGCCCGATCCGGCCGAGGCGCCGACGGTGCGCTTCAACTACATGAGCCACGAGGACGATTGGCGGGAGATGCGCGCCTGCGTGCGGCTGACGCGTGAAATCTTCGCGCAGCCCTCGTTCCAGCGCTGGCGTGGCCGCGAGATCGCGCCGGGCGAGGGCGTGCAGAGCGATGAGGAGATTGACGCCTTCGTGCGCGAGCACGCCGAGAGCGCCTACCACCCCTCCTGCACGGCGAAGATGGGGGCCGAGGACGATCCGATGAGTGTCGTGGACGCAAAAGCCCGCGTGTTCGGTGTCGAGGGGCTTCGCGTCGTCGATTCCTCCATCATGCCGTCGATCACCACGGGCAATCTGAACGCCCCGACGATCATGCTGGCCGAGAAGGCCGCCGACATCATCCGTGGCCGTCCAGCGCTGCGGGCGGATCTTTCCGGGCAAAAGCGCGCTCGGCAGCTGGAGGTCGCCGCCATCTGAAGCCTGTCGGTCGCGTCGCCAATCCATAATGTCGCAACAAGACTGTTTCAGGAGGTCGGCGAGTTCGTAAGCTTTAGCCGCAACATGGATCGGAGTGCAGTTTTGGCCGGCTTCCCAACCCAAGCGAAGGTCGTCATCGTCGGTGTCGGGGGGATCGTGGGCGCGTCGGTGGCGCACCATCTCGTCGAGCGCGGCTGGGACGATATCGTCGGCATCGACGCCTCCGGCATCCCGACAGACGTCGGCTCCACCGCCCACGCGTCCGACTTCTGCTACACGACCAGCCACGACTTCCTTTCCTGCTGGACGACGCTCTACTCCATCGATTTCTTCGAGAAGATGGGCCATTACGCGCGCGTCGGCGGCCTCGAGGTCGCGCGCGTCGGCGACGATGCCCGCATGGACGAGATCCGCCGCAAGGTCGCTTCGGCCAAGGCCTTCGGCACGCGCGCGCGCCTGATCGAGCCGGCGGAGATCAAGGAGAAGTTCCCGCTCATCGAGGAGGAGATGGTGCAGGGCGGCCTGTGGGACCCCGACGCGGGGCTCGTGATCCCGCGCTCACAGACCGTCGCGGGCAAACTCGTGGACGAGGCGGAGAAGTCCGGCAAGCTGCGCGCCTTCGCCAACACCGCCGCCACTTCGCTCGTCATCGAGGACGGCCGGATCAAGGGGGTCGTTACCCCGCGCGGTACGATCATGGCGGATCGAGTGGTCGTCTGTGCAGGCATCTGGGGCAGGCTGATCGCGGAGATGGCGGGCGAGGACCTTCCGGTTATGCCGGTGGACCACCCGCTGACCTTCTTCGGCCCCTATGACGAATTCGCCGGCACCGGCAAGGAGATCGGCTTCCCGCTGATGCGCGACCAGGGCAACTCGGCCTACATGCGCGACACGGGCGATCCGAAGACCGCCGAGGGCGGGCAGATCGAGTGGGGCTATTACGAGGAGGAGAACCCGCGCCTCTGCCACCCGCGCGACATCCTGTCGAAGCAGGAGGCGCGGCTTTCGCCCTCGCAGCGCGACCTCGACATAGAGGAAATTCTTGCGCCGCTCGAGCGCGCCATCGAGCTGACGCCGATCCTCGGCGAGCTCGGCTACAACGAAAGCCATTCCTTCAACGGCCTGTTGCAGGTGACGAGTGATGGCGGCCCCTCCTGCGGCGAAAGCCGCAAGGTGAAGGGCCTGTGGTACTGCGTCGCCATCTGGGTGAAGGACGGCCCGGCTTACGGCAAGCTCATCGCCGACTGGATGACGGACGGGCGCACCGAAGTCGATCATCACGCCATCGACGTCGCACGTTTCTATCCGCATCAGACCACCGAGGAGATGATCCACGAGCGCTGCACGGAAACGGCCAAGAAGATCTATAATCCGGCCGTGCATCCGCGCGAGCCGTTCTCGCTCGGCCGCAACGTGCGGCGTTCGCCGTTCCATGCGCGCGAGAAGGAGCTCGGCGGCTACTTCATGGAGCTCGGCGGTTGGGAGCGTGCCCATGGCTACGCCTCCAACGAGCATCTTCTGGAGAAGTACGGCGACCGGGTGCCCGTTCGCGAGAACGAATGGGACGCGCGGCATTTCTGGCGCGTCTCCAACGCCGAGCAACTGGCCATGAGTGAAGACGCCGGCATCATCAACCTCTCGCACTTCGCCATGCTGGAGGTCTCCGGTCCAGACCATGTCGAGCTGATGGAATGGCTGTGTGCGGCCAGGATCGGCGGCGACGCCAACATCAACAAAGGCATTTACACCCACTTCCTCGACGACGAGGGCATGGTTCGTGCGGATCTGACGGTGTTGCGTTTTGCGGATCGTGTGCGCGTCGTCGACGGCGCGGACGCGGCCCCGCGTGACTTCCACTACATCGCTCGCGTCGCGGAGGAGAAGGGCTTCGACGTCACTCTTGCGGACCGCACCGAGGAGATCGTCACCGTCGGCATCTGGGGGCCTAACGCGCGCGAAAAGCTCAAGACGATCGTCGAGGAGCCCGACGCGCTGGACGCCGCCAACTTCGCCTTCACCGCGCTCAAGCCCGTTCGCATCGCCGGCAAGGACGTGACGGCCTTCCGCATCTCCTATGTCGGCGAGCAGGGGTTCGAGCTGCATGTCGCCTACGACGACGCGCCTGCGGTCTGGGCGGCGCTGGAATCGACGGGCGCGACACCCGTCGGCGTCGAGACCTATGCGAACTCGCGCCGGCTCGAGAAGAGCCTGCGCCTGCAGAACGCCGACCTTCTGACAGAGTATAATCTCCACGAGGCGAGCCTCGCCCGACCGAAGGTCAAGGAGGCGGATTTCCGCGGCAAGGCCAAGCATGTGGAGTATCGCGCGCGGCCGCACCAGCCGGCGATGCTCTGTACGCTGGCGATGACGCAGAACGTCGATTCGAAGGGTGTAGCACGCTATCCGGTCGGCATCCTGCCAGTGATGGACCCGAAGACCGGCGAAACGCTGGTTGACGAGCTCGGCCGCCGGTCCTTCACGACCTCGATCGCCTATGGCCCGAGCGTCGGCAAGAACATCGCGCTCGCCTACCTGCCGCACGGCCATGCCGAAATCGGCAAGGTTTTCGAGGTCGAGTATTTCGACGAGCGATATCCGGTGGAAGTGGCGGCCGTCGGCATGAACGCCCTCTACGACCCGGAGAATCTTAAGCCACGGAGCTGAGGCGAGGGAGCGGGCACGCGTCGCGGTCATGCGGCGCTTCCGTTATGCCGTCACCATCGAGAGGGGACCTCGGGGTGAAGTCAGGGAAAGGGGAGTTCAGAGCTCACATTCGTGAGGCACATCGACGATTTCTTTAGATCGGCATGGCTTGCTTCCGTGCGCTGAGCATCGTGACGGCATCGGCCGGGCGCCGATACCCTCCGGAATGCTTCGCGAAAATCCTGTGCGAGGATCTCGGATGGACGCTTACGGCCACCTCAGGGTGCTAATAAGCCTAATCATCGGATTGGCGATCACCCGCCTGCTTTCGGGTCTGTCGCGTAGGCTGCAGGAGCCAGTGCAGACCGATTGGATGCATGCGCAGGTCGTATGGTCGGTCGTCGTCCTGCTCAACGCCGTTCACTTCTGGTGGTGGGAATTCTCTCTGCGTTTCATCACGGATTGGAATTTCTGGCTCTACGTTTTCATCCTATCCTACGCGTCGCTGTTCTTCCTGATGTCCACCTTGCTGTTCCCGGACAATGTTCAGGAACGAGCGGAATCGGAAGCGTTTTTCATCCGCCGCAGACAGGTTTTCTTCTCGATCTTCGCCGCCTCGTTTGCCTTTGATCTCGTGGATACTTTGATCAAGGGCGTGCAGCATTTTCAATCTCTGGGCGTCTGGTATGTTGCTCGGCTCGCGGGCGGTGCGACGATCGCCCTGATCGCGATGCGCGTGAGAAGCAGCCGGAAACTGACTTGGCTCGGCGTGCTGTGGCTGTGCGTCAACATTGTCTGGATCACCGCGCTCTACAGCGAGCTTTTGTAGAAGATCGCATCAGCGCCGGCCGACGAGCTTACTGCCTCGGCTTTGCACAAGGCCAGCGAATGGCATTGCGAACGACGTCCCCGGCGATGCCATCCATACCTCTTTCGCCATATCCCTTCGGGACGCGGCGGATTTCGATCCAGAGTGTCGCGAAGCCCTGAAACCAGGCACGCGCCTCGTCTCAGCCTGAATGTCGATCGGCCCTAGGTCAGCTGACCACCGTCGACCGTGAGAATGGTGCCGGTAATATGGCGAGCCGCCGGGCTCGCCAGGAACGCGACCGCAGCCGCGACGTCTTCGGGCATGCCGTATCGGCCGAGCGGGATGAGACTGCGCTGGAAGTCGGAGAACTCGCCATCGGCCGGGTTCATGTCCGTATCCGTCGATCCCGGCTGCACGAGGTTGACGGTGATGTCGCGGGGGCCGAGTTCACGGGCAAGGCCGCGCGTGAACGAATGCAGCGCGGACTTCGTCATGTAGTAGATCGCGCCCGTGTCGCCGACGATGCGCTCGGCTCCGCCCGAGCCGATCGTCACGACGCGTCCGCCTGCGGCCAAATGCGGAATCGCAGCCTTGGCCGCCAGAATCGGCCCGCGCACGTTCACCGCGAACATGGCGTCGATCACATCAACCTCCGCATCGGCGAAGGTCGTATAGATCGCGATCGCGGCGTTGTTGACGAGGATATCGAGACCACCCAACGACTGTACCGTCTCGTCGACGGAGCGCTTGATCGCGTCCGGATCGGCGCTGTCAGCCTGGATTGCGACGGCCCTAGGGCCCTTCGCCTCTACGGCTCGCACCACCTCGGCCGCTCGATCGGCCGAGCGCTCATAGGTGATCGCGACGTCTGCGCCCTTGTCCGCGAGAGCGAGAGCGATCGCCGCTCCGATGCCGCGCGAGCCGCCGGTGACGAGAGCGCGCTTGCCTGCCAGTTCAGTCATCTGTCTGTACCAATATCTAGTGATTGATACAAATTCAACTATGGTCGTTGTCCTGGAGTGTCAATGCCGATATATATCGATCAATGCAAAATAAGTTGCCGACAGCAGATGCGCAGGAAGCGCGCCCACGCGCGCGCGGGCGTCCGCGCGCGTTCGATCGCGACGCCGCCTTGGACAGGGCGACCCTCCTGTTCTGGAAGAAGGGCTTCGAGGCGACGTCGATCGTTGATCTGACGCACGCCATGGGCATCGGTGCGCCGAGCCTCTATGCCGCCTTCGGATCGAAGGAAGAGCTCTATGCCGAGGCGCTGCGCCATTATGCGGAGAGCAATCAGAGCTACGTCTGGGCCGGCTTCGACGCCGCCCTCACCGCGCGGGAAGCGGTTCGCTCGTTCCTGATGGAGTCAGCCATGGCGCTGACCGGCTGCGTGGCCGATATTCCGCGAGGGTGCATGGTCGTGCTGTCGTCGGTGGGCAGCGAGGATCATGCGCGGTTGAACGAGCTCTCCCGGTCGACACGAGCCGTGACCTTCGAGCGCCTTCGAAAGCGCCTCGCCCGTGCGAAGAGCGAGGGCGAGATTCCAACCGGCACCAATGTCGAAGGGCTCGCACGCTTCGTCCAGACCGTACAGAGCGGCATGTCGATCCTGGCGCGCGACGGGGCGAGCGGAGCCGACCTCGAATCCGTCGCCGATGTGGCCATGGCCGGCTATGATGCCCGCACGACGGGTTGACGACCACGCCGTCCTAGCGCTCGACGACCACGTCCGAGCGCGGCTTCGAACAGCAGATCAGCATCATACCGGCATCCACCTCGCGCTGGCGGATGCCGCCCTGGTGGTGCATCTCGACGGTGCCGGACACCTTCTTCGACTTGCAGGTGCCGCACATGCCCTTCGAGCAGGAGGAGGGCAGGCGCATGCCGGCGCGGCGCGCGGCCTCGAGGATCGTCATCGTCTCCGGGCACTCGACGACGCGCTTGGTCTTGGCGAACTCGATCTTCCAGCTCCTGACCTCGCTTTCCAGCGCGGCGGCCGCTTCCTCGACTGCGGCCTGCTCCTGAGGGGCAAGCTCCTCGAAGTTGAAGCTCTCCTCGTGATGCCGGCTCATATCGAAGCCGGCCTCCTTCAGGATGGCGCGAACGGCCGCCATGAAGGGGGAGGGGCCGCAGACGAAGATCTCGCGCTCGCGGAAGTCGGGCGCGACGGCCTCGATCGCGGCGCGCGAGATGCGCCCCCGAAAGCCGGGCCAGGCCTGGAGCGGGCTGTCGCCTTCAACGATGTGCGCCGCGCGGATCGAGCGGTTGCGCCGCGACATGACCGCGATCTCGTCGTCGAAGACGATGTCGTCCGGTGAGCGCGCGGCGTGCAGGAAGATCGTGTCGCGAATCTCGGCCAGATCGTATGCCGTCCGCGTCATCGACATCATCGGCGTGATGCCCGAGCCGCCGGAAATCAGCAGGTACTTGCCGGTGCGCGAGGGGTGATGGGTCCACGAGAAATCGCCCATCGGCCCCGCGGCCTTGAGCATCTGGCCCGGACGGAAATGGTCATGCAGCCAGTTCGAGACGGGTCCGCCGGGCACGCGCTTGACCGTGATCGAGACCGTGTCGGGCCGCGAGGGCGCTGACGAGATCGTGTAGCAACGGTGGATCGCCTCACCCTCGATCTCGAACTCGAAGGTCAGGAACTGGCCGGGTGTAAAGGCGAACCGGCGCTGGGAGCGCGGCGCGAAGATGAAGGACTTGACGTCGTGCGTCTCCTCGCGGACCGCGCGACAGATGAGGACGTCGTCCTCTTCCGGGTTCCATTCGTAGAACCCGGTCGAGGTCGGGGCAGGCGATGCGGCATCCATCAGAGCGTCGGGCTTTCTGGCTTCAGGCCGCGACCGCCGCGACCGGCGCGGGATCGAAGCGAGCACGCATGCGCTGGACGTACCAGTTGCAGAACTTGTCGACGAGCATCTCGGTGTAGGGCGAATAGGGACCCGGCTCGTAGCCGGCCGTGCGCGCGCCGTCCTGGCAGAAGCCGACGAGCTCGGAATCCTGCACGTTGGTCGTCATCCACACGTCGATGAGGTTCTGCAGATCGTAGTCCACCCCCTCGACTGCATCCTTGTGGACGAGCCAGGTGGTGCGCACGAGCGTGCGCTCGGCATCGAGCGGGATCGCCGAGAAGGTCACGGCATGGTCGCCCATGAAGTGATGCCAGGAGTTCGGCTGCGTCCAGAAGTGCAGGCCGCCCATCTTGGCGGACGGGAAGGCGCCGAGCGGGATGCGGCAGGCGGCCTTGGTGTCCATCGTGTGGCTCTCGCCCTCGCCATCGAGCGGCAGGCGTTCGGTGCGGTAGCCCGTCACCATGTCGTCGAGATGCTCGCGCATCCGGCTCGGAATGCCCGCGCGCTCCCAGTCGTCGTGGCTGTCGGTCACCAGACAGCCGTAGCGCTCGGCCTGCGCGCGCTCGGTCTCGTCGAGGTCTTCAGGCGCGAATCCGAAACCGTAGGCGAAGAGCGGGACGGTCAGCTCGGGATGGTTGGCACCGCAATGATAGCACTCGCGGTTGTTCTCCATCGTGAGCTTCCAATTGCCCGGCTCGATCAGGTCGTGCTGGTGAGCAATCTTCGCATTCTTGATGTTGTGCGGGGCGATGTAGGGCCCCATGACGGCGGCCATCTCGTCGAAGTCGGCCGGCGGCTCGTCTGCGAGGCAGATGAAGATCAGCCCCTCGAGCGAGCGGATGTGGACGGGCTTCAGTCCGTGGCACGAGGCATCGAAGCCTTCGCCCATGTGCTCGGCGTGGATCAGCGAGCCTTCGAGGTTGTAGGTCCAGGTGTGGTAGCGGCAGACGAGGTTGCCGACCGTGCCCTTCTCCTCGTGGACGAGGCGCGCGCCGCGATGGCGGCAGACATTGTGGAAGGCGCGAACCTGCATGTCGTCGTCGCGGACGATGAGGACGGCGTTGCGGCCGATGTCCACAGTCATCACGTCGCCCGGCTCGGGCACGTCCGGCTCTACAGCGACGAAGAGCCAATGCCGCTCGAAGATCGCGTCCATGTCGGCCGCGAAGATCTCCGGGCTCGTGTAGAAGGGAGCCTCGAGCGAGTAGCCCGGCCGCCGACGGCGCAACAGGCTGGTCAGCGAGGTGTCGGTGCGGTCGAGCATGACGTCCACTCCTGTGGCGGCGCCTTCAATTGGGAAAGTCTGGAGCGCCAAGGCCCTCCATTTCCTTCTTCCAAGCGACAGATTTCGTCGATTTTACGCCATCGGACGGCGCGCAAACGATCATGCCGAAAGTTCGCGCGCCGCCTCGGCCAGATAGCTTGAAACATAAGGCGCGAAGGAGCACCAGACGTCGAGCTCGAAACGCACCGCTTCCGTGCGCGAAAGCACGATTTCGCTCTTGGCGAAGACCGTGCGGGAGACGAAGCCGACCGGCGTCGCCGCAGGCGAAAGGTCGAGCGGGCAGCCGGCGGCGAGCAGCGTTTCCGCCTGCGGGCCGGACACTGCCAGCGAAACCGATCGCTCCGACACGTCCACCAGTGAATGCGGCGTGCCGTGAAGGCTGTCAGCCAGGCTCTCGCCGAGAGCGCCGGCTTCCTCGCCGGGCGCGACGAGCGTCCACTCGTCGGGCCCGAGCCAGAGCGCCCGGCGGGTGCCGTTTTCGGTGAACCGGCAGGCCTCGCGGGGCAGGGACGTCCCGAAGGCTTCCCCGACGCGCGCGATCGCGGCCTCGTCGCGGCAGCGTAGCGAGAGGCGCGAGGCGGGGCCGAGGGGTTCGATCGTGACAGCGTCGGTGCGGCGGGTCCTGAACGTGTCGAGCGGAAAGCGGCGGCGGATCGCGGTCTCAGACATTCAGTCGCTCGTTCTCTTTGTCGTGGAAGACCGGATCGACGATGGTGACGGCCACGCGACCGCCCGGCATCGGCACGTCGATCGTCTCGCCGTGTCGGGAGCGGCCGCCTTTCACGAGGGCCAGTGCAATGGAGCGACCGAGCGTCGACGAACGGTAGGAGGAGGTGACGTGGCCGAGCGCCGCGCCGGACGCCGGTGCGTTGGCCTCGGCCGTGTGCTCGACGAGCTGCGCGCCTTCTTCCAGGACGATTGTCGGGTCCTCCGTGAGAAGCCCGACCATCTGCTTGCGGCCCGCCGCGCGGAAGGCGTCGCGGTCTAGTGACCGCATGCCGACGAAGTCCCGCTTCTTTTTCGACACCGCCCAGGAGAGGCCCACATCGTCCGGGATCGCGGTTCCGTCCGTCTCCTGCCCGACGATGATGTAGCCCTTCTCGGCGCGCAGGACATGCATCGTCTCGGTGCCATAGGGCGTAATGCCGACATCCTCGCCCTCGTCCATCAGCGCCTCCCAGACGTGACGGGCGGCCGACGGCGCGACGTTGATCTCGAAGCCGAGCTCGCCAGTGAAGGAAACGCGCCAGATCCGGGCCGGAACCCCCGCGACCGTGCCGTCGCGCCAGCTCATGTGCGGCATGGCTTCCTTCGAGAGGTCGATGCCCTCGGTCAACGGCTCCAGCACTTCACGGGCCTTCGGACCCTGCAGGGCGATGACGGCCCACTGCTCGGTGGTGGAGGTCAGCCAGACGTCGAGATCGCTCCATTCGGTCTGGAGATAGTCCTCCATATGGTTGAGGACGCGCGGCGCGCCGCCGGTGGTCGTCGTCACGTGGAAGCGGTCGTCGGCGAGGCGCGCGATGACGCCGTCATCCATCACGAAACCGTCCTCGCGCAGCATGATGCCGTAGCGAAGGCCGCCCGGCTTCAATGCCAAGAACGGGTTCGTGTAGATGCGATTGACGAATTCGGCCGCGTCCGGCCCTGCCACCTCGATCTTGCCGAGAGTGGAGGCATCGAAGATACCGACAGCGCTGCGCACCGCGAGGCACTCGCGCGCCACCGCCGCGTGCATGTCCTCGCCGGCCTTCGGGAAGTAGTGCGCGCGCTTCCACAGGCCGACATTCTCGAAGGCCGCTCCCCGCTCGGCCGCCCACTCGTGTAGCGGCGCGCGGCGCACCGGGTCGAAGAGCTCTCCGCGCGAGGGGCCGGCGAAGGAGCCGAAGCTCGTCGGGGTGTAGGGCGGGCGGAAGGTCGTCAGGCCGATCTCGGGCACCGCCTTGCCGAGCGCCTTCGAGACGATCTCGAGCGCGTTGATGTTGGAGATGCGGCCCTGATCGGTCGCCATGCCGGTCGTGGTGTAGCGCTTCACATGCTCGATCGAGCGGAAGCCCTCCTGCGTGGCGAGGCGCACGTCCTTGGTCGTCACGTCGTTCTGGAAATCGACGAAGGCCTTCACGTTGTAGGACTTGCGCTCGTGCGGCGTGGCGCCGCGGAAGCCCTCGTTTCCGACCGGCGTCGCCGCGACCGTGAAACCGCGCGTCGCAGAGCCCCCGGCGGCCTCGGCTCCCCTGGCGAAGCCGTCCTCCAGCACCTCGGCGAGGTCATGAAGGCCCCGGCAGGCGCCGGCGGAGCGCTCGCGCTCGGCCGAGGTGCCCGGCAGATAGGCGCCGAGACCTTCGTCCCAAGCCAGCTTGCCGCGAGACTGCGAGAAGAGCGAGACGTTCGGCGTGAAGCCGCCGGACATAAGGAGTAGATCGCAGATCACCGTCTCGCCGCTCGTCCAGCCGAGGCGGCCAAGGATGGCGGATGCGATCCGCAGGCGCCCGCGCGTACCGATCACGGCTGTTTCGTCGTAGACGGGTATGCCGGCCGCCCGCGCCCGCTCGACATAGGGGCCGGTGGGCTTGGAGCGAAGGTCCGCGATGGCCGCGATCTGCGTGCCCGTCGCCATCACGTCGAGTGCGGCACGGTAGGCTGAGTCGTTCGTGGCGAAGACGACCGCGCGTTCGCCCGGCTTCACGCCGTAACGGTTGGCGTAGATGCGCGCGGCTTCCGCCATCATCACGCCGGGCCGGTCGTTCTCCGGGAAGACAAGCGGCCGCTCGATCGCGCCCGTCGCGATCACCACTTCGCCCGTACGCACCATCCACTGGCGCTCGCGCGGCAGGTCGGGCGAAGGGGAGGCGAGGTGGTCGGTAACGCGCTCGGCGAGGCCGATCAGATTGTGCGGATAGTAGCCGAAGGCGGTGGTCCGCGGCAGGAGAACGACGTTCCCGCGGGCGGCCAGCGTCGCCAGCGCCTCCGCCAGCCAGACGTCCGCCGGCTGGCCGTCGATCGTCACAGCATTCTCGTGGAGAAGCGAGCCGCCGAGTTCGGCCTGCTCGTCGCAGAGGATGACGCGCTTGCCGCTTTCGGCGGCCGCCAGAGCCGCCGCAATGCCGGCGGGGCCCGCGCCGATCACAAGCACCTCGCAATGGGCGAAGCGTTGCGCGTAGCGCTCCGCGTCCGGCTTCAGCGGAGCGCGGCCGAGACCAGCCGCGCGGCGGATGAAGGGCTCGTAGAGCTTGTCCCACGCGCCCTTCGGCCACATGAAAGTCTTGTAGTAGAAGCCGGCCGAGAGGAAGCGGCCGAGCCCGTCGTTGATCTCGCCGATGTCGTGGCGCAGCGAGGGCCAGCGGTTCTGGCTTTCGGCCTTGAGGCCGGCGTGCAGTTCCACCTGCGTCGCGCGAAGGTTCGGCGTGTAGTGCCCCTCGTCGCGGCCGACGCCGACCAGTGCGTTCGGCTCCTCGGAGCCCGCCGTCACGATGCCGCGCGCGCGGTGATACTTGAAGGAGCGCCCGACAAGGTGAACGCCGTTCGCCAGTAGCGCAGAGGCGAGTGTGTCGCCCTCGCAGCCGGTGAAGTCCTTGCCGTCGAAGGTGAAGGAAACCGGGCGCGCGCGGTCGATGCGGCCGCCGGTCGGCGTGCGGAACGCGCCGGTCATCGCTCGCCCTCCGTCGACCAGGTTCCGAGATTATCGCCGGACAGGGCGGGAGCCTGCGCCTCGACAGCAGCCCCCTCCAGTTGTGGCCGTGCCTCGCCGACCTTGTAGGTCGCCTTGAAGCTGTCGTCGCGCGTGTCTCGCACGGCGTTGAAGAAGCGCGCGCAGCCATGGATGTGCCGCCAGCGCTCGGCGTGCAGGCCGCGTGGATTGGAGCGATGGTAGAGGAAGTCCGTCCAGTCGTCCGTGCCGACCTCGGAGGGCGTCTCGGCGCGCACGACATGGGCCTCGCCGGCATAGCGGAACTCCAGCTCGGAGCGCGGGCCGCAATAGGGGCAGTGGATCAGCAGCATGTCGGTGGCCTCAGTGCGCGACGGCGGCCGCGGCCGCCTCGTCGATGAGCACGCCGTCACGGAAGCGCTCGATGGTGAAGGGCGCATTGATCGGATGTGGCTCGTCCCGCGCGATCGTGTGGGCGAGAAGGTTGCCCGCGCCCGGCGTCGCCTTGAAGCCTCCGGTGCCCCATCCGCAATTGACGTAAAGCCCTTTGACCGGCGTCTTGGCGATGATCGGCGAGCGGTCGGGCGTCACGTCGACGATGCCGCCCCAGTTGCGCAGCATGCGCATGCGCCGGAACTGCGGGAAGAGCTCGCAGATGGCGTCGAGCGTATGGTTTGCGATGTGGAGCCCGCCGCGCTGGGTGTAGGACGTGTAGGCGTCCGTGCCCGCGCCGATGACGAGTTCGCCCTTGTCGGACTGCGAGATGTAGGCGTGGATTGTGTTGGACATCACCACGCAGGGGAAGATCGGCTTGATCGGCTCGGAGACGAGCGCCTGCAGCGGGTAGCTCTCAAGCGGCATGCGCACGCCCGCCATCGACATGACGACGGAGGAGTTGCCCGCGGCGGAGACGCCGATCTTCCTCGTGCGGATCGGCCCGCGCGATGTCTGGACGCCCGTTACCGCGCCGGACGCATCGCGCTCGATGGCCGTCACCTCGCAGTTCTGGATGATGTCGACTCCGCGATCGGAGGCCGCGCGCGCATAGCCCCATGCGACCGCGTCGTGCCGCGCCGTGCCGCCGCGCCTCTGGAGTGCGCCGCCCAGCACCGGGTAGCGCATCGTCGATGCGTCGATGTTCAGCGGCGGGCAGAATTCCTGGCACTCCTGCGCGCTCAGCCACTCGTTGTCGACGCCGGCCAGCCGGTTGGCGTGGACGTGGCGCTTGAACACCTGCACGTCGTGGATGTTGTGGGCCAGCATCAGCACGCCGCGCGCCGAATACATGACGTTGTAGTTAAGGTCCTGCGACAGGCCCTCCCACAGCTTCACCGCGTGGTCGTAGAGCGCGGCGGACTCCTCGAACAGGTAGTTCGAGCGGATGATGGTGGTGTTGCGGCCCGTGTTGCCGCCGCCAATCCAGCCCTTCTCCAGCACCGCAACGTTGGTGATGCCGTGTTCCTTGGCGAGATAGTAGGCGGCCGCCAGCCCATGGCCGCCGCCGCCGATGATCACGGCGTCGTACTCTGCCTTGGGCGCAGCGTCCCGCCATTGCGAGCGCCACTCGCGATTGCTCTTGAGCGCCTTGGCGACGAGCTGGAAACCGGAAAATCGCTGCATCGTGATCCTGTCGCAAACCTGCGGCTGCGAGCTTTGCATTCCCGGTGCGGCGGCACGATGATCATCGCGTGCCGATTGAGTATGAATGCGACATGACGCTCGCGCAGCCACTACAATGCTGCGGGCGCGAGGGTGCCGCTTGCAAGAGGCTGCTCGTCTTAGTAGGTCGAGCGCGACAGGTTGGAGGACCCCGCTGATGAAGAAGCTGTATTCCGACGCCACTGAGGCCCTGGCGGGCCTTCTGCACGACGACATGACGATCATGGCCGGCGGCTTCGGCCTTTGCGGCATGCCGGGCGTCCTTATCGAGGCTGTTCGCGAATCGGGCGTGAAGGGCCTGACGGTCATCTCCAACAATGCCGGCATCGACGGCGCGGGTCTCGGCCTGCTCCTCGAGACACGCCAGATCCGCAAGATGATCTCGTCCTATGTCGGCGAGAACAAGCTCTTTGCCCAGCAGTATCTGGCGGGCGAGCTGGAGATCGAGTTCAACCCGCAGGGCACGATGTCGGAGCGCATCCGTGCCGGCGGCGCAGGTATTCCCGCCTTCTTCACGCGTACCGGCGCCGGCACGATGATCGCCGAGGGCAAGGAAACGCGCGAGTTCGACGGTGAGAGCTACATCATGGAGACCTGGCTGCAGGCCGATCTCGCGCTCGTCCATGCCTGGAAGGCGGACCCTGAAGGCAACCTTGTCTACCGGAAGACGGCGCGCAACTTCAATCCGATGATGGCCACGGCGGCCAAGGTGACGGTGGCGCAGGTCGAGCATTATGTCGGAGCCGGCGAGATCGACGGCGACGCGGTCCACACGCCTGGCATTTACGTGAAGCGGATGATCGATCTCGGCGAGGGCTTCGAGAAGCGCATCGAGCGCGTGACGACGCGCCCGCGCGAGACGGCCGGTGCCGCTGCCGGCGCAGGGGAGGAAATCTGATGGCCTGGACGCGTGAAGAGATGGCGGCGCGTGCCGCCAAGGAGCTGAGGGACGGCTTTTACGTCAATCTGGGCATCGGCATCCCGACGCTCGTGTCCAACTACATTCCCGAGGGCATGAGCGTGCAGCTCCAGTCCGAGAACGGCATGCTCGGCATGGGGCCGTTCCCCTATGAGGGCGAGGAGGATGCGGACCTCATCAATGCCGGCAAACAGACGGTGACGGAACTGCCCTCGACGAGCTACTTCTCCTCGTCGGACAGCTTCGCGATGATCCGCGGCGGGCACATCAATCTCGCGATCCTCGGCGCCATGCAGGTGGCGGCCAACGGCGATCTCGCCAACTGGATGATCCCCGGCAAGATGGTGAAGGGGATGGGCGGCGCGATGGACCTCGTGGCCGGCGTGAAGCGCGTCGTCGTCGTGATGGAGCACGTCGCCAAGGCCAAGGACGGGACGACAAGCCCCAAGATCCTCAACGAATGCACGCTGCCGCTGACGGGGGCGGGCGTCGTCGACATGATCATCACCGATCTCGGGGTGTTCGAAGTGGCCGAGGACGGCTCGGGCCTGACGCTGGTCGAACTGGCCGAGGGGGCGAGTCTCGACGACATCAGGGCGAACACCGAGGCTCCATTCGCGGTCGCTCAGGGCATCGCCTGAGGCCGGGCGGCCGGCGTTCCCGGCCGCCCATCGAGGTTTTTGATGGCTGAGAGCGCGCGGGGCGCAAATCCCGGACGTCTGCTGGCGGGCGGGGGCGGCCTTCTGGTCCTGACGTATCTCGGCTTCGTCAGCCTCGGGCTGCCCGATGCCTCCTACGGGGTCGCGTGGCCCTCGTTGCGCGACAGTTTCATGCTGCGCGAAGGTGCTTTCGGCCTTGGCCTTGCGGCCGTCGGCATCGGTTTCCTGTGCTCCAGCCTTTCGGCGGGGTCGCTTTTACGCCGCTTCGGCGTCGGGCGGCTTCTGGGCGGCTCGACCCTTATCGCGGGCCTCGGACTGGCCGGTTTCGCCTTCGCGCCATCCTGGCCGATCTTCCTCGCCTTCGGCCTTGCGGTCGGTCTTGGTGGCGGCGCGATCGATTCCGGCCTGAACGCCTATGCGGCGGGACATTACTCGGCCCGGCAGATGAACTGGCTGCATGCGGCCTTCGGGCTCGGTGCCGCGCTCGGGCCGCTGGCGATGACGGCGGCTGTCGCGGCCGACCAATGGCGCATCGGCTACGGTGCGCTCTCCGCGACGATGATCGCGCTGTCGGTCCTTTTCATCGCGACGCGGCGGCTGTGGGCGGCGGCAGGCGGCGTCTCGGCCGCTCATGACAGCGCGACGGCGCCGGCTCCCGTGCGAGAGGCGATCCGCCACAAGGGGGTGCAACTCCAGACCCTCGCCTTCTTCGTCTATGCGGGCCTGGAGATCGGCCTCGGTCAATGGGCGTTCGCCGTCCTGTCGCAGACGCGGGGCCTTTCGGTGGAGGCTGCGGGTTTCTGGACGGGCGTCTTCTGGTTCATGCTTTTCGCCGGGCGCGTTCTCCTCGGCTTCGGGGCGGACCGCATCGGACCTGCGCGCCTTGTCGGCGGCGGCGCCGCCGTGTCGCTCGCCTCGGTCCTCTGGTTCGTGATCGATCCGGGAGGCAGCGGCGTTCTCGGTCTCGCACTGGCGGGCTTCGCGCTGGCGCCGATCTTCCCGATGCTGATGCACATGACGCCCGAGCGCGTCGGCCGAGAACTCGCCGGCCACGCTGTCGGCTTTCAGGTTTCGGCCGCGATGACGGGCGGGGTGGTCATTCCGTCACTGGCGGGCTTCGTCGCAGGCTGGTGGGGCCTCGGCGCGGTGCCCACCTTCTTCCTGATCGTGGCGGTAATCTATTTCGCGCTCTCGTTGCGACTTTCGGCCATCTCAGTCAAAGATTATGCAATCAAAGATAGATGATGTCGTTCGTGTTAATACAGAAAGGCGTTGGATAGCGGGTTAAATCAGTCGGAAGGCGGAGCCTGACATTCTTAAGATCGCTTGAATGCGCCTTAAAGTTGTGCCACTCAAGGTTGTGACGATGTCCACGCCTGGGAGTGCGCCGATGTCCTTGAGCAAGCCATTCAACACCCGCCCGCTTTATCAACAGGTGGCCGACGAGTTCATCTCGCGCATCGTCTCCAGGCAATGGGCGCCGGGGCAGGCGATCGAGAACGAGACGGAGATCGCCCGCTCTCTGGGCATCAGCCTCGGAACCGTTCGAAAGGCGTTCGACATCCTGACCGAGCACAAGCTCCTGGAGCGGCACCAGGGCAAGGGCACGGTGGTCTGCGATCCGGAAGCGGGGGCGATGCGCAGCCGCTTCTCCAACATCTTCGACCGGGCGGGCCGCCGCGTTGCCGGCGAGGTGACCATCCACGACGTCTCGCTCGATCTCGCCGAACCCGCCGTCGCGGAACGGATGGGGCTCACCCCCCGCACGCCGGTGATCCGCTTCGGACGGCGCCGCACCCATCTCGGCCGGTGTTTCATGCACGAAACGGTCAGCCTGCGTGTGGGCGCGGCCTCGCAGTCGATGACCCAGGCCGAACTCGACATGGCCGCGGCGAGCCGCTGGATCGGCCACGACCTCGCGACGCACAAGGTGGAGGAGGTGGGCTGCGAGCCTGCCGACGAGGCCGATGCGGCGCTGTTCGGCATCGCTCCCGGCGCGAGCGTGATGACGTTGAAGCGGCTCGTCATGTCCTACCAGCGGCGGCCGCTGGAACTGCGCGTCGCGCGCTGCCATCTCGGTCCCGACCTCGCCTATCTTTCGCAGTAGATGGCTATCGCGCGGCGTTCGCGGTTAACCACGCGTTAACGTGATCGCACTGGAGGCGGCACGCCGTGCTACGACCGCGCGTTCAACGCGGTCTTGGCCGCACAGGGATCCCGCCGATGTCGCAATCGCATTCCTACACGCTTCGCGGTCAGATCGGCCGGCTCGACCTAATGACGCGTATGGTGCTGGCGATCCTGTCCACGGGGTCGGGTGTCTTCACCTATATCGGCGTGCGCGACCTCATCGACGGATCGCCGACGACGGTCTTTCTCGGCGCGATCATCTATTCGGTGGCGGTTTCCGTCGCGATCTACGGCTTCTGGACCTATCTCATGCGCATCATGCCGCATGTGCGCCAGCGCGCCGGGCGCGGGATGCTTTATCTCGCGATGGCGGTCGGCGCGGTGATGATCATGGCGATGTCGGCCTGGCTGAACGCCGCCGCGCTCGCCGGCGGCGCGGCGCTGGAACAACACCTTTCCGTCACCACCGAGGAGTATCAGCAGCGGCTGAACGAGGCTCACGAGAACGCGCTCGCCGCGCAGAGCCTGATCCCGGACATCGAACTCGCCTCCCAGCGCTTCTCGCGCCTTGCCGACGAGGAACGGTCTTCCGGCGCGCTGACCGGTACGTCGGGCCTCGGCACCGTCGTCCAGCTTCTCAGCCAGATGTCGACGCAACTCGACGGGCTCGCCGCCGAAATCCGCTCCTCGCGCGAGCGGGTGCAGACGCTTTTCGACGAAGGCGGTACGCGGCTGGCCGAGATGCGCCGACTCGTGGCGGGCGAGGGGCCTGTCGCCGATCGCTCCACCCAGTTCGCCGAGCAGGCGACGGCGCTGTCCGGCATTGTCGCCTCGCTCCAGCAGACCTCGGTTGCGCCGGCCGTTCGCCGCGCCGCCGAGGACCTCGGCCGCTCCTTCATCGCGCCGGTCGCCGGCGGGCTGGAGCCCGGCCTGCGAGACCGCCAGAGCGAGGTGCTGGCGCGGGTCGAGCAATCCGTCCGCCAGCAGAGCGCCGCGCTCGCGGCCGCGGCTGACGATATCCTCGCGCGTCCGCCCGTCGCGGCGATGCGCTTTACGCCGCTCTCCAAGCCGGATGCGGTGATCCGTTATGCGGGAGACTTCCTGCCCTCCTGGGCGGGCGCCATCGCCATCGACCTGATGCCGGCCGTGCTGGTGCTCATCCTCGTCATCACGCAGGACCAGATTCGCCGGGAGGAGGGCGAGGCCGGTTTCGTCGATATGAGTGCGGCCGACATGATGCGGGCCTTCGAGATACAGCGCCGCCTCGCGGCCGCCCAGGCACCCGTTCCAGGCACGGCCGACGGGGTCGCCGCGCCAGCGTCACATTTGTCCGAGTCGCCACCGGGGCCCGCCCCGTCTCCAGACGAGATCGTTCAGCAGAATCAGCCGACACCCTTCCACGGGCGCCGCGGCGCCGGCCCGGCCTGATCCTTCGAGCACGAGACCCCGATGATCGGTGAGGAGCCTTCCCCCTCTCGCTTCGAGCGCTTCGTCCTGTCGATCCCGGACGGGGCGATCCTGCGAGGCCTGTTCGTCGGCGTGATCGGCTTGACGGGCTGGGTGCTCTCGCAGGATGTCGTGTCGATCTACCGTGCGGAGAGTGACCGGGCGCGCACGATGCGCACACAGCCGATGCCGCTTTCGCGGCCCATTCCGGGGGACCAGATCCGCCCCTATCTGCCGCGCACCATTCCCGTCGGGCCGGATCGCGGCGAGCCGGAGTTGCCGGGCTATGACGGGCCGGCGGGTGGCGAGGCGATGAGCCAGCCGATGCGCTTCGCCCGTGAGCCCGGCTCGGAAATCATCACGGCCGTCGGGCGGATCGATCCCGGCACCGCATCCCTTCTGGAGAGCTTTCTCGAGGGCGAGGGGCAGGGGGCCGCGACGCTCTATCTCCATTCGCCCGGCGGTTCGGTGCAGGATGCGATCGCCATGGCGCGCGCGGTGCGCGACGCCGAGATGGACACTGTGGTGCCGGACGACGGCTATTGCGCTTCGGCCTGCCCGCTGCTCTTCGCCGGCGGGGTCGAACGCACGGCCGGCGAAAACGCCTGGGTCGGATTGCATCAGGTCTATGCCGTCGAGATCCCTGGCATGGACACGACGCGCGATCTCGATCGCTCCATTGCCGACATTCAGTCCACGACGGCCGATTGCCAGGAACTGCTGGTCGACATGGGAGTCGATCCGCGCGCCTGGATCCATGCCATGCGCACGCCCTCCGAGGAGCTCTACGTGCTGACCCCGGAGGAGCTTTCCGAACTCGCCTTCGTCACGACGGATGTGGGCGACGCGGAAGAAGAGGACTCGGAAGCTTCGCCAGCGGCGGGGTGATGCGGCGGAGCGATGCCGTCCATCCATTCGCTGAACGAGCGGGTGGCCGCGGAGCGATAGGGCGCGATCTCGTGCAGCGTCTCGTGGCGTGCGCCTTCGACGACCGTCAGCGTCACCGGGAGCCCGACCGCGCGTGCGCAGTCGGCAAGCCGCCGGACCGCGGCGCCGCCGGCCGTCGCCGGATCCTGCGTGCCGCACAGAAGATGCAGCGGCAGGTCGCTTGGAAGAGCGCGCAGCCCGCGGCTTCGTCCGCCCTCGGCTATCAGCGTGACGAGGTCCGAAAACAGGGAAATCGTCGGGCTCCAGCCGCAGAGCGGATCGACGATATAGCGATCGACCGCCTCCTCGTCGTGGGTCAGCCAGTCGAACTCCGTGCGGCGGCCGGGGACGCTGCGCCCCCATGTCTCGAATGTCGCGTGCGTGAGCGTCGGGCTCGGAACGTCGGACCCCATAAGCGCGCGTTCGACGGCCAGGACGAGATGTGCGGTCAGCCGCGGGGCGAGGCGAGCGCCATCGAAATTGGCGTTCCACACGCAAAGGCCGGCCAGATCGCGCCCGTATCTGCGGGCGAAAGCCATGGCGATAAGCCCGCCCATCGAGTGACCTAGAACCACCATCGGCAGGTTCGGATGGCGCGCCCTGGCGTGGTCGAAGACCGCCCGGCAATCCTCGACGACGAGGCGTGCGCCATCCTTCTCGGCAAAGCGCCGGGGTGAAGCATCGGGTGCGCTGGTTCGTCCATGCCCGCGATGGTCGTGTGCGTAGACATGAAGGCCGATAGCGGACATCTCGGCCGCGAAGCGCTCGTAACGGCCCGAATGCTCGGCCAGACCGTGAAAAACGAGGAGAACGGCGCGGCCTTCACCTGTTGCCGGCTGATGGCGGAGCCAGACCATGGCGCCCGTCGCCGTCCGCAACCCCTCACCTTGCGCGAACATCCCGCCTCCCATTTCGCCCGAATCCTGTCCAGCTCACGGCCCTCAAAGGTGCAGATCGCACAAACATTGTACATCGCTTACGAGAGGCTTGGATAAGAGGCAGTTTCGGCTTGCGAGCCGACGAGGTTCCGTCGAACAATGGCGGATCGCTGCCCTCTCGACGGACTATTCGATGCTTCGCTTTCCTTGCCGCGCCATGCTCGCGACATCCTTCCTGGTCGCCTTTGCACCTGCGATCGCGTCCGCGCAGGAGCTCACGCCCGTGCGCTTCACGCTGGACTGGCGCTTCGAAGGGCCGTCGGCAGGCTTCCTGCTTGCGCAGGAGCGCGGCTATTTCGAAGAAGCAGGCGTTTCGGTCTCTATCGATGTCGGCAACGGCTCCCTGGAGGCGATCCCCCGGATCACGACCGGCACCTACCAGATGGGATTCGGCGACATTAACGCGTTGATCAAGTTCCTCGACGAAAACCCGGACGAGCCGATCGAGGCGGTCCAGATGGTCTACGAGAAGCCGGCCTTCGCGATCGTCGGCCGCGCCGACAAAGGGATCACGCAGGAACCGTCGTCGCTGCAGGGCAAGACGCTGGGCGCACCGCCGCCGGACGGCGCCTTTGCGCAATGGGCGGCCTTTGCGGAGGTCAACGAGCTCGACACCTCCGCCATCACGATCGAAAGCGTCGGCTTCCCTGTGCGCGAGCCGATGCTGGCACAGGGCAATGTCGACGCCGTCTTCGGCTTCGCGTTCTCGGTCGTCCTCAATCTCAAGGCACAGGGCGTTGCCGAGGACAACATCGTGCCGATGCTGATGGCCGATCACGGTCTCGACCTCTACGGTAACGCCGTCTTCGTCAACACGGACTGGGCCGAGGAAAACCCGGACGCGGTGCGTGGCGTGCTCGAGGCCGTGACGCGTGGCTTCAAGGATGCGGTGGCCGACCCGCAGGCTGGCGCAGAAGCGGTGCTGCGCGCCAACAACATCCTAACGCTGGAGACGGAGGTCGAGCGGCTGGAAATGGCGAACGCCATGAACATCGCCACCGATGCTGTGCGCGAGAACGGTTTCGGCGGCGTCGAGGAAGCCAAGCTCGCCCGCTCGATCGAGCTCCTGAAGCTGTCGGTCGGTCTGTCCAACCCTCCCACGCCCGATCGCGTCTTCGACGCGCAGTACCTGCCGCCGCAGGCAGAGCGCATGCTAGACTGAGGGGCACCGCGATGTCTCTCGTCACGCTCGACAAGGTGGCGCTCAGCTATGGTGGCGAGGGCGGAACGCTGGCCGTCGACGATCTGTCGATCGACGTGAAGCGCGGGGAGTTCGTCGCCGTCGTCGGGCCGTCCGGCTGCGGCAAGTCCACGCTGATGAAGCTCGTCACCGGCCTCCAGAGCCCGAGCGCGGGGACGATCACCGTCGGGGGCGAACGGGTGACGAAGCCGGTGTCGATCGTTGGAATGGCCTTCCAGAACCCGACGCTCCTGCCCTGGCGCACGACGCTCGACAACATCCTCCTGCCGCTGGAGATCGTCGACCGTCACAAGAAGCGGCTGCGCCGCAACAAGGCCGAGTATGTCGCCAAAGCCGAGGCGCTGCTGGCGCTCGTGGGGCTTGCCGGCTTCGGTGACAAGTTCCCGTGGCAGCTCTCCGGCGGTATGCAGCAGCGCGCCAATCTGTGCCGCGCGCTGATCCACGAGCCGGACCTCATCATGCTGGACGAGCCCTTCGGCGCCCTCGACGCCTTCACGCGTGAGGAGTTGTGGGGCGTCATCCGTGACATCCACGCGCAGAAGGGCATCACTGTGGTGCTCGTGACGCACGATCTGCGCGAGGCAGCCTATCTCGCCGACCGCGTCTTCGTGATGACGGCGCGGCCGGGCCGGGTGAAGCTGGAGCGCGAGGTGCCCTTCGCGCGTCCGCGTCCGCTCGATCTGATGTACGAGAAGCGCTTCGTCGACCTCGTCCACGAACTGCGGGCGGAGATCGCCGAGGCGAGGGTAGCGGCATGAGCGAGCTTCCCGCCGACATCCGCGCCGTGGAGTCCGCCCCTGCCAAGCCGCGCGCCGGAGGCGGGATCGACTGGATCCGGCTCGCGCCCTGGCTCTACACGATCGGGCTTTTCGTCCTGTGGGAAGCGGCGGTGCGCATCTTCGCGATGCCCGTCTACATCCTGCCGGCGCCCTCGGTCGTCTTCGGCGCGGTCTACCAGTACTGGCCGGCGATCTGGACCAATTCGCTGCAGACGCTCTTCACCACCACGGCAGGCTTCGCGATGGCCGTCGTCTTCGGCCTCGGCCTCGGGCTCCTCGTCGGCTGGTCGCGCACGATCTATGCCGGCCTCTACCCGCTGATGATCGGCTTCAACTCGATCCCGAAGGTCGCCGTCGTTCCGATCCTGGTGATCTGGTTCGGTACGGGCTCCGTACCGGCGATCATGACGGCGTTCCTCATCGCGTTCTTCCCCATCGTCGTGAACGTCGCGACTGGGCTCGCGACGATCGAGCCGGAGATGGAGGACGTTCTGCGCGCGCTCGGGGCCTCCAAATGGGAGGTGATGACGAAGGTCGGCATCCCGCGTTCGATGCCGTATTTCTTCGGCTCGCTGAAGGTCGCGATCACGCTCGCCTTCGTCGGCTCAGTCGTCTCGGAGACGGTGGCCGCCAATGCGGGGCTCGGCTTCATGATGCTCGGCGCGCAGTCTCAGTTCAACGTGCCTCTGGTCTTCGCCGGCCTCCTGATGCTCGCCATCGAGGGTATCGCGATGTATGCGCTGATGGCGCTCCTTGAGAAGCGGATGACGGGCTGGGCACATCGCTCGGGCGAAGCGCGCTGATCGGCTGGCGCTCGGGCGTCCGTCATGTATGGTCCGGCTATGAAGCGCCTCCTCGTTCTCCTCGTCCTTCCCCTTGGTCTCGCAACGTCGCCCTCCGCCGGTCAGGTGCCGATGGTCGGTGTCTTCACCGCGGAGGCGACCTGCTCCGCCACGCCCTCGATCCGCGAGCCGGACCGCAACCCCGGAGACATCGCGACGGAAGCGGGACGGACCTACGAGCTGATCGGGCGCAACGCGGTGCCGGGCAGCCACTACATGATCGTCGTGCCGGGTGCCGAGCCGGAGCGCCGCTGGGTCGCCTATGGCTGCGGACGCGTGGAGGACGACGGCGTGAGCGGGCCTGTTCAGGCGAGCGCACCGCCATTGGGCGGGGCCTCGCCGGTGCCCGTCGCTCCCGCGGACGATTATGTCCTTGCCGTCAGCTGGCAGGCGGCCTTCTGTGAAACGCGGCCGCGCGTCACGGAATGCCGGTCGGGCGGGCGCGATGACGTGGGCTTTGCGCTGCACGGCCTCTGGCCGGAGCCGCGCGGGCGCGAATATTGCGGCGTGCCGGCGCGGATCGTCGCGACCGACGAGGCTGGGGACTGGGAGCGCCTGCCCCCCGTCGCGCTGACCGCAGCGCTCGAGCGCGAACTGTCCGTGGCCATGCCCGGTGTCGCCTCGGGCCTCGACCGCCACGAGTGGTGGAAGCACGGCACCTGCTTTTCCGGCGACGAGGAAGCCTATTTCGCGCTTTCGCTGGACCTTCTCGAGGCGCTGAACGCGAGCGAGGTTCGCACGCTTTTCGAGGAGACGATCGGCGAAACGCTCGAGGCACGCGAAATCCGCGCCGCTTTCGACGAAGCTTTCGGACGCGGCGCGGGCGCACGGGTTCTGGTAGATTGTGTCGAGGTGGAGGATCGCCGCCTTATCCGCGAGCTGCGGCTTTCGCTCAGCGGGCGCCCGGACGACGGGCTTGCCGCGATGCTTCTCGCGGCCGATCGCTCCGCGCAAGGCTGCCGTTCCGGCGAGGTCGATCCCGCTGGCTTCTCCTGATCAGATCGTCGATTCGAAGTCGGCCGAGAGGCGCAACTCGCGCAACGGGCGCACGGCAGCCGTCGTGCGCGCGTAGATCGGATCGGCCTTGTAGGCCGCAAGCGCCTCCCAGCTCGCGAACTCCGCATAGACCACGACGTCGACGTCGTTGCCCATCGGATCGACGCGTCCGTTTTCGCACACCTCGAACCGGTCGTGATGCGCGATTTCGCCGAGCGCCTTGAGCCCGTCGCGAACGCGCGCGAGGTCTGCCTTGTCCCGGGCGCTGAAGAAGACGATGTGGCGGATCATGGCTCTCTCCGGCGAAGGGGTCTTCGCGCACGGATCGGCCGTCACGGCCTGAAGGTCAAGCGCCCGGACGCCGACCGCGTGCAATGCGATAAAATCCGCGCGCACTTTGTTGCCCATGAACACGTCATGGCTTACCTGTGCCGCAACCTTTTTCGATATCGACGAGCCCGGAGACGCGCCCCGCGATGGCACGCCAGTTCATCTACCATATGTCCGACCTGACCAAAGCCTACGGCAACAAGAAGGTCCTGGAGAACATCAACCTGTCCTTCTACCCCGATGCCAAGATCGGCATCCTCGGGCCGAACGGTGCGGGTAAGTCGACCCTCCTGAAGATCATGGCGGGCGTCGACAAGGAGTTCACCGGCGAGGCCTGGGCCGCAGAGGGCGCGACCGTCGGCTACCTGCCGCAGGAGCCCAAGCTCGACGAGACGAAGACCGTCTTCGAGAACGTGATGGAAGGCGTCGCCGACAAGAAGGCGATCCTCGACCGCTACAACGAACTGATGATGGACTACTCCGACGAGACCGCGGAGGAGGGCGCCAAGCTTCAGGACGTCATCGACGCACAGAACCTGTGGGATCTGGAAAACCAGGTCGAGATGGCCATGGACGCGCTGCGCTGCCCGCCGGGCGATGCGCAGGTCGGCCCGCTTTCAGGCGGTGAGAAACGCCGCGTCGCGCTCTGCAAGCTGCTCCTGTCCAAGCCCGACATCCTGCTCCTCGATGAGCCGACCAACCATCTCGATGCCGAGACGATCTCCTGGCTCGAGAAGCACCTGCGCGACTACACCGGCTCCGTGCTGATGATCACGCACGATCGCTACTTCCTGGACAACGTGACGGGCTGGATCCTCGAGCTCGATCGCGGCCGCGGCCTTCCCTACGAGGGCAACTACTCGGCCTATCTGGAGAAGAAGGCCAAGCGCATGCAGCAGGAGGGCCGCGAGGAAGACAGCCGCGCCCGTGCGCTCTCGCGGGAGCGCGAATGGATGCTTCAGGGCGCAAAGGCGCGCCAGTCGAAGTCGAAGGCCCGCATCAAGGCCTATAACGAGCTGGTGGAGCTCGCCGAGAACCGTAAGCCGGCGGACGGCAAGATCGTCATCCCGACCTCCGAGCGCCTCGGCAACCGGGTTATCGAGGTCGAGAACCTGACCAAAAGCTATGGCGACCGGGTTCTGATCGACGGCCTGTCCTTCCGACTGCCGGCGGGGGGCATCGTCGGCATCATCGGACCGAACGGCGCCGGCAAGTCGACGCTGTTCAAAATGCTGACCGGCGCCGAGAAGCCGGATTCGGGCGAGATCAAGATCGGCGAGACCGTCGATCTCGGCTATGTCGACCAGAGCCGCGATCATCTCGACGGCTCCAAGACCGTCTGGGAGGAGATTTCCGGCGGCGTCGATATCATGAAGCTCGGCAAGTACGAAATGAACTCGCGCGCCTATGTCGGCAACTTCAACTTCAAGGGGCCGGACCAGCAGCAGAAGGTCGGTACGCTTTCCGGCGGCCAGCGCAACCGCGTTCACCTCGCCAAGATGCTGAAGTCGGGCGGCAACGTCATCCTGCTCGACGAGCCGACCAACGATCTCGATACCGAAACGCTTGCCGCGCTCGAGGACGCACTGGAAGAGTACGCCGGTTGCGCCGTCGTGATCAGCCACGATCGCATGTTCCTGGATCGGCTGGCGACGCACATTCTTGCCTTTGAAGGCGACAGCCACGTCGAGTGGTTCGAGGGTAATTTCGAGGACTATGAGCAGGACAAGATCCGTCGCCTCGGCCCCGACAGCGTGAACCCGAAGCGTCCGACCTACAAGCGTCTCACGCGCTGACCTGCGATCAGGCGCAAGCGCCAGCCACGCGGACTATTCCGCGTGGCATGACGCTTGAGCTTGCCGGACCCTCCGCTACGTTAAGTCGCGAGCGGGATGGGATGCTCTTCTCGCCCACGTTGCAGTGAGTTCGCATCGAGCCGCCCTGGACCATGGATCGTCTGTCCTTCCGCCAACTCTTCCGTGCTCTCCCCGGCCCGCACATGATGCTGGACCGGGATTTGCGTTTTGCTGCCGTCAATCAGGCCTACGAAATCACGGTCGGTCGAACGGAGGCCCAGCTTCTCGGATGGCGGGTCGAGGAGGCTTTTCCGAACACCGACGAAAGTGGGCGCCGACTGGTCGCCTCGCTCGATCGTGTCCTCGAGACGGGCGAGCCGGACGTTCTAGCCTACATCCCCTATCCCATCGCGATGGAGGAGAACGGCGAGACGCGCATGGTCGAGCGCTTCTGGACCGCCGTTCACACGCCTCTCTTTTCTGACAAGGGTGAACTCCTCTACATTCTGCAGAACACGGTGGACGTGACGGAGCTGGTCAAGCTTCGCGAGAACACTTCGGTGCCGTTCCGCATCCTGCCGGGCGAGCTCGATCTCGTGCAGCGTGCCCGCGAGGCGGATGAGGTCGCCCGCCAGTCGCGCGACAACTCGACCGATTTCCGGCGCCTGTTCGAGAACGCACCGGGCATGATCGCCGTGCTGCACGGCCCGAACCACCTCTTCACCTACGCCAACGAGGCTTTCGTGCGGTTCGTCGGCCACGACGTCGTGACACGAAGCGTTCGCGACGCATTGCAGGAGATGGCAGGGCAGGGCCTTCTGCGCATACTCGAAGAGACGTTCAGAACTGGCCGCGCCTTCACCGAAGAGGCCAAGCGCATCGTTCTCAACCGGGCGAGCGGTATTTGCGAAGCTTATCTCGACATTTCCTTTCACCCGATCAGTGATCGGGCAGGGCGCATAACCGGTGTCTTCGTTCAGGCTTATGACCGCACGGATTCGGTCCTTCACGAACAGCGCCAACGGCTCCTTCTAGACGAACTGAATCACCGCGTGAAGAACACGCTGTCAACGGTCCAGTCGATCGCCCGGCAGAGCCTGCGAGGGGGGCACAGCCCCGCGGTTGCACAGGCGACCTTCGATTCGCGCATCAGGGCTCTCTCCAAGGCTCACGACGTTTTGAGCGATCGGCATTGGGAGTCTGCGGAGCTGAACGCAATTCTCGCGCAGGAACTTGCCGTCTACGGAGCCCGTCGCGTGACGACGCATGGCACGTTGACGCGCCTGCGTCCGAAGGCTGCGATCGCTCTCGCGATGGTGTTGCACGAACTGGCCTCGAATGCCGCCAAATACGGCGCCCTCTCGGTGATGGAAGGCGAGTTGAATGTCTCGTGGCGTCACGCCCACGTGCAGGGGCGCGCTGCTCTTCAACTGGAATGGCGTGAGCACGGGTTCGCGACGGACACGCTGGAACTCGCCGAAGGCTTCGGGATCAGGATGTTGCACAGGATCATCAACGGCGAACTTGATGGCCGGCTCGATCTTGCCATCCAGCCCGGCGAACTCATCTGGCGGATCGAGGTGCCACTTTCGGAGGTTGAGGCCGTTGCAAGTGCCGATGCGCATTGACGAAAGCGTGCCGAGCGGCACGCGCGTTTTCATCGTAGAGGACGAAAGCCTCGTGGCCATGCAGCTCGAGGATATGCTGCTGGAGATTGGTTGCGACATCGCGGGCATGGCGATGCGCGTGGCGCGGGCGAAGGAGATGCTGGCCGCTGGCCTGCCCCTCGATGTCGCGATCCTCGACGTCAATCTGGGCGGTGAGCAGGTCTATCCCGTCGCCGAGATGTTGCGCGAGCGCGGCGTCCGCATCGTCTTCGCCACGGGATACGGGCGCAGTGGCGTCAGCGAGGAATGGCAGACCTGTGAGGTTCTTCAGAAGCCCTATACGGAGAACCAGGTCGCGGCCACATTGAGCGCTGCATTGAAGGCGCCGGCGCCGCTCGACTAAGCTTTCGACGACGCTCCCCGCTTTCGCTTCGCGGACAAGGATGGACGGTGGACGAATTCGTCAGATCGCTGATGGAGAATTTCGGTCCCTACGGGATCGCGCTCCTGATGTTCCTCGAGAACATCTTCCCGCCAATTCCCTCCGAGATCATCATGCCGCTGGCCGGCTATCAGGCCGCGAGCGGCGAGATGTCGATCATCACGGTGATCATCGCCGGCACGATCGGTTCACTCCTCGGCATCATCCCCTGGTACTGGCTCGGGCTCGCTTTCGGTGAGAAGCGCATCGAGAAGCTGGCGGCACGGCACGGCCGCTGGCTGACGATGACGCCTGACGACGTTCGTACGGCGCAAGTCTGGTTCCATCGTTACGGCGTATGGGCCGTCTTCCTCGGGCGTCTCGTACCGACTGTGCGCACGCTGATCTCCGTTCCCGCCGGCCTCTCGCGCATGCCGTTCCCGGTCTTCATCGGCTTCTCCGCCATCGGCACCGCGATCTGGACGGCGGGGCTTGCCCTCGCGGGCTATATCCTCGGGCAGAATTTCTCCGAGGTCGACGCCTATGTCGGACCGGTGTCCAACGTCGTCATCGTGGGCATCGTCATCGTGTACGTCTACCGGGTCGCAACCTTTCGGACGCCGGAGGGGGCGAGCGACCGTGATGGATGATGCGACGCCGACGCGCCATCGCGCCCGGAAGATCTTGGGCCGAGCGAGCGCTCTCTACCGCTCCCGCGGCAAGGACTTCGTCACCGAGGCGGTCGATGCGCTGGAACTCGGCTTCGACGGCATCGCGCAGGACCGACATGGCGGCCAGACGCGCCTCAGCGGCGGCCGCGAGCCCTGGTATCGGCGCGGGACGGAAATTCGCAACGAACGCCAGCTTTCGCTCCTTTCACCCGCCGAACTCGATGAGATCGCCGAGAGCCTGGGCATCGCGGAGCTTCGGGCAGAATGGATCGGCGGCAACATGCTCGTCGAAGGAATACAGCGGATGACATGGCTGCCGCCGCGCACCCTTCTCTTCTTCGAGGGCGGCGTCACCCTGAAGGTGGACGGCGATAACGCACCTTGTCGCCTTGCCGGGCGCTCGGTCGCCGCACACTGCCCTGGGGAGGAAGGCCTCGACCTGCGCTTCGTTTCCGCAGCGCGCCATCGCCGGGGCCTTGTCGCCTGGGTCGAGAAGCCGGGTGTTATCAAGCGCGGAGAGAGCTTCGAGGCTCGCTTGCCGGAGCAGTGGATCTACTCGGCCTAGCGCTTCCGACATGGCTGCCATGCGATGAGATGCCTAACGAACGGGCGCTGCACCGAATAACCTCCGTGAACGTAAAGTACGGAGTTTGAACCATGATGACCCGCCTCAAGTCCGCCGGCAGCCGCGCCTTCGACCGTCTGATCCAGGCTCGTGAAGAGCAGGCACGCCGCATCATCGCCCTGCACGCGCAGGACCCGCAGACCCGCGTCCGCCTGTTCCGCGACTAGTCGCACACCGGCCGGCGAAAGCCGGCGGCACGCTGGCCCGATGGGCTCGGCCAGCTGGTATGTCATCGCGCGCTACACGTCGTGCCCGCGATGTCATGCCGGCATTTCAGTCCGGCCAAGCCTCTTCCGGTCCCGGCTCTGACACGAGCCTGCGGCCGGCGCCCCAGCGGTCCAACACCGCGTTGACCTCCTCCACCACGAAAAAGCGCGCTTCCTCGCGTCCGTACCCCTCGTCGCGCAGCGCATCGTATTCGGTATGCGCATGACGAATATGGGCGAGCGTCGCCAGCCAGAGCGCGGCGTCGACGGAAAGCTCGCGCATATGCCGGCGGCCAGTCGCCGCGCGGATCGCTTCCGCATCAAGGTAGGGCACGCGCGGCAGGAGCGCTGTCAGCGCCCTGTCTATCGCCCGTCTTCGTCCCGTCGCCGCCATACTGCCTTGCACCGCGCCCGGCACCGCCTTGTCAATGCGAAGAGGGGAATATAAGGATATCCTTATATGTGAGGACGTGCCGGTGACGAAGTCAATTTCCTTTGACCTGACGGTCGAGCGCCTGAAGGCTCTCGGCGAGCCGACGCGTCTGCGTCTGGCCCTTCTGCTCTCACGTCAGGACCTGACCGTGAGCGACCTCGTCTTCGTGCTCGGACAGTCGCAGCCGCGGATCTCCCGCCATCTCAAGCTCCTGATGGAGACCGGCATTCTCTTGCGTTACCAGGAAGGCGCCTGGGCGTATTTCCGCGTTTCGGACGAGCCTGGAGTCGCTGACCTTCTGGCAGCCGCATGCGAACCGCTGTCGGCCGACGATGCTGTTCTGGCGCGCGATGTGGAGCGGCTCGAGGCGGTACGCCTGCGCCGGGCCGAGCATGCCGCACGCTACTTTGCCGAGAATGCGGAGAGCTGGGATCGCATCCGCTCGCTGCACGTCCCTGACGCCCAGGTCGAAGCCGCGCTCGTGGAGGCTCTCGGCCCGGACGATTTCGAGTCCATCCTTGATGTCGGCACCGGCACGGGGCGGATGCTGGAACTTCTTGCGGGCCGTGCACGCCGTGCGGTCGGCATCGACGCTTCCCGCGAGATGCTGGCGGTCGCGCGGGCCAAGCTCGACGCGGCCGAGCTTTCGCGTGTCTCGGTGCGCCAAGGCAACGCCTATCATCTTCCGGTGGAGCCGCGCGCCTACGACCTCGTCACGCTCCATCAGGTCCTGCACTATCTCGACGATCCGCAAGCCGCGGTGCGCGAGGCTGCTCGGGCGCTCGCGCCCGGCGGGCGGCTCGCCGTCGTCGACTTCGCTCTGCATGGCCACGAGTTCCTGCGCGAAGACCACGCCCATGTCCGGCTCGGTTTCTCGGCGGACGCGATCGAGGGCTTCCTGCGCGCGGTCGATCTCGAAGTCGAGACGATCCGCCTTCTCGAGCCGACAGCCGAGGGCGGCGATCAGTTGACGGTTCTCGTGGCGATCGGCCGCGACTGCGGCGCGGCCAGCGAGCCGGCGGCCCTGAAGATAAGCGCCTGAGGAGAGACGCGAGATGGTTCAGAAGCGAGCCGGCGGGATCGAGGTCTCGTTCGAGTTCTTTCCACCCAAGAGCGAGGCGATGGAAGCCTCCCTCTGGACGGCGATCCAGCGGCTGGCGCCGCTCGGCCCGCGCTTCGTCTCCGTCACCTACGGTGCGGGCGGTTCGACGCGCGAGCGCACGCATCACACCATCCAGCGCCTCCTCGGCGAGACGGATCTGGACCCGGCGGCCCACCTCACCTGCGTCGATGCCTCGCGCGCCGAGGTCGACGAGGTCATCCACCAGTACCGCCAGACCGGGGTGAAGCATTTCGTGGCGCTGCGCGGCGACGGGCAGGGCGGTGCCGGTAGCGCCTTCGTGCCGCGCGATGACGGCTATCGCAACGGCGCGGACCTGACGGCCGGCCTCAAGGCGATCGATCCCGAATTCGAGATCTCGGTTTCGGCCTATCCCGAGAAACACCCCGAAAGCCCGGATTTCGCGACCGACATCGATCTGCTCAAGCGCAAGGTCGACAACGGCGCGACGCGCGCCATCACCCAGTTCTTCTTCGACAACGACGTCTACGAGCGGTACGTGGAGCGCGTTCGCCGCGCAGGCGTGTATGTACCCATCGTGCCCGGCATCGTGCCGATCCACGACTTCGTGAAGATCGCTCGCTTCAGCGAGGCGACGGGCGCAAACGTGCCGGCCTGGCTCGCCCGGCGCTTCGAGGGCCTCGAGAACGATCCTCAGACCCGCGCGCATGTCGCCGCGGCCGTCTGCGCCGAGCAGGTGCTTGATCTGACGCAGCGCGGGGTCGGCGAGTTCCACTTCTACACGATGAACCGGGCGGACCTCGTCTACTCCATTTGCCACATTCTCGGCTTGCGGCCCGGGCCGATGGCCGTGGAAGGGAACGAGGGCGCTGCCGCAGCCTGATGCCGGCGGCGGCGTCCGAAAACCGTGCCGAACTTGTACTCCGGAAAAGAAAAAGGCCGACCCGAGGGCCGGCCTTTCTTATGCCGTGTGTTCCTTCATGTCCGTCCGGATCAGACGGGCATGATCGTCAGGAGATGACGCCAGCCACGAGGGCGCCGACGAACACAAAGGCCGCGCCGGCGAGCAGAAAATTCAGCGAACGCGTGATTTCCATAATGCGACCTCCTCGTCACGAGATGTTACAGTGTTAATCAGTCTTTCAACTTCGTAAAGAGAGAAAAGTTGCAGACTGGTGGCGAACTTGTGACCGATGCCCTCAACCCGTTGAGAATTAAGGTTCCTCTCGTCCAAAGCTTGTCACCAAATTTTCGCAAATGTTGACGAATTGGAGGCGTACGCGCCCCCGGGTCGCTGTGCAGCGTGATCAGGGAGGGGATACGCGAGGCTCATCATCGTCATGTCGCGCAGTCGACCTATCTCCCCGCATCAACGCGAAATCCCCGGAGCGCTATTCCTTGCAGACCTTCAATACCGCGACAGAGGCGGCACTGGCGCTTCGACCGGATGTGCCTGTCTACTGCTTTCGACCTCAGGTCCTTTCTGCCGATGCGCGGTCCTTCATGGAGAGCTTTCCCGGCCGCACCGCCTATGCCGTGAAGACCAACGGCGAGCCGATGGTGCTCGAAACGCTGTCGAAGGCCGGCGTGGAAGCCTTCGACGTCGCCTCGCCCGGCGAGTTCGCGGCGGTGCGCGCGGTCGCGCCCCACGCCGAGATGCTCTACATGCATCCGATCAAGGCGCAGTCCGACATTCGCCTCGCTCTGGAGACCTACGGCATCCGGGTGATGAGCCTCGACCATGAGGACGAGGTGGCCAAGATCCTGCGTGTGGTCCGGGCGCTCGATCTCGACCCCGCGACAATCACCATCTTCGTGCGCATCCAGACGAAGGGGCATGCCGCTTACGAACTCTCCAAGAAGTTCGGTGCGACGCCCGCCCACGCGGTCGAGCTTCTGCAGCGCTGCCACCGCATCGGCTTCAAGGTCGGGCTCTGCTTCCATGTCGGCTCCCAGATCGAGGACCCCGAGACCTACGAGCGCGCGCTCGCCTCCGCGGACTGGGTGCGCAACCGGGCCGACGTGCCGCTCGCAGGCCTCGACGTCGGGGGCGGCTTTCCAGCCGAATATGGCCACGACCCGCGCCGCAAGAAGCCCGTCATGCCGGGTCTCGGGCAGATCATGTCGCGGCTACGCTCCGATCTCGATGAGTGGGGCTTCACCGACATTCCGCTCGTGGCCGAACCGGGGCGCGTGGTCGTGGCGCGAGCGTTCTCGCTGATCGTGCGCGTCCTCCTGCGCAAGGGCCGGCGCCTCTACATCAACGACGGGATCTGGGCCTCCCTGTCCGACAGCTGGACGGGCAAGATCACTCTGCCGGCACGCTTCATTCCCGATCCGGCGCGCACACGTCGCACGGGCGACGCCAAGACGATCAGCGCGTTCCGCGTCTGCGGGGCCACCTGTGACTCGGTCGATATCCTGTCTCGGCCCTTCTGGCTGCCGGAAACCGTCGATACGGGGGACTGGATCGAGATCGGCCATATCGGCGCCTACTCGCTTTCGCTGCGCACGCGCTTCAACGGCTTTTACCCCGACACCTTCGTAGAGGTGACGACGCCTTTCGACGAAGGCGGTGCGGCCGAAGGGTACGCCAGCCTCGAAACGATGGCCGACTGAGCCTCCAGAATCGGCCCGAAATCCGCGTCCGGCTTTCGGAACACCTGATGTGTAAATACAAATGTCATAGCGACCTTTGCGCATCCGATAGGACGCGCGGCGCCCTAGTCGGTGCGCATGGGAAACTGCTGGAGTAGTCACGAGCCGAGGTTCCGATCATGCGCGCTGTGCGAAGGGAATTTCCCGATCTTCCGCCGATCTGGGCGCTGGGGACGGCCATCCTCGCATGGCTCGCCGGACTGATCCTGCCGATCTGGTCGTTCGGCGGGACGGCGGTTACCGCGATCGGTGCGCTCTTCGTGGCTGCCGGTGTCGGCCTGATCGCATGGTCCGCAATGTGGTTCCACCGCAAGTCGACATCGATCGAGCCGCGCGACGTGCCGAAGACGTTGATCGTGGAAGGGCCGTTCCGGCTGAACCGCAATCCGATCTACACCGGCATGGCGCTTTCAGTGTTCGGCGTCGCCCTCCTGACAGGCGCGCTTTCCGCGCTGTTCATCGCTTTCGCTTTCCCGCCTATCGTGACCAGCCGCTTCATTGCAGGAGAGGAGGAGACACTCCGCCAAACCTTCGGGCCGGAGGCCGAGCGGTACATGGCCGGCACTCGACGCTGGTGACTTAGGCCATCCTCCGCAGCGTCCCGTCCCGCCGCAGAAGCGTGTGATAGAGGACACCGGCCATGTGCAGCACGAAGAGTGCGAGGATCGTGTAGCCGAGCGCGACATGCACGCCCATCAGGATAGGGGCCAGCGCATGGTTCTCGCCGACTGGGCTCGGCAGCGGTATCGTCCAGAACCAGTCCAGGGGGAAGCCGAAGGCGTTAGTGGCAAGGAAGCCGAAGATCGGCTGCAGGATCAGGACGGCGTAGAGCGCCCAGTGAACGGTGTTGGCGAGTCGCTTCTGCCAGCGCGGCATCGGCAGGAGTTCAGGGGGCGGGCGCAGCAGACGGAAAGCGAGCCGTGCAAGCATCACCCAGAGGATCGCCATTCCAAGCGACTCATGCAGCATGTAGAGCGTCAGCTTGCGCGCCTCGTCGGTCGTGAAGCCGATCGCCATTCCCATCGGCCACACGACGAGGACAAGGAACGCCGCTAGCCAGTGCAGGAGCCGGGCCGCCGGCGAGTAACGCGCAACCCTGGCGATCATGGCGGCTCTCCGATCTGCGTTCGAGGGTAAGGCTAACGCATGGTTCGGCACGGCCGCAATCGTATCAGAGGCGGGGTGTGACGTCCTTCATGTCCGTCTTCAGGTCGTGCTCGTCATACTCGAAATGGTCGAGGATGATGTCGATGTTGCGCAGGTGGGCCTTGAAATAGACGTCGAAGAACGTGCCGGCGATGGGTACCGCGCCGAACACCGCGTCGATGCCCAGATTGCCGATCATGCGCGCCATCTTGTGGTAGGGTAGCCCGAGCTTGCGCGCCTCATTGACGATCACGAGGCCCATCAAGGCGGCCGCCCCGTCGCCGAGGCCGGGCACGAGGCTTATCACCGCGTCGGCACCGAAGCGGATGTTGGTGCCGGGGATGCGCACGGCGGTGTCCATCATGCGCGCGAACCGTGCCATCCGTTCGAGGCGGCGGGTCCTGTCGGCGAGAGAAAGGGCCTCTTCCTCCTGCTCGTAGCGGGACATGAAGTCGGTCGCGGTCATCGTGCCGTCATCCTTCGCGCTGGCATCCCCGTCTGATGACGAGGTCTGCTCAGGATATGGTGGCGGCCGCTCGTCGGTGTAAGTGGCCGGCGCTCCGCGCCTCGGAAGGTGCGGAACGCGCGCCATCGAAGTCAGTTCAGCGCCGTGAGGAGTTCGCTCGTCGGCCAGGCGTCGGCCGGCATGCCGAGGCGAATCTGCTCGGCGCGCACGGCCGCGCGCGTGCCGGCGCCGAGAATGCCGTCGATCTTGCCGACGTCATGGCCGCGCGCCTGGAGGCGCTGCTGGAGGCGAACCATCTGGTCGGCATCGAGGCCGGGGCGCGGATTGCCTTCGCGCACACGGGGCGCGCCGTCGAGGCGGGTCGCGAAATAGGCGGCCGAGAGCGTGTAGACGAGCGAGTTGTTCCACTCGATGTAGATGTCGAAATTGGCGAAGGTCAGGAACGCAGGGCCGCCGCGGCCCTGCGGCAGCACGATGGAGGCCTGCAGGCCGTCGGTCTCCAGCGGCGAACCGTCGGCCTTCGTGACGCCGAGCGCAGCGAACGCGCTGCGCGGCTCGCGCGCATAAACGCCGGCGCGGTCGAAGGGAAAGTCGTCGGGCACGCGCACTTCCTCGATCCAGGGCTCGCCCCGGCGCCAGCCAAGGTTCTGGATGAACTTGGCGGTGGTGAAGAGCGCGTCGGCCGAATCGCGGATGAGGTCGATGCGTCCGTTGCCGTCCGCATCGGTGCCGAAGCGGATGTAGTCTTCCGGCAGGAGCTGGGTCTGGCCGAGCTCGCCGGCCCAAGCGCCGCGCATCTGCTCGGGCTCCAGATAGCCCATGTCGACGAGTTGGATGGCGGCGAGGAGATGCGGGCGGAAGAGCTCCGGCCGCCGGCAGTCATGGGCAAGCGTCGCCAGCGCCGGCAGCGTCTCGAAATCGCCGAGGAAGCCGCCGAAATCGGTCTCGAGGCCCCAGAAGGCGGTGAGCACTGCGCCGGGAACGCCGGTCTCGGCCTCGATGCGGCGGAAGAGCGCGGCGTTGCGCTGGAGTTCCTGACGGCCGCGATCGAGCCGGTTCTGGCTGATCATCCGGCCGGCGAAGGTGAGCCATGCCTGTTGGAAGACGCCCTGCGCGCGGTCGCGCTGGAGGACGCGCTGGTCGATGCGAAGACCGGACGTGGCACGGCGCACCGCGTCCTGCGACATGCCCTGTGCGATCGCCTCCTGGCGCACGCCTTCGACGAACTGGCCGAAATCTCCGCCGCAGCTCTGGGCATGGGCGCCGGCGGTGCCGGCAAGGAGAAGGGCGGCGGCGAGGGCGGCTTTCATCGGCGTTCGGGCTCCGGGTGCGCGTGAGGTGCGGGACATGCGTAATCGCGCCATGATGGCAGTTTGATGGATCATCGTCTCGCGGTGCGCAGGTGCGGGCGATGCGCCTCCAGCCACCGTTCCCAATCGCGGGCGGAACCGGAAAAGGCGTTGCGGTCCACCGGCCCGCGCACGCCATCCACCGTGCCGGATTCGGTGTACTGCCAGAAGCGGAACTCGCGATCCTCGTAGTTGACGTCCGGGTGGTCCCGCACGCCGCGCAGCCAGAACTGGTGCTCCGGGAACGTCCCGACCAGACGGTCGCGGTGGATGTCGATCGGCGCGTAGATGATCGGGCGCACGCCATAGTGCTGCTCAAGCGCATCCATGAAGGCGCTCATCTCGCGCACCATTTCCGCCCGCTCGGGGCGGCGCGTGCAGGTCGGCGAGAAGGGCGTCCACTCGACGTCGAGGACCGGGGGAAGGGCGTAAGCGTCACGCGGAACGTTCTCGATGAACCAGCGCGCCTGCTCGATGCCCGGCCGGCACCAGTAGAAGAAGTGGTAAGCGCCGCGCGGCACGCCGGCGGCTTTCGCTCCGTTCCAGTGTTCCTCGAAGCGGTCGTCGAGCATGTCGCCGCCCTCCGTCGCCTTCAGATAGGCGAAGGCCGTGCCGCTCTGGCGCACGGCCGCCCAGTCGATCGAGCCCTGGTATTTCGAGACGTCGATGCCGTGGACCGGGTAGTGATGAGGGCGGGTGCCCTCGATCCGGCTCATGCGAAAGGGCTGGGAGGGCGCTACGGAACCGGTCACGCCGAGATCGCGCATGTCGAGCGAGGCCGTGGTGCAGGCCGCCAGAAGCGGGAGCGCGACGATCACGGCGAGCGCGCACGCCTTGCGCAGTCCTTCGCGGACGTTCACTTGCAACACGTTCATCGTTCCCCCGATCCGTTCGTGGCGCGGACCTTTGAGATCACGCCTTTCCCCAGCCTTGAGATGCAACGCGAAAACGGCGCGATGTCGACGATGTGACCGGTAATGAACGGATTGGCCGCTCGCGCGTTATGGGATCGGAAACGAAACAGTTTCAGGGAAAAGCATCGATGAAGATCATCGCACTCGCCGCCGGTACCGCCGCCCTTCTGACGCTCGCCGCCTGTGGGGACGACGCCGCCGAGACCAACGCGCCGGCCGAAACGCCGCCCGCGGCCACGACGACGACGCCTCCTGCGGCCGATCCGGCGACGCCTCCGGCAACCGAGCCTGCTCCGGCGACGGGCGGCGGCACGACGACGCCGCAGTAAAAGCGACCGCGTTCATCGGTCCGAAGAAAGACCCTGCGGATGGTAGTCCGCAGGGTCTTTCTCGTTAGCCTCGGAGTACGTTGCGGCAGCGCGAGGTTCGAACGGCGGGTTTCGTTCCTCGCGCGCGCGGGCTATTAATATGCCCAGAGCCGGCCCGCCGGCCCACTGTGGATTCTATGCAGCTCATGGCCGTTCTGGCACAACTAGGCGCCCTGATCCGCGATCTGGCGAGCCAGGGCATGGCGACGCTCGACGCGCTCTTCGAGCGGGTGCGCGCCTTATACGGCGGGGACAGGGAGACGCGCCGCCGCGTCGCCTTTTCCGTCGCCATGATTGCCCTTTCCGCCAAGATGGCCAAGGCAGACGGCATCGTCACACAGTCCGAGGTCGACGCTTTCCGGCGTATCTTCGCGATTCCGCCCGAAGAGATCAGCAACGTTTTCCGCCTCTATGACCTCGCCAAGCAGGACACGTCCGGTTTCGAGGCCTATGCGCGCAAGATTGCCGGGCTCTGCGAGGCGACCGATTGCGAGCAGGGCATGCTGGTCGATGTCCTCGACGGCCTCTTCCAGATCGCGGGAGCGGATGGTGTTGTTCACGAGCGCGAGATGGAATTTCTCCGTCGGGTCGCGAAGATCTTCCGTCTCAGTGAAGCAGCATTTGCGCGTGTCGAGGCGCGGCACGTGCGCGGCGGTGCACTGCAGGCTTACGCCATTCTGGGCGTGAGCCCGGACGATCCGCCCGAGACGATCCGCAGGAGCTATCTGCAACTCGTACGCGACAATCATCCCGACCGTCTCCTCGCCCGCGGCGTGCCCGACGAGTTCATGGCGATCGCAACGGAGCGGATGAAGGCGATCAACGCCGCCTGGGACAGCGTGTCGAGAGCGCCCGCCGCGTGACACCCGATAGTCTTCTCGTTCAGGAGGTGGCGCCGTCGCCCAATCACGACGCGCGCGCCGACGGCGCCGAGCCCTGCATCCTGCTCCTTCATTACACGGGCATGCGCGATGGAGCGGCCGCGCTCGCCCGCCTCCGCGACCCCCAATCAAAAGTGTCGTGCCACTACCTCGTCGAGGAGGATGGGCGCATTATCCAGCTCGTGCCGGAGGCGCGACGGGCGTGGCACGCGGGCGCCGGCTCGTGGCGCGGGCGGGAAGATGTCAATTCCCGCTCCATTGGCATCGAGATCGTCAATCCCGGCCACGAGCATGGCTACCGCGCCTTCACGCCGGCGCAGATCGCCGCGACGATCGAATTGTGTAGGGATTGTGTCGCTCGCTGGCCGATTACGCCCGATCAGGTGCTCGCGCACTCCGATACAGCGCCTTCGCGCAAGCGGGATCCCGGTGAACTCTTTCCGTGGGATCAACTCTTCAGCGCCGGGATCGGGGTGTGGGTCGAGCCGGCGCCGATCTCCGGTGGTCGCTTCCTGTCGACCGGAGATCGAGGGCAGCCTGTGGAGGCCTATCAGGCCCTTCTGGCGACCTTCGGGTACGGTGTGGTGATCGACGGGATCTTCGATGACAGAACGCGTGCAGCGACGATCGCCTTCCAGCGGCACTTCCGGCCGGCGCGTGTCGACGGGGTTGCCGACGGTTCCACGATCGACACGCTCTACCGGCTGACGATCCTGCAGAGCGAAGGCCGTTCCTGGACCCGGTAGACGGTTCTCCTGCACCATCAATATTTCATGCTGTAATGCTGCGTGATCGCAACGACACATTGCCGGTCGCTTCGGCCGCCATAAGCCGCGGTCGCCGCAGCCGGCCGTGTATGGGCCGGCGACAACGAACCGGGTGGCCATAGGGGACTGCGTAGGCCGCCGCCTGCCTTTGACGGAACTTCGATGACACGACTGCCTGCCGTGGCTCTCGCCGCGACGATCTCGCTCGCCCTCATTCCGGCCGCATCGGCCGAAACCGCTTCCTCCACCTCGACCGCACCTGTCGGAGCGCCGTCCGCCAAGGTCGCCGGGCCGTTCGACGACACGCCCTACGCCGACCTCATCGAAGCGGCGGCCACGGCTGAGGGGGTTCCGGTGGAACTGGCCCATGCGGTGGTCTTCATCGAAAGCACCTACCGGGCGGATGTGACGGGCGGAGCGGGCGAGATCGGGCTGATGCAGATCAAGCTCGGCACCGCGCGCGACATGGGCTTTCGCGGCACGCGCAAGGAACTCTACGATCCGGCGACCAATCTCAGATACGGCATGAAGTATCTGGCGGGGGCCAAGGCGCGCGGCGGCGGCAGCGTCTGCGGCACGATCCTGAAGTACAATGCCGGTCACTACGCCAAGCGTTCGAACCCCGTCTCGCGCCGCTATTGCGAGCGTGTGAAGGTACAGCTCGCCAAATACTGACCGGCCGGTGTTCAACCGGGCTCGGCGCGCCTTGACAGTGGCGCGCCGAGCCGCGAAGGGTCCGCCCCGTCAGCCGGCTGGGCGACCGCTCTCGCAAGCGCCGAAAGGCCGCGGGGGAGGAAAGTCCGGGCTCCACGGAGAAACGGTGCCGGGTAACGCCCGGCGGGGGCGACCCCAGGGAAAGTGCCACAGAAAACAGACCGCCCGCCGCGATGCGCCTCGCGCGCTTCGGTGACGGCGGGTCAGGGTGAAACGGTGGGGTAAGAGCCCACCGCGCGACTGGCAACAGGAGCGGCACGGCAAACCCCACCGGGAGCAAAACCGAATAGGAACGACGCGGCGGGTGACCGCCAGCCTCTCCGGGCCGGTCGTTCGGGTGGGTTGCTCGAGGCGCGGTGCGAGCCGCGTCCCAGAGGAATGGTCGCCGCGCATCCCCGGATGCGCACAGAACCCGGCTTACAGGCCGGCTGACGCTCTTCTCGAATTTTGCCGTCTTCCGGCCGCTGCTCGTTGGTCCGCGAGCCGGAGAGGGGTTTCCGAAGCGCTCGATGGCGTGTGGCCGAGCCACTGTGGCGTGGGACGGCGGCCCACCGCGTGGAGCAAGGGGCCACCCCTGCTTGGCAATCCACGCGCAAGCCTAGACGTGGCAGGCCCGACGCGCGAAGCGGGCGGCGGAAAATCACCCATTCGCGTCTCTAACTAAGCTATTGATTTCTCTTATTTATGACGAGGGCGGATAACCCTGCGTGCCGCCAATAGTGCGCAGCCTGTGGGAGTAAATCCCATTGACCCCCATGAGTGCCCATGTTAGCCCTTTATTCATAGACGGCGCGCCCATCCGGGCGTGGAATCAGCAGGCATCGCAGCGATGAAGTCCGCCTTCGGGCGGTCGTTCGAGCCTCCCTCGGGAGGTCGGGCGCGGTCGTGCGCGCCCATCTGGCGGGGACGGGGTCGATGACATGCGGCGGGGCGAGGGGAGCGAGAGAGACGGTTGATGGACCGCTTCCTTTCCAGCGCCGTCAATGCAATCGACGCCAAGGGCCGCGTCTCCGTGCCGGCGTCCTTCCGTCAGATCCTCGCCCAACGCGGCTTCCGCGAACTCTACGCGCTTCAGTCGATAGGCCATCCGGCGATCGACGTCGGCGGCATGGATCTTCTGGAGCGATACGAGACGCGCATGGCGCAGGAGGACCCGTTCGGGGAGGCGTTCGCCGACATGAGTCTGTTCGCCTACGGCGACGGGGCGTTCCTGAAATTCGACGGGGAGGGGCGCATCACCGTCACCGATTTCATCCGTTCGCACACGGGCATCACGGACAAGGTGGTGTTCGTCGGGCGCAACGACTTCTTTCAGCTCTGGGAGCCCTCGCAATTCGAGGCGCATCGGGCGGAGGCGCGCCAGCGTCTCCTCGCGATGCGTGCGGGCGGCTCGTCGCAGCGGAGCGCACCGGAATGATGGCGAACAACGGCGAGGGCGAAGGCCCGGCCGATGGCGGACCTGTCCGCCACGTTCCGGTGCTCCTGCGGCAGGTTCTGGAAGCGCTCGCGCCGAGCGTCGGCGAGACGGTGGTCGACGGCACCTTCGGTGCGGGCGGCTATTCGCGCGCCATCGTGGAGGCGGGCGCCAACGTCATCGGCATCGACCGCGATCCGACGGCGATCGCGGCGGCCGGGCCGGTCATCGCAGCCTCGCACGGTCGTCTCAGCCTTATCGAGGGGCGCTTCGGCGACATGGCCGAGATCGTCGACGAGGCGGTCGGTGGGCTGGTCGACGGCGTCGTCCTCGATATCGGCGTCTCTTCCATGCAGATCGATACGGCGAGCCGCGGCTTCTCCTTCCAGAAGGACGGCCCGCTCGACATGCGCATGAGCGGCGCGGGCCCGAGCGCGGCCGACGTCGTCAACATGCTCAAGGTCGGCGATCTGGCGCGTGTCCTGTCCTTCCTTGGCGAAGAGCGACAGGCGGGGCGTATCGCGCGCGCCATTGAGGCGCGCCGCACCGAGCGACCCTTCGAGACGACGCTGGATCTCGCCGCGGTGGTCGGACGTGTCGTCGGGCGCAAGCCTCAGGACAGGATCGACCCCGCCACGCGCACCTTCCAGGCGCTGCGGGCCTACGTGAACGACGAGCTGGGCGAACTGGCGCGCGCGCTGGTGGCGGCCGAGCGCATTCTGAAGCCGGGCGGCCGGCTCGTCGTCGTCACCTTCCATTCGCTCGAGGACCGGATCGTCAAGCGCTTCATCCGCGAGCGTTCGTCGGCTCCCTCCGGCTCACGACATTTACCGGATGTTCAGCACGTTCCGGCAACCTTTTCAGCACGCAACAAGGCGGAAGCGGGCGACGAGGCGGAGATCGCGGCCAACCCCCGTGCCCGCTCGGCCAAGCTGCGTGCCGCCACCCGCACCGATGCGCCTGCGCGCACAGGCCCGGACGCGGAGGATTTCATCGAACTACCCGCCCTTGCCGATCTGCCGCGCTCCGGAGTGACCCGCTGATGCTGAAGACGCTCGACATCGTTCTCGTCGCCCTCGTGCTCTTCGCGACCACCTGGACCTTCGGCGTGAAGCACGAGGCGGAAATCCTCGAGGAGCGCCTGCGGGTCGTCGAGCGAGGCATCGCGCACGAGAACGAGACGATCTCTCTTCTCGAAGCCGACTGGAGCCTTCTGAACAGGCCCGAGCGCCTCCAGCGCCTCGCGACCACCTTCGAGGGCGACCTCGGTCTTCGCCCGCTCGAGCCGCGCCAGATGGTGACGGCGCAGGAGCTGCCGGCCGAGCCCGCGCGATTCGAGGTGACGCCGGACGCCGCTCTCGAGAGCTTCGCAGCCAACACCGCGCAACGGGCGGTGAGATGAAGGCGGGATCTGCCCCAAAAGCCACTTTCGCCGCCAAGGCGCGCGCCTCGCTCCTGCGCCTTGCTGCCCGGCGCGCTGCGAGTGAGACGCCGAGCGTGCCGGTCACCGGCTTCGGACGCCGTCGACGTGCCGAGCGCCCGCGCCACCGGCCGCGTCACATCATGGCGATCGGCCTGTTCTGCACTGTCTACGCCGTGATCGGCGGCCGGCTGCTCCTGTGGGGCGCGGAGACCGAAATGGCGCCCGAGACCTTCGTCGTCACGCAGGCGCAGATCCCGCGGCCGGATCTTCTGGATCGCAACGGCGAAATCCTGGCGACCGACATCCGATCCGCCTCGCTCTTTGCCGAGCCGCGCCGCATTGCCGACGCGGACGAGGCCGCCGAGCGCCTTCTCACGGTGCTGCCGGACCTCGATCGCTCGACACTCCTGGCGCGGCTTTCCAGCGAAGCGGGCTTTGCTTGGCTACGCCGCGAGATCAGCCCCCGCCAGCAGCGGGCGATCCATGCGCTTGGCATCACCGGGATCGGCTTTCGCACCGAAAAGCACCGCTTCTATCCGGGCGGAAACGCCACCGCCCAGGTCCTGGGCCGTGTCGATGCGGACAATCAAGGCATCGCCGGCATCGAGAAGTATCTCGACGAGGCGGGTGCGGTCGCGGTTCGCACGGCCGTCTTCTCGGCTCTCGCCGAGCCGGCCCCCGTGAAGCTTTCACTCGATCTGCGCGTCCAGCATATTCTGAGTGATGAACTCGCGGCGGCGATGGAGCGCTACAAGGCGTCGGCGTCCGGCGGCATCATCCTCGACGCACGCACCGGCGAAGTCATTGCGATGGCGTCCCTGCCGCATGAGGAGGCGAACGATACGGTTCGCGCGGCCGAAGCCGGAACCGGCTCCCGGGTGCCCGACCGGGCCGCTTTGCCGCGTGACTGGAACGACATCGACGCCATCGCTTCGGCACGCGGCCCTTCGGCGCTGCGTGCGGTTGCGGCGGCGGCCGCGCTGGTGAACGGCGGCGATTATCTGACGCCGACCTTCCTGCCGCGCACGCTCAACGAGGCCGATGCGCTCAAGGTGCCGGTGATCGACGCGAGCGCGTCCGACGAGATGCGCCGGATCATGAGCCTCGGCGGAGCGTGGGATGCCGCCGTTCCGGGATACGATGTCGGCGGAAGGGCGCAGGTGGCCGATCGCGACGGCAACAGCGTCAGCTCTTATCTTGGTGCCTTCCCGATGAGCCAGCCGCGATACGTCGTCCTCGTCACGCTGGACGAGCCGAGGAGTGCCGCCGGTCGGGCAGCGCGGGCGGCGGGCCGGCACGCGGCCTCGACGACCGGTGCGATCATCCAGCGTGCGGCGGCCTTTCTCGGCGTGCGCCCAAGCTTCGGCGACGAGGGTCGCTCTCTTCTCGTCTCCTACTGAGGGGCGTGCGGCTGTGGCACGCTTGCGTCCCTTGCGGACAACCTCCGGAGCGGGCGGCGGGGGCAGCTTCAACCGGGCGCCTTCATGATCTAGAAGGCTGAAAACGCCCGACCTTCGAGCGACCGCAGCACTTGCGGCTGCCCGCCGTGCGACGAACGTGAAGCCAGGGATGCTGCGATGAAACTGGGGGCCTTGGCGGACGGGACGGGAGCGAGCGGCGCGGCGGCCGACGTCGAGATCGCGGGTCTCACCGCCGATTCGCGCGCCGTGCGCCCCGGTTTCCTCTTCGCCGCCCTGAAGGGCTCGCGCGCCGACGGGACGCTTTTCGTGCCGCAGGCCAGGGAGATGGGCGCCGCCGCAGTGCTCGCGGCCGACAACGCGGTTCTTGAAACGAGCCTGCCGGTTCTTCGCGCCGCCGATCCGCGCCGCGCGCTCGCCCTGATGGCAGCGCGGCTGGCGGGGCCGCAGCCTGCCGACATCGTCGCCGTCACGGGCACCAGCGGCAAGACTTCGATCGCCGCCTTCACCCGGCAAATCTGGGCGCGCGCAGGTCATGCCGCCGCCTCGATCGGCACGACAGGTCTCGTCTCGCCGAACCGCACCGAATACGGCTCCCTGACGACGCCCGATCCCGTCGCCTTGGCTGCGCTCATGGCCGAACTCGCCCGCGAGGGCGTGACGCACGTTTCGATGGAAGCGTCGAGCCACGGGATCGAGCAGCGCCGCCTCGACGGCGTGGACTTGAAGGCGGCCGCCTTCAGCAATCTCGGCCGCGACCATCTCGACTACCATCCCGACATGGAAGATTATTTCGCGGCAAAGATGCGCCTGTTGGACACGCTGCTCCCGAAGGGACGACCGGCGGTGATCTTCGCCGACGACCGCTGGTCGGAGCGGGCGATCGCGGCGGCCGGCGCGGCGGGCGCGAAAGTGATGACGGTCGGGCGCGCCGGCGCCGACCTCAGGCTCATGCGCCTCGAGCACGAGCGCCGCCGGCAGATCGCCGAGATCGAGGCGGAGGGGCGCATCCACCGCATCGTCCTGCCGCTCGCCGGCGAGTTCCAGATGTCGAACGCGATGGTGGCGGCGGGCCTCGCGATCGCGACGGGTGTCGCTGTCGACGACGCGCTGGCGGCGCTGGAGCATCTGGAAGGTGCGCCCGGACGCCTCGACCTCGCCGCGACCACCGCCGAAGGCGCGCCGATCTTCGTGGACTACGCCCACAAGCCGGAGGCTCTGGAGAACGTGCTCGCCTCCGTACGTCCCTTTACGACGGGCCGCGTCATCGTCGTCTTCGGCTGCGGCGGCGATCGTGATCGCGGCAAGCGGCCGATCATGGGCGAGATCGCCTCGCGGCTCGCCGACATGGTGATCGTGACCGACGACAACCCGCGTTCCGAGGTTCCCGCCGAGATTCGCGCCGAGATCATGGCGGCCGCGAGCGGCGCCGAGGAGATCGCGAACCGGCGCGAAGCCATCCGTCTGGCCGTCATGCGCGCGCAGGCCGGCGACACGGTCGTGGTGGCGGGCAAGGGGCACGAGAACGGCCAGACGGTCGGCACTCAGACACTGCCGTTCAGCGATCACGAAGTCGTTCGCAGCGCTGTTCTGGAGGCTGCGCGATGAGCAATGTGCTCTGGACCGGCGCCGATTTCGCAGGCGCCACGCGCGGCCGGCCGATCGGCGAGTTGCCGGCGACCGTCACCGGTCTTTCGATCGATACGCGCACTCTGCAGCCGGGCGAGGCCTTCTTCGCCATCAAGGGCGATGCGCTGGATGGGCACGACTATCTGACCGCTGCGGTCGCCGCCGGGGCCGGGCTCCTCGTCGTCAGCGAGCACAAGCTCGCCGCGCTCGGCAAACTTGCGGCGCCGCTGCTCGTCGTCGATGACGTGCTGAAGAGCATGGAGCGCCTCGCGGTTGCCGCGCGCGCGCGCACGAAGGCGCGCATCGTCGCCGTGACGGGCTCCGTCGGCAAGACGACGACCAAGGACGCGCTGCGCGAGGCGTTGGGCGCCTGCGGCAGCGTCCATGCTTCGGCTGCCTCCTTCAACAATCACTGGGGCGTGCCGCTGTCGCTCGCGCGCCTTCCCGCCGATGCCGACTATGCCGTGTTCGAGATCGGCATGAACCATCCCGGCGAGATCCGTCCGCTCGTGAAGATGGTGCGGCCGCATGCGGCGATCGTGACGCTGATCGCGCCCGCCCATCTCGGCTTCTTCTCCGGCCTCGACGAGATCGCGAAGGCGAAGGGCGAGATTTTCGAAGGCGTCGAGCCCGGCGGCGCGGCCATCCTCAACGCGGATGACCCCTTTGGCACGGTGCTCGGGACGATCGCACGTTCTGGCGGCATCTCGGACGTGCGCACCTTCGGCGAGGTCGCGGGCGCCGACTACCGGCTGATGGCATTCGAGCCTCTGGACGACGGTTCGAAGCTTTCGGCGCGCATCGGCGAGGTGGATGTCGACGTGCGGCTTGCCGCGAGCGGCAGGCACGTCGCGCAGAATGTCCTCGCGGTTCTGGGCGCGGCGGACATCCTCGGCGCGGACGTGCCGCATGCCGCCGAGGCGCTGTCGCACTGGACGGCGGTGAAGGGGCGCGGCGCACGCCATGCGATCGACCTCGGTGATGGCGCCCCGGTCACGCTGATCGACGAGAGCTACAACGCCAATCCGGCGTCAATGGGCGCCGCCCTCGCGGTTCTGGCTGCCGCGCAGCCCGCCGAGGACGGACGACGCATCGCGGTTCTCGGCGATATGCTGGAACTCGGCGGCCATTCGCGCCGCCTTCATGCGGAGCTTGCCGGCCCGATCGCCGAGGCCGGCGTCGACGCCGTTTTCCTGGCCGGCGACGAAATCCGAACTCTCACCGGCGCGCTGCCGCCTGCGATCCACTGCGAGTGGCATCGCGGCGTCGGGGAGCTTGAAGCAAGCCTTGTCCCGTACCTGCGGGCAGGGGATGTCGTCATGGTGAAGGCATCCAAGGGCATCGGCTTTGCCGGACTGGTCGACAAGCTGGTCGCCCGCTCCGCGAAGAGCCCGGACGAAACCGCGCCAACGGGCGGCGGGAAGGGCATCTCATGCTGAGCTATCTCGCGGCCTTCGCGGCCGAAGCGCAGGTCTTCAACGTTTTCCGCTACATCACCTTCCGCACCGGCGCGGCGATGATCACCTCCTTCATCGTCGTCTTCCTGTTCGGCCCGGCCGTGATCGCCAATCTGCGGCTGCGCCAGGGACGCGGCCAGCCGATCCGCGCGGACGGGCCGCAGACCCATTTCAAGAAAGCCGGCACGCCGACGATGGGCGGGCTGATGATCCTGTGCGGCTTCCTCGTCGCCACGCTCCTGTGGGCCGATATCCTGAACGTCTATGTCTGGGCGGTGCTGCTCGTGGCGCTCGGCTTCGGCGCTATCGGCTTCTATGACGACTATCTCAAGGTCACGAAGCAGAGCCACAAGGGCTTTTCCGGCAAGGCGCGCTTGGCGATCGAGTTCGCCATTGCCGGCGTCGCCGCCTTCCTGATCGCCTATGCGGGCGGGGGAGACCTCGCCACCACGCTGACGTTCCCCTTCTTCAAGCAGATCGTCATCGACATGGGTCTGTTCTACGTCGTCTTCGCCGCCTTCGTGATGGTCGGCTCGGCGAACGCCGTCAACCTGACCGACGGCCTCGACGGCCTCGCCATCGTGCCGATCATGATCGCGGCCGCGGCCTTCGGCCTCATCGCCTATCTCGCTGGCAACGTGAACTTTGCGAACTACCTGCAGATCCACTATGTCGAGGGCACCGGAGAGTTGTCCGTCCTGTGCGGCGCGGTGATCGGGGCGGGCCTCGGCTTCCTCTGGTTCAACGCGCCGCCGGCGGCGATCTTCATGGGCGACACGGGATCGCTCGCGCTCGGCGGCCTGACGGGCGCCGTCGCCGTGGCCACCAAGCACGAGCTTGTGCTCGCAGTGATCGGCGGCCTCTTCGTGATCGAGGCGCTGTCGGTCATCATCCAGGTGGCGAGCTTCAAGCTCACGGGCAAGCGTGTCTTCCTGATGGCGCCGATCCACCACCATTTCGAAAAGCTCGGCTGGACGGAGAGCCAGGTCGTGATACGCTTCTGGATCATCGCCCTGATGCTGGCTTTCGTCGGCCTGTCCACGCTGAAGCTGAGATGATCCCAGCGCGCACCTTCGCGGGCGCCTCCGTCGCGCTCTTCGGCCTCGGCGGCTCCGGCCGAGCAACCGCCCTGTCGCTGGCCGAGGGCGGCGCTCTTCTGACAGCCTTCGACGACAATCCGCGCTCGGTCGAGGCAGCCGCAACCGAAGGCATCGCGACCGGCGACCTCCACGACCTCGACTGGAGCGCCCTCTCGGTGCTCGTGCTGTCGCCGGGGGTGCCGCTGACGCATCCCAAGCCGCATTGGGCGGCCGAACTCGCCAACGCGAACGGCGTCCCCATCATCGGCGATGTCGAGATATTCTCGCGCGAGCGAGCGGCGAGCGCGCCCGATGCACCCTTCATCGCCATCACGGGCACGAACGGCAAATCGACGACGACGGCGCTGATCGCCCACTGCCTGCGCGCCAACGGCCGCGATACGCAGCTCGGCGGCAATATCGGCGTTCCCGTGCTCACGCTCGATCCGCCGGCCGCCGATCGCTTCCACGTCGTCGAGTGCTCGTCCTACCAGATCGACCTCGCACCCTCGATCGCGCCGAGCGTCGGCATCCTGCTCAATCTTTCGCCTGATCACCTCGACCGGCACGGGACGATGGAGAACTACGCCGCCATCAAGGCGCGACTTCTGGAAAAGGCCGAGCTCGCGGTGATCGGCGTCGACGACGAATATTGCGAGGGTATCGCCGCCTGGCACGAGAGCGAAGGCAAACGCGTTGTGCGGATCTCGCGCGAGAAGACGCTGGTTTCCGGCGTCTTCTTCGACGGCGCCAGCGTGATTCGGCGCGACGAGAACGGGGAAGCGGCCTTTCCGCTTACCGGTATCGGTTCGCTGCGCGGGCGCCACAACGGACAGAACGCGGCTGCGGCCGTCGCCGCGCTGACGGCAAGCGGCTTGTCCGACGACGAGATCGCCGCTGGCCTGAAGAGCTTCCCGGGCCTCGTCCATCGCATGGAGGAGGTGGGACGGCGCGGGCGCGTTCTCTTCGTCAACGATTCCAAGGCGACGAACGCGGATGCTGCGGCGCCGGCTCTGGCGAGCTTCCCGCGCATTCACTGGATCGCCGGCGGACTTGCCAAGGAAGGCGGCATCGCGCCGCTCGCACCGCTCTTCGACAGGATCGCCAAGGCCTATCTCATCGGCGAGGCGGCTCCGTCCTTCGCGGCCACTCTTGGTGAACAGATTCCTTACGAAATCTCCGGTAGTCTCGACGTCGCGGTGGAGAACGCCGCGCGCGAAGCGGGCGAGGGCGGTGGCGAAGAGGTGGTGCTCCTCTCCCCAGCCTGCGCCAGCTTCGATCAGTTCCGCAACTTCGAGGTGCGGGGCGAGGCATTCCGCAAGGCGGTGGCCGCGCTTCCCGGCATCGAGATCTTCGCCAAGGGGTGACGCGAATGGCCAGCCGCGCCAAGAAGGGTTTGATCGCCGAGTGGTGGTGGAGCGTCGATCGCTGGTTTCTCGCCGCGTTCCTGATCCTCATGGTCGGCGGCATGGTGCTCTCCTTCGCGGCAAGTCCGCCGGTGGCCGAAAGGCTCGGCATCGACGCGTTCCACTTCGTCAAGCGCCACGCGGTCTTCCTCGTCCCGTCGATCGCGGTGATGCTGGCCGTTTCGCTGCTTTCGCCGCACGGCATCCGCCGTCTCGCCATCTTCATGCTCGGCGGTTCGCTCGTCGTCATGGTGCTGGCCCTCTTCTTCGGAATGGAGGTGAAGGGCGCGCGGCGGTGGATGGAGTTCGGCCCGATCACCGTCCAGCCGTCGGAGTTCATGAAGCCTGCCTTCGTGATCGTCTGCGCCTGGCTCTTCGCCGAGCGTGCGCGCCGGCCGGAGATTCCGGGTAATCTTCTCTCCCTCATCCTTCTTTTCACTGTCGCGGCGCTCCTCGTCGCCCAGCCCGATTTCGGGCAGACGGTGCTGACCGCAGGCGTATGGGGCGGCCTCTTCTTCATGGCGGGCATGCCGTGGCTGTGGATCATGGTGCTCGGCGCGCTCGGCGTCTTCGGCATCGGCGGCGCCTACGTGGCACTGCCGCACGTCGCCTCGCGCATCGACCGCTTCGTTACCGGCGAGGGGGATACCTTCCAGACCGACACGGCGCGCGAGGCCATCATGAGCGGCGGGTGGTTCGGCCAGGGCGCGGGCGAGGGTACCGTCAAGCGCCTCCTGCCTGACAGCCACACTGACTTCGCCTATGCCGTCATCGCCGAGGAGTTCGGCATCATCTCCTGCATGGCGCTCACGGCGATCTTCTGCTTCATCGTCATCCGCGGCCTCTCGGTCGCCTTCGAGCAGCGTGATGTCTTCGCGCGCCTTGCGATCTCCGGCCTCGTGATGCTGTTCGGCATGCAGTCGATCATCAACATGGCGGTGAATCTGCAACTCATGCCTGCCAAGGGCATGACGCTGCCCTTCATCTCCTATGGCGGCTCGTCGATGATGGCGGTGGCGATTTCCGCCGGCTGCGTCCTGGCGCTGACGCGCAAGCGCGCCGACAACTCGTCCCAGACCGACAGGCTGATGGAGCGGGGCGTGGCGTTCGGGGGCACGGCCTACGGTGTTCGTTGAGGAATGGACGAGATCGAAGAGCGCTCGCCCAAGACGGAGGCCGAGCGTGAACAGACAAAGCTTCGTGCCACGTATCTGAATGGAATCGCCATCGGCATCTTCCTCGTCGGTGGACTTTCCGTTCCCTCGTCGATCCTTCTCAGTCCCGCTGCGGGCGGGTCGATCGCGATCCCTTTAGCCATTGCGCTGTTTTGCTTTATCGTCAGTCCGGCCCTACATTGGACAGCGAGAATATCGCTCAAGGAACTCGACCGATGAACGCTCTGGAAATCGTGATCGCCGTTCTGATAACCCCCGTCAGCGCCCTCACCATCGCTTGGTGGGTGCTGCGCGACAACCGGATCAGCGGTGAGCGCGCCCGCGCTCGCGCACGCGCCCATCAGGCGCGCAGCGGCAACTGACCCACGACCCAATTCCGCAGGCTTTCCCGGACTGAATGACCCTCTTCCTTCTTTGCGCCGGCGGCACCGGCGGGCACCTCTTTCCCGCCGAAGCGCTTGCGCATGAACTCGGTGCGCGCGGCCATACGGTCCACCTCGTCACCGATGAGCGCGCAGCGCGATATGCGGGCGAGTTCCCGGCTGAAGAGACGCATGTCGTTCCCTCCGCGACCTTCGGGTCCAAGCATCCGCTCAAGCTCATGCGATCGGGCCTGACGCTCTTCTCCGGCTACCGCAAGGCGATGGGGCTGATGCGCTCCCTGCGCCCCGGTGCGGTCATCGGCTTCGGCGGCTACCCGACGTTGCCGCCGATGGTGGCGGCCGTGCGCAGCGGTTTGCCGTGCATCGTGCACGAGCAGAACGCGGTGATGGGGCGCGCCAACAAGGCGGTCGCCGGCCGCGTCACGGCCATCGCCGGCGGTTTTCTGCGGCGTTCCGGCCCTTTCGCTTCCAAGATCGTCGAGGTCGGCAACCCGTTGCGCCCGGCCGTTCAGGCGCTGGCCGCCGCGCCTTACGAAGCACCGGCGGATGATGGCTCGATCCGGCTTCTCGTCTTCGGCGGAAGCCAGGGCGCGCGCTTCTTCTCGGACATGATGCCGGAGGCTGTCGCCGCGCTTCCGGCAAACCTGCGCGCGCGGCTTCTCGTCACCCAGCAGGTGCGCGCGGAAGATCAGGCCCGCGTCGAGGAGCGCTATCGCGAGATGGGGGTGACCGCGAATGTTGCACCGTTCTTCTCCGATCTTCCCGCGCGCATGGCCGGGGCGCATCTTGTCGTATCGCGCTCGGGCGCATCGACCGTGCTCGAGCTTTCCGTCATCGGGCGCCCGGCGATTCTCGTGCCGCTGCCGCATGCGCTCGACGACGATCAGGGGCACAACGCCCAGCTTCTCGTCGATGCGCGGGCTGCGCTCATGCGGCGTCAGCCCGGCATCACGCCCGAAAGCCTCGCCGCCGACATTGCCTCCCTCTTCGAGGACCGCGAGACCCTGCCGGCAATGGCGGCCGGTGCGATCGGCGTCGCGCGGCTGAACGCCACCACAGCTCTCGCCGACCTCGCGGAAGCCGTCGCGGCAGGGCGTGCAGCCGAAATCATCAACGAAGGAACTCATTCATGAAGATGCCGCCCAATATCGGACCGGTCCATTTCATCGGGATCGGCGGCATCGGCATGAGCGGTATCGCCGAAGTGCTCGTCAATCTGGGCTACACTGTCCAGGGCTCGGACGCGGCCGAGAACGCCAATGTCCTGCGCCTGCGCGAAAAAGGCGTGAGCGTGCACATCGGGCATGCGGCCGAGAATCTCGGGCAGGCCGAAGTGGTCGTCGTCTCCACGGCGATCAAGCGCGCCAACCCGGAGCTTGCCGCCGCGCGCGAGCGGCTCCTGCCCATCGTGCGCCGCGCCGAAATGCTGGCTGAACTGATGCGCTTTCGTCAGGCCATCGCCATCGGCGGCACGCACGGCAAGACGACCACGACCTCCATGGTCGCGACGCTTCTGGACGCCGGCGGAATGGACCCGACCGTCGTCAACGGCGGCATCATCAACGCCTATGGCACCAACGCACGCATGGGCGAGGGCAACTGGATGGTGGTGGAGGCCGACGAGAGCGACGGCACCTTCCTGAAGCTGCCGGCCGACGTCGCGGTCGTCACCAATATCGATCCGGAACATCTCGATCACTACGGCTCGTTCGACAAGGTGCGCGCCGCCTTCCGCAGCTTCGTGGAGAACGTACCCTTCTACGGCTTCGCGGTGATGTGCCTCGATCATCCCGAAGTGCAGGCCCTGGTTTCCGAGATCGAAGACCGGCGCATCATCACCTATGGCGAGAACCTGCAGGCCGACATGCGCTTCTCGAACGTGCGCATCGATGGAGCGCGCTCGCGCTTCGACGTCAGCTACCGCGACCGCGTGAGCGGCGAGACGCTGCACCTCACCGATCTTGTGCTGCCGATGCCGGGACGCCACAACGTCTCCAACGCGACCGCCGCGATCGCAGTCGCTCACCGCATCGGCATTTCGGGAGAGGCAATCCGGTCCGGCCTCGATTCCTTCGGTGGCGTGAAGCGGCGTTTCACGCACACCGGCAATTCGGGCGGCATCGACGTCTACGACGATTACGGCCATCATCCGGTCGAGATACGCGCCGTCCTGTCGGCAGCGCGCTCGGCGGCCAAGGGACGTGTTATCGCCGTCGTGCAGCCGCACCGCTACACACGCCTCCAGAGCCTGTTCGCTGAATTCGCGGCCTGCTTCAACGACGCAGACACCGTGATCCTCGCGCCGGTCTATGCGGCGGGCGAGGAGCCGATCGAGTTCGTCAATTCCGAGATGCTGGTCGAGCGCCTGAAGCTCGGCGGTCATCGCGACGCGCGGCTGATCGAGGGGCAGGAGGAACTTGCCCCGCTCGTCCATCGCATCGCCGAGGCGGACGATATGGTCGTGTGCCTCGGGGCGGGTTCGATCACGCAATGGGCCTACGCCCTGCCGAAGGAACTGGACGCGCTGGCGTCCCGCACCTGATGGACAAGCGCTTCGCACAGGATTTCGCGGGGGAGCATGGCGTTGCGCTTCGCGGCAAGCTGACGCCCAACGCGGACATGGCGAAGGTGACCTGGTTTCGCACCGGTGGGCCCGCCGACCTGATGTTCCAGCCGGCCGACGAGGACGATCTCGCCGCCTTCCTGCGCATCCTGCCCGCCGAGATACCGCTGACGGTCGTCGGCATCGGTTCCAATCTCCTCGTCCGCGATGGCGGCATTGAAGGCGTCGTGGTGCGTCTGCCGCCGAAGGGCTTCGGCCGTGTCGAGCCCGACGGCGAGGGGCGTCTGCGCATCGGCGCGGCCGCCTCGGACAAGCGCGTGGCGGCCGTGGCCCTGGAGGAGGGCCTTGGCGGCTTTCACTTCCTGCACGGCATTCCGGGCTCGATCGGCGGCGCGCTGCGCATGAATGCCGGCGCCAACGGTGTCGAGACGGTCGAGCGTTTCGTCGAAGCGGTCGGGCTCGACCGCGCCGGCAACCGCCACGTGCTTTCGTCGGGCGACATGGGGTTCTCCTACCGACATACAGCGCTGCCGGACGACTTCATCCTCGTTTCCTGTGTCCTCCAAGGGTCGCCTGCCGAGCAGGCCGCGATCCGTACAGCCATGGACGACGTGCAGCATCATCGCGAGACGGCCCAGCCTGTGCGCGAAAAGACCGGCGGCTCGACCTTCCGCAACCCGCCGGGCACGTCCGCCTGGAAGGAGGTCGATCGCGCCGGCTGCCGGGGCTTTCGTATCGGCGATGCGCAGATGAGTGAGATGCACTGCAACTTCATGATCAATGCCGGCGCTGCGAGCGGGCACGATCTGGAGCTTCTCGGCGAGACGGTGCGCGAGCGCGTTTACGCGGCCTCCGGCATTCTCCTCGAATGGGAAATAGCCCGTATCGGCCGCTTCGAGGCCGGCCGCGAGGTCGTGCCGTTCAAGCTGTAGGCTTGCGCGCGAGCGCGACGTTCAGCACGAAGACGCGGATGGCGGAGGAAAGGTTCTGCCCCGGCACGCGCGCCGCATCGATCTGTGCCACGAGCGCGGCGAGCGGCACGTCGCGCTGCTCGGCTTCGCGTTTGAGTTCGGCCCAGAACTCATCCTCGACGCTGATCGAGGTCTGATGTCCGCGGATAGACAGCGAGCGCTTGACGCTCACCGTTCCGGCTCGTCCTTCGCGGCTGTGGCCGCGCGATCGAGCTTCGCGCCGTCGAGCGCCGCGAGCAGCTTTTCTCGCTCGCTGCCGGCCTTTGCCTTCTGCGGTTTGGTCAGCCCGTAGCGCTGGCGGTTCTCGGCGGCCTGCGCCTCCCGCGCGGCACGCTCGCGCGTCTTGCGGGCCTGGCGCAGGTTGACGATTTCGGCCATCGTCGTCTCAGGGCTTCTTGCGGAAAGCGTCGAGCGAGACGACCTCGGCGGACTTTTCGGCCGCGGGTTCCTCGGTGGTCTCGCCGCTCTCATCCTTGGCCTTCTCGGCGGCGGGCGCGGCCTTCGGCCCCTTCGCCGGCGCCGGGCGCGTGCTCGGCACGGCGGCGATGGGCGTCGGCGCGGGCGCCGGCTCCTCGGTGCCTTCGTTCGCCGCCTCGACATCGCGCACGTCGAACTCCAGTTCGAAGTTTACGGCCGGATCGTAGAAACCACGGATTGCCGCGAACGGGATCAGCAGGCGCTCCGGGATGTCGGAGAAGGAGAGACCGATCTCGAACGAGGTGTCGTTGACGGAAAGGTCCCAGTACTGATGCTGGACGACGATCGTCATCAGCTCGGGATATTTTTCGCGCAGGCGCGAGGAGAGGCGCACACCCGGCGCTGAGGTCAGGAAGGTGATGAAGAAGTGGTGCTCGCCCGGAAGGCCGGTCTTCACCACCTCCGTCAGCACCTTGCGGATTACGCCGCGTAGCGCGTCCTGCGCCAGAATATCGTAACGGATGAGATCCTGACCCATGATCAACCTGCGCTCTTCCGGGGGGCGGTGGGCTGAGCCCTGGCGCTCCGGAACATCCTCGTATGCGCCCTGCGGATCGCGACGAGCGAAACAGGACGCATCGTCATAACCGCACGATGGCCCGCGGGGGAAGAGCGGGCCGGGAAAAGGTGGAGGCTTCTGTTGCCAGGCGCCTCCGGGCCCCGCCTAGAAGTGCGAACCACTAGGGCTTGAATTGAAGCTATCGCACCGCATTAAGCGGCGAGACGTGCTTCCGCATAGTTGTCGTTGGCAACTATTTTTACAGCCCGATAACGGTGGTACCATGCCGAGCGAAAGAACGATCTTTACACCCTCGTCGATCCTATTTCGCCCCCGCCTCAATCCACCGCGCGGTGAACTCAGGTGGAGGCGCCGGGTACCGCCCCCGGGTCCGAAAGGCTTATTACATCGGCCGTTTATCGCCATAGCCGGGCGGGTGCCCGGCAAGAGCGAATATAGCGAGGGTGAAGCGGTTCGGAAAGGGTTACATTCTTTCACGGCATTCCCCAGTTTATCCACAGCCCCGTCACAGGCGACCGCGCGCTTATCCACCGAAGAGTGGCTCGCGCCTCTATTCAACGGCGCGCGCTCAGGCGACACGAGCAGTCCGGCGTCCGTTCGGAGAATGCCATGCTTGATCGACCGCAGAATATGAGCAACCGCACGGACGAGCAGTATCTTGCGCTCCTTCGCCTTGCGATGGACGAAGGCGTGGATCGTGGCGACCGTACGGGAACTGGTACGCGCTCGATCTTCGGGCACCAGATGCGATTCGACCTTTCCTCCGGCTTCCCGCTTCTGACGACGAAGAAGCTGCACATCCGCTCCATCGTCCACGAACTCCTGTGGTTCCTGAAGGGCGACACCAATATCGCCTACCTCAAGGCCAACGGCGTGCGGATCTGGGACGAGTGGGCCGACGAGAACGGCGATCTCGGCCCGGTCTACGGCTCGCAATGGCGCTCCTGGCCCGACTATGACGGCGGCCATGTCGACCAGATCTCGGACGTCGTCGAGGCGATCCGCAAGAACCCGAACTCGCGGCGGCTGATCGTCTCGGCCTGGAACCCGGCGCTGGTGGACGAAATGGCGCTGCCGCCGTGCCACTGCCTGTTCCAGTTCTACGTGGCGGACGGCAAGCTGTCCTGCCAGCTCTACCAGCGCTCGGCCGACATCTTCCTCGGCGTGCCGTTCAACATCGCATCCTACGCTTTGCTCACGCATATGGTGGCGCAGGCCTGCGGGCTGAAGGCCGGCGACTTCGTGCACACGCTGGGCGACGCCCATCTCTACCATAACCATTTCGACCAGGCCCGGCTGCAGCTCTCGCGCACGCCCGGTCCGCTGCCGCACCTCGCGCTGAACCCGGAAATCCGCGACCTCTTCGCCTTCCGCTACGAGGACATTGCCGTCGAAGGCTACGAGGCGCAGGAGTCGATCCGCGCACCGATCGCCGTCTGATGTACGTCTTGAATGAAGAGACATTCACCGTCGTCGCGGTGGTGGCGGCGGCGCGAAACGGGGTGATCGGGCGCGAGGGCGAGATGCCGTGGAAGCTTCCGAGCGACCTCAAGCGCTATCGCGCGCTCACGATGGGCCGCCCGATGATCATGGGCCGCAAGACCCTCGAATCGATCGGGCGCGTGCTCGATGGGCGTGACACGATCGTCGTCACGCGCAGCGGTACCCCGCCGATCGACGGCGCGCTGGCCGCCGGGAGCATGGACGAGGCTATGAGCATCGCAGCTTCCTGTGCGCGCGCACGCGGGACGAACGAAATCGTGATCGCGGGCGGAGGCGAGATCTATCGGGCCTTCATGGCCTTCATCGATCGCGTCGAGATGACCCGAGTCGAGATCGATCCGCAGGGCGACACGAGCTTTCCCGAGCTCGACTCGAACCAGTGGAAAACGACGTCGGACGTAGCCATGAGCCGAGGCGACAAGGACAGCGCGGACGCCCGCTTCCTGTCCTTCGTTCGAACGGCAACGGAAAAAGCACCGTAAAAAGCGGGGCAGATCCAGAAGAGCGGGCCTGTGTCGGAAGCGGCAACGCCAAGCCGCAAACATCGCTAACCATCGCCGATCGCGCGGCTTCGAAAAGCCGTGATTTCGTTGAAAGAATTGCGTCCTGTTCCTATAAGTGCCGGACAGCTTGGAACGAGGCCGCGCGCGAGACGTTCGCGCGACCTTTGGATGGAAGGACGTACATGCCCTGGAGCAATCAGACGGGGAACGGCGGCTGGAAGGGTAGCGGCGGCGGCAATGGTGGCGGCCCTTGGGGGCAGGGGCCGCAGGCGCCGCGCCCGGGCGGCGGCGGTAACTCGCCCGATCTCGAAGACATCCTGCGCCGCGGACAGGATCGGCTGCGCCGGGCCATGCCCGGGGGCGGCGGTGGTGGCGGCGCGCCCGGCGCCGGCGGCATCGCGGCCTTCGGCGGCCTGATCGTCGTCGGCCTCGCGGTCGTCTGGCTGTTCAACGCCGTGCGCTTCATCGAGCCCGACCAGCTCGGTGTGAAGCTGACCTTCGGCCAGCCGAGCGAAGTGACGCTCACCGAGGGCCTTCATCTGATCTACTGGCCGTTCCAGACGCTCGAGACGGTGCCGGCCTTCGAGAACCAGATCTCGATCGGCGCCAACGCCAATTCCAGCCAGCAGCAGAGCGGCAACGTCTCCGGCGGCACGCAGATGCTTTCCGGCGACCAGAACCTCGTCGACGTCCAGTTTTCCGTCCTCTACCAGGTGACCGACCCGCAGGCCTTCCTGTTCAACGTCGACGATCCGCAGGGTATGCTGCGGCAGGTCGCCGAAAGCGCCATGCGCGAGGTCGTCGGGCGCTCGCGCGTCGAAGCGCTGTTCCGCGCCGACCGTGTCGGCATCGCCCAGGAGGTCGAGGCGATCACGCAGAACACGATCGACAGCTACGGCCTCGGCATCAACGTCAACGCCATCACCATCGAGGACACCGCTCCGCCGGCCGAAGTCGCCGGCGCGTTCGAGGAGGTGCAGCGCGCGCGTCAGGACCAGACGCGTTTCGTTTCCGAAGCCCAGCAGTACCAGAACCAGCGGCTCGGCGAGGCACGCTCCGAAGCGGTCCAGATCCGCGAGGAAGCCGCGGCCTACAAGAACCGCGTCGTGCAGGAGGCCGAGGGTGAATCGCAGCGCTTCACCTCGATCCTGACCGAGTACGAGCAGGCCCCCGCCGTCACGCGTCGTCGTCTCTATCTCGAGACCATGCAGGCGGTTCTCGGGGATTCCAACATGGTTCTCGTTGATGAGCGCGCCGCCGGCGGCCAGGGCGTCGTGCCCTATCTGCCGCTGACGGAAGTCGAGCGGCAGGGCCAGACCCGCCGTCAGAACCAGGACCAGAACCAGCCGGGCGGCGGCCTTGGCGGTGCCGGTGCTGCGCCCAGCAGTGGCACGACCTCTTCGATCTCGCCCGGGTCGGTTACCCGTCAGTCGCTCGCGCAGGGAGGCAACTGATGAGCAACCGCGCCTACGCATTCCTCGCCATCGTGGCGGCGGGGCTTTTCGTCCTCTACAACTCGATGTTCATCGTGAACGAGCGGGAGAAGGCGATCGTCCTGCGCTTCAGTGAAATCCAGCGCGTCATCGACGAGCCGGGTCTCTACTTCAAGCTGCCCTTCTCCTTCGCGCGCGCCGATAACGTGCAGAAGCTGTCGGACATGCGCCAGCGGCTCGATCTTGGCCCGCTGCGCGTGCAGACGGCCGAAGGCCTCTTCTACGACGTGGACGCCTTCCTCGTTTACCGCATCCAGAACGCCGGCCAGTTCCGTCAGAACGTCGATGGCGGCCGTCTCGAGGTGGCCGAGCAGCGCCTGCGCAGCCGCTTCGATTCGGCCATCCGCGCCGTCTACGGCCGTCGTTCCTTCGAATCGGCCCTGTCCGACGAGCGCGTTGCGATGATGGTCGAGGTGCGGGACCAGGTTCGGCCCGAAGCCGAGAATCTTGGCCTCTCGCTGGATGATGTGCGCATCCGCCGGACCGATCTGGGCGGCGATGTCGCGGGCCAGACGTTCGAGCGCATGCGCACCGAGCGTACCGCCGAGGCCGAAGGCCTTCGCGCCAACGGGCGCGTGGCGGCCGCCGAGATCCGCGCTGCCGCCGACCGTGAGGTCGTCGAGACGATCGCCGGTGCGCGGCGCGATGCCGAGATCCTCCAGGGTGAGGGCGAGGCCGAGCGCAATTCGATCTTCGCCGGTGCCTTCGGCGCCAACCCGGAGTTCTTCGAATTCTACCGCTCAATGCAGGCCTACCGCGGCGCGATGGAGAACGCGGGCACCACGATGGTGCTGTCGCCTGACAGCGACTTCTTCCGCTACTTCAACGCCAATGTGGATCTGCCGGAGGGCACGACCTTCGGCGGTGGCGCCGCTGCGCCGACCACGCCGCCGGCTGCCGGAGCGGGAGAGGACGAAGAGATCGAAGGCGATCAGGGGGCGGCCAACGAGGCCTCACCGGCCGAGTTGACCCCCGGCGCGCAGGCCGCACGCGAGGCGGCGGAGGCAGCAGCGCGGGCCATCGCCGCCGGCGAGGAGCCGCCGAGCGTTCTCGGTTCGGACGCACCGGAGGGTGAGGCAGAAGAGGTCCCCGCGGACACAGCACCTGCTCAGCCAGCTCCGGCCAACTGACCGCCGGCATGAGACGAGACGCCCGCCCCACCGGCGGGCGTTTCCATGTCCGGCCCTTGATTCCACCGCTTTTGTCCGCTTGCCTCCAAGGCGAGGCCACGCCGAGATATGGCACGGGCGGAGATATGGACCCGCGATGACGACCCTGCGCACGCTTCTCGCCGCCTGCCTCGCCGGAGGTGTCCTCGCCTCGCCGGTCCTTGCTCAAGGCGTCATCGAGCCGCCGGCCGAAGGCGAGGCGATCGCTCCGCAGCCGCCGACCGCGACCACGATGGAGCCCGAGGCGCAGGGCGTGCCGGCCGCATCGGCGCAGCCGCGCATGCAGGGGCCGGCCTCGGTCGCCGATCTCGCCGAAGGCCTGCTCGACGCTGTGGTCAACATCTCGACATCGCAGAACGTGCCCGCCGCCGGGCGCGGGCTGCCGCCGCTCGACGCGCCGGACGGCTCGCCGCTGCAGGACTTCTTCGACGAGCTTCTGCGCGAAGACGGAAATGCCTCACGCAGCGTCCAGTCGCTCGGCTCGGGCTTCGTTATCGACGAGAGCGGCATCGTCGTCACCAACAATCACGTCATCGCCGATGCGGACGAAATCACCATCAATTTCGCCGATGGGCGAAGCCTGGAAGCGAGCATCGTCGGCGTCGATCCGGCGACCGATATCGCGGTCCTGCGGGTCGAGCCCGACCGTCCGCTCACGGCCGTTTCCTTCGGGCGCTCGGACGAGGTGCGCATCGGCGACTGGGTGATGGCGATCGGCAACCCGTTCGGCCTCGGCGGATCGGTGACGGTCGGCATCGTCTCGGCACGCGGCCGGCGCATCACCGACGGGCCCTACGACGATTTCATCCAGACGGACGCGGCCATCAATCGCGGCAATTCCGGCGGCCCGCTCTTCGACATGTACGGGCGTGTCGTCGGCATCAACACCGCGATCATCTCGCCGACGGGCGGCTCAATCGGCATCGGCTTCTCGATCCCGGCCCAACTCGCCGAAAACGTCATCGGCCAGCTTCGTGAATTCGGCGAGACGCGCCGCGGCTGGCTCGGCATCCGCCTGCAGGCGGTGACGGAGGAGATCGCGGAAGGCCTGGGCCTGCCGGAGGCACGGGGCGCGCTCGTCATGGGCGTGGTGCCGAACGGCCCTTCGGACGGCGGCTCGATCGAGGTCGGCGACGTCATCGTCGGCTTCGACGGGCGGGAGGTCGAGACTTCGCGCGATCTGCCACGCATCGTCGCGGAAACGCCGGTCGGCAGCACGGTGACGATCGATCTCCTGCGCAAGGAGAATGCGGATGCGCCGGTCGAGCAACTCTCGGCCGAGATCACGCTCGGGCGATTGGAAGGCAACGAGGAGGCGTCCGCGAACGAGGTGGAAGGCGGCGAGCCCGCGGAGGACGCCGAGCAGGCGCCCGCGCGCTCGCCCACGCTCGGCATGCGGCTGACCGATCTGACCGCCGAACTGCGCGAGCGCTTCTCCATCGCGGAAGCCGTGAACGGGGTCGTGGTCGAGGAGGTCGATCCGGACTCGAGCGCGGCCGAAGAAGGCATCGAGGCTGGCTTGGTCATCGTCGAGATCGCACAGGAAAGCGTCGGCAGTGCCGATGCCGTTCGCACACGGCTGGGCGAACTGCGCGAGAGCGGCCAGCGCAACGCGCTGATCCTGATCTCCGAGGGCAACGGCGACCTGCGCTTCGTCGTCGTTCCGCTGGACTGATCAGGCTATTTCGCTTCAGCGCGTGTGGAAGTCCCGTGCGCGGTAGCCCTGCATGAACAGGAGGGCGGTCAGGTCGCCGTGATCAATGCGAAACGGCGCCTTGGCCGCGACGGTCGGCTTGGCGTGGATCGCGACGCCCGAGCCGGCGGCAAGGATCATCGGCAGATCGTTCGCGCCGTCGCCCACAGCCATCGTGTCCGCGAGCCGCAGCCCATGCTCCTCCGCGATGGCATTGAGGGCGTCCAGCTTGGCCTGTGCACCGAGGATCGGCTCGCCGACCGTTCCGTCGAGCTTGCCGTCCGTGGCGTTCAGCGTGTTGGCGCGGTTTTCGTCGAAGCCGAGCCGCTCCGCGATCACCGAGGTGAAGGCGGTGAAGCCACCGGAGACGAGCGCGGTGCGCGCGCCGTTCAAGCGCATCGTGGCCACGAGTTCGCGCCCGCCCTCGGCCAGCGTGATGCGCTTTTCGATCACCTCGTCGATGACGGAGACGGGCAGGTCGCGCAGGAGCGCCACGCGCTCGCGAAGGGCCGGCTCGAAGGCGATCTCGCCGTTCATGGCGCGCGCAGTGATTCCGGCGACCTTGTCCTTGATGCCCAGCGCGTCCGCCAGTTCGTCGATGCACTCCTGCTCGATCATCGTGGAATCCATGTCGGCGAGGAGAAGGCGCTTGCGCCGGCCGGCCAGCTGCTGCACCACGCAGTCGACCGCCTCCTCGCGCGCGAGCCGGTGCAGGCTGTCGACGATGTCGGACGTCATCGGCTGCTCGATGACGATGTCGCATGCGACGCCGTCTTCCAGCCAGTGGACGTCGCCGACGCCGGCGCGATCAACGGCTTCGGATGCGAGCGTGCGGTTCACGCGCGGATCGTTTCGGGCGGAGATCAGCGTGGCGACGAACATTTGCGGGGTGCCTTGAAGAACGCGGTAGGGCCGAGCGCCATCCTGATAGCCGGGCCGACAGCCAGCGGCAAATCCGCACTCGCCGTCGAACTCGCGCGCGCGTTCGGAGGAGAGGTCGTCAACGCAGATTCCATGCAGGTCTATGACGGTCTGCGCATTCTCTCCGCGCGGCCCGAGCCGTCCGACATGGGCGGCGTGCTCCATCATCTCTACGGGCACCGCGATCCGGCGGCGCCCTACTCGGCGGGCGACTGGTCTCGCGAGGTGGCCGCGCTCCTGCCCGAAATCACTTCGAGGGGAGCAATCCCCGTCTTCTGCGGCGGCACGGGGCTTTACTTCACGGCGCTCGAGGGTGGTCTCGGCGACAAGCCTGTCGTCCCCGAGGCGGCTCGCACGTTCTGGCGGGCCCGGATGGCGCAGGAGGGGCCGGCCAGGCTCCACGCCGTTCTCGCCGAGCGCGATCCGGAAGCGGCATCCAGAATTCGCGCGAGCGACCCTCAACGGATCACACGCGCTCTCGAACTGAGCGAGGCCGTCACGCCGCCGGGCAGTTTGACAACCAAAGCGCTGATCCCGGCCGGTCGCGTGCGCCGGATCGTTATCGCACCGCCACGCGATCTTCTGCGCGAGCGCATCGCGGCGAGGTTCGACGCGATGCTGGCGGCGGGCGCGATGGAGGAGGCGCTCGCCTTCGCCGCACGTCCCGGCGCAATGGACGGGCTCGCCGCCAAGGCCATCGGGCTGACCGAACTCGTGGCGGCGCAGGCGGGTAAAGTGACGCCGGAGGCGGCACGCGCGGCTGCGATCACCCGAACGCGGCAATACGCCAAGCGTCAGGAAACGTGGTTTCGCAACCAGTTTGGCCCCGAATGGCAGCGGATCGAAAGCGCCGAGGCGGCTCTTCTGGAACTCTGATGGCCGCGCCCTGTTTCTGTGTCGACGAAGCGACAGAGAACGGACTGAGCAACATGATCGACGCCGTTCCGAACGACCATCGCGAGGCGTTAGAGAAGGCGGCGCGCCTCGGCTATCTGGCTCGCGCGCTCGTCTTCTTTACCATCGGCTACTTCGCTTTCCGTTCGGCCTTCGCCGCCGGTGAGATCATGAACGAGCGCGAGGCGATCCGAGAGATCGTGAGCACCCCGGTCGGCGGTGTCATGCTGGTGCTTCTGGTCCTCGCGCTGCCGTCCTTTGCGATCTGGCGTTTCCTCCAGGCCTTCCTCGATGCCGACGGATACGGGACGGACGCCAGGGGGCTCGCGACGCGCGCCGGCCGTTTCCTTTCCGGCTGCATCTATCTCTTTCTCACCATCTATGCCGGTTCGTTGCTCTTCGGCCTGTCGTCGGCCAGCGGGGAGGGCGGCTCCGCCGGCGTCGTCGAGGCCTGGGCGCCGGTCTTCGGCCCATGGTTCACGATCCCGATCGGCATCGTTCTTCTCGGCGTTGCCGCTGCGCATCTCAAGAAGGCTTGGAGCGGGGATTTCCTGCGCTTCCTGTCGCTGCCGCCGAAGCATGCCGGGTGGATGATCCGTGTCTGTCAGGCCGGACTCTCCGCTCGCGCGATCGTCTTCGCGGCGCTGGCGATCCTGTTCTTCACCAGCGTCGCCCGTTGGTCGCCGGAGGACACACCGGGCATCCAGGATGCGCTTTACCAGATTTCGACATGGCCGTTCGGTGGTCCGCTGCTGGCTGCCACCGGCGTAGGTCTGATCGCCTTCGCTGCCTACTGCCTGCTCCTCGCGCGCTTCGGGCACATTCGCGTGCCGGACCTCGATCCGGGGCAGGCGATGGCGAAACTGCGTGCCTGATCTTTTTCGTTTGACGCATTGGTGAAGCATCGCTAGCATCCGGCTTCATGAAAAAGATGCTCATTCTCGTAAGCTGGCGCACACGCGAGGCGGTCTGACGGACCGCCCGGCTGATGCCACGTGTGCGCTGACCAAGGCCCCCTAGAGGGCCTTTTTTGTTGCCCGGATTTCAGAAGATCACCGCTGCCGGAACGGCGCGGAAAAGACCACAGGGACGGAACAGCGGTCATGGACGACAGGACGATCGATACCGGCATTCGCCAGATGACGGGCGCACAGATGGTGGTCCAGGCGATGAAGGACCACGGCGTCGCGCATCTCTTCGGCTATCCCGGCGGGGCCGTCCTGCCGATCTACGACGCGATCTTCCAGCAGAGTGACGTCGAGCACATCCTCGTGCGCCACGAGCAAGGCGCGGGCCACGCTGCCGAGGGTTATGCGCGCTCCACCGGCAAGCCGGGCGTCGTTCTCGTCACGTCCGGGCCGGGTGCGACGAACATGGTCACGCCGCTGCAGGATGCGCTGATGGATTCCATTCCGCTCGTGTGCATCACCGGGCAGGTGCCGACGCCGCTGATCGGCTCGGATGCCTTTCAGGAATGCGACACGGTCGGCATCACGCGACCCTGCACCAAGCACAACTGGCTGGTGAAGGACGTCGAGGATCTCGCCGAGATCCTGCACGAGGCATTCCATGTCGCCACTACGGGACGGCCTGGGCCGGTCGTCGTCGACATCCCGAAGAACGTCCAGTTCGCGACGGGCACCTACACGCCGCCGCCGTCCGCGACAGCGCGCCAGCGCTACCAGCCGAAGCTCGACGCCGACGCGGGCCGGATCCGTGCCGCCGTCGAACTGATGGCCTCGGCGAGGAAGCCGATCTTTTATACGGGCGGCGGCGTCATCAATGCCGGGCCAGAGGCCTCGCGCCTCCTGAGGGAACTGGTGGCGGCGACGGGCTTCCCGATCACCTCGACCCTGATGGGGCTCGGCGCCTATCCGGCGAGCGGCGACAAATGGCTCGGCATGCTCGGCATGCACGGCACCTACGAGGCCAACCTCGCCATGCACGATTGCGACGTGATGGTCTGCATCGGCGCGCGTTTCGACGACCGCATCACCGGCCGGCTCGATGCCTTCTCGCCGAACTCGAAGAAGATCCATATCGACATCGATCCCTCGCAGATCAACAAGACGGTGCGCGTGGACCTGCCGATCATCGGCGATGTCGCGCATGTCCTGAGGGATCTCCTCGCGGCCTGGACGGAAACCGGCGCGAAAGCGGATGCGCAGGCGCTGGCCGCGTGGCACGGTCGCATCGACGACTGGCGCGCGCGCAACTGCCTCGCCTTCCATCAGGAGGGCGATGTGATCATGCCGCAGCAGGCGATCAAGCGGCTGTACGAGCTGACGAAGGACCGCGACACCTACATCACCACGGAAGTCGGCCAGCATCAGATGTGGGCCGCACAGTTCTACGGCTTCGAGGAACCCAACCGCTGGATGACCTCGGGCGGGCTCGGCACCATGGGCTACGGGCTGCCCGCCGCGCTCGGCGTGCAGATCGCTCACCCGGACGCACTGGTGATCGACATCGCGGGCGATGCCTCGGTGCAGATGACGATGCAGGAGATGTCGACGGCCGTGCAGTTCGGCGCACCGATCAAGATTTTCATCCTTAACAACCAGTACATGGGCATGGTGCGGCAGTGGCAGCAGCTCCTGCACGGCAATCGCCTTTCGCACTCCTATTCCGAGGCGCTGCCGGACTTCGTGAAGCTCGCCGAAGCCTATGGCGGCGTCGGGCTGCGCGTGGAGAAGGCCGGCGATCTTGACGGCGCGATCCAGGAAATGATCGACGTGAAGCGGCCGGTGATCTTCGACTGCTGCGTGCAGAACCTCACCAATTGCTTCCCGATGATTCCGAGCGGCAAGGCGCACAACGAAATCCTTCTGCCCGACGAGGCGAGTGACGAGCGCGTCGCCAACGCCATCGACGCCAAGGGCAAGGCGCTGGTCTGAACGATCGCTCCGAGACCACTCCTCATTCCCGCTATTGGACATTCGATGAGCAACGCCCTGCAGCCGCCTGCCTCCGCCTATTTCATCACCGACGAGAAGCCGGCCGACGAGGCGCGCACGCTCGCGATCATCGTCGACAACGAACCGGGCGTGCTGGCCCGCGTCATCGGCCTCTTCTCGGGGCGCGGCTACAATATCGAGAGCCTGACGGTCTCCGAGACCGAGCACGCCAAGCATCTGTCTCGCATCACCATCGTCACGCGCGGCGCGCCGCCAGTGATCGAGCAGCTGAAAAGCCAGCTCGACCGGATCGTGCCCGTCCACCGCGTCGTCGACCTGACGCTCGATGCGCGCCGTTCCGCCGAAGATGGGCCGATCGAGCGCGAACTCGCCCTCGTCAAGGTGGCGGGCACCGGCGACAATCGCGTCGAGGCGCTGCGTCTCGCCGACGCCTTCCGAGCCAAGGTCATCGATTCGACGATCGAGCATTTCGTCTTCGAGATCACCGGCAAGTCCTCGAAGATCGAGAAGTTCATCGCGATCATGTCGCCGATCGGTCTCATCGAGGTATGTCGCACTGGGGTCGCCGCGATGAGCCGCGGCAAGGATGGCATGCTCGACGCCTGACGCCGAGCTATCGCGGCAGCGCCGCAATCCGATCCGGAAATCTTCGATGGCTTACGAGCTCTTTCTCGCGCTAGCGACCTTCGCCTTCGTCGGTTCGGTCACGCCGGGGCCGAACAACTTCATGCTGATGACGTCGGGCGTGAACTTCGGATTCCGCCGGACGGTGCCGCACATGTTCGGTATCGCCTTCGGCTTTTGCGTGCTCCTGCTTGCCGTCGGCTTCGGCCTCGGCGCGCTTCTCCATGCGTACCCGGCGCTGGAGATGGCGATGAAGATCGCGAGCGCGGCCTATCTCGCCTGGCTGGCCTGGAAGATCGCGTTCTCCAGCGCGCTCGGGAAGGTGGAGAAGGCCCAGGCTCGGCCCATGACCTTCATGGAAGCCGCCGTCTTCCAGTGGATCAACCCGAAGGCCTGGGCGATGGCGCTCGTCGCGATGGGCGCCTATGCCAGTGCCGAATCGCCCATCGTTTCCGTGCTGCTGGTCGCGGCGACGGTGACGATCGTCGGCTTCCCCAGCGTGTCGATCTGGACCGGCTTCGGCATGGCGCTACGGCGCTTTCTGGAGGATCAGCGGCGGCTGCGGATCTTCAACATCGTCATGGGCGTGCTGCTGCTTCTGACCATCTGGCCACTCGTCGCCAACTGACGCTTGCCCGGCGCCGCCAATTCTGCGACGCGGGTGCATGATATTCTCCCCGCAGCAGGACGAGGCGCTGACGCGCGTCGCCGAATGGCTCAAGCATCCCGATCAGCCGGTCTTTCGCCTGTTTGGCTATGCCGGCACGGGCAAGACGACGCTTGCCCGCCATTTCGCCGAAGGGCTGGATGGGCAGGTGCAGTTCGCCGCCTTCACCGGCAAGGCGGCACAGGTCCTTCGTTCGAAGGGTGCCAAGAGCGCCAAGACGATCCACTCGCTGATCTATCGTCCGCGAGGCGAGGAGACGGTGTCCGACGAGACGACGGGCACGGCACGTGTCTCCCCAGCCTTCTCGCTCAACCGGCAGAGCCCTGCCGCCAAGGCCAAGCTGATCGTCGTCGACGAATGCTCGATGGTCGACGAGGCGCTGGGCCGCGACCTGATGAGCTTCGGGACGCCGATCCTCGTCCTGGGCGACCCCGCTCAGCTTCCGCCCGTATCGGGCGGAGGCTTTTTCACGGAGGCCGAGCCCGATTTCCTCCTCACAGAAATCCACCGGCAGGCGCGCGACAACCCGATCCTCGAGATGGCGTCGGCCGTGCGCGAGGGACGCGACATCGACTTCGGCGACTACGGGACGGCGCGGGTCATCACGAAGCGGCAGGTCGAGCGTGACGCGGTTCTCGCGGCCGATCAGGTGCTCGTCGGGACCAATCGCACGCGGCGGCTCTACAACGGCCGGCTGCGCGAACTGAAAGGGTTTCAGGGCGCTCTGCCGCAGGCTGGCGACAAGCTCGTCTGCCTGCGCAACGATCCCGCCAAGGGCCTGCTGAACGGCTCTCTGTGGCAGGTGCTGACGGCCTCGCCCGAGAAGGTGAAGCCCGGCACGAACCTCATCGTGAAGCCGGACGACGACATCGATCGGGGCGCGGCCAAGATCAAGCTCCTGAAAGCGGCTTTCGAGGACCCCACGGCCGAGGTTCCCTGGGCGACGAAGAAGCGCTTCGACGATTTCGACTATGGCTATGCCCTGACGGTCCACAAGGCGCAGGGCTCGCAGTGGAACGACGTCATGCTGTTCGACGAGAGCTGGGCGTTCCGTGATACGCGCGAACGCTGGCTCTACACGGCGATCACGCGCGCGGCGGAGAAGCTGACGATCGTGCGCTAGCCGCCGACGTTCAATAGGCTTGCGAGCAGATGACGGGGCCGGCTCTCGGAGCCGGCCCCGTCATCTCGACTACTGCGCTGGCTGGCCTCCACCCTGGGGCTGGCCGGCGTTCGGCGCGTTCTCCTGCGCTTGTCCGGGCTGCTGGTCCGGCACAGCCTGCGCGCCCTCGGCGGGCGTCTGAGTACCGGACTGCTGATCCTGCGCCGCGCCGGCCGCGGGAGCTTGATTGTCCTGCGTCGGCGATGCCGGTGCGCCAGAGCCCGGCTGCTGCGCCTGACCTTCCGGTGCGGCCTCCTGAGTTGCGGCCGTTTCCGTGCACTCCTCCGGTGCCAGATAGGCCGCACCTGATGCGATGCCGGCGAGACGGACGGTGCAGGTCTCGGAAAGCTGCACCGTGTCACCCTCGGCGACGTTCGTGGCCTCGCCGCCCTCCGGCGTCATCGTCGCGGTACCGCCTTCGGCGTCGAGTTCGGTCAGGTCGATGCGGTTGCCGCCGAAGATCGCGCCCTGACCGGGCAGGAGAACGGCGCCGGTCGCGCCGATCTCACTGGCCAGCCTGCCGGCCTCGTCCTCGGCGGGCTGGGCTGCGGCCTCACTCTGCGCCTGCGCGCTGGCGGCCATGTCCTCACGGAGCCCCGTCACCTCCTGCGAAATCGCGTCGAGGCGGCCTCGAACGTCCTCGAGCCCATCCGTAATCGGCTGCGAGCGACCCTCGTCGTTGACAAGGGTCGTTATCCGCTCCTCGGACGCGGCGAGCTGTGCCTGGATCGCGGCTTCGATGGCCTGCGCGTCCGGCATTGCGCCCATGCGCGCCTGAATGTCTGCAACGCTCGTCTGGAGCCCTTGAATCAGTGGCGTCTGCTCGTTGAAGCGTGCGGCGAAATCGTCACGCACGGCAGAGATGTCGGGGGCGAGAAGCCAGCCTATGCCGATGCCCACGACGCCGGCGACCACCACCGGAACGATCCTGCTTCTCACGCTCATGCTGCTCTCCCGCCCTTTCTGCGCCAAGTCTGGAAATCGTCTGCCCGCTGGGAGAGAGGGGAGGGGTGGGAAGAGTCAACCTTTGGCGCTTCCGCGTGATGGAAACAGGCGAGGTGCTGGGGTATGCCTCGCCGTCACCCCAGCGGAGCCGAGCGCGCATGTCCACCGTCCTGTCCGTGAACCTCAACGCCGTCGCCATGCTGCGCAACCGCCGCGATCTGCCCTGGCCGAGCGTGACCGGCATGGGGCGGATCGCGCTGGCGGCCGGCGCTGCCGGGCTCACGGTGCATCCGCGACCGGACGAGCGTCATATCCGCTTCAGCGATCTTCCTGACCTTCGCGCGCTGATCGATGCCGAGTTCCCGAAAGCCGAGTTCAATATCGAGGGCTATCCGACGCCCGAGTTTCTGGACCTCGCCCTTTCGGTGAGGCCCGAACAGGTGACATTGGTGCCCGACCATCCATCCCAGCCGACATCGGATCACGGCTGGAACTTCGCCGAACACGAGGCGATGCTGGCACCGGTCGTCGAACGCTTGAAGAAGGCAGGCGCCCGCGTCGTGCTCTTCGCGGACCCCGACCCGAAGGGGTTCGGGATCGCGGCCGCGATGGGCGTCGACCGGCTGGAGCTCTACACCGGCCCTTATGGCGGCACCTTCGCCGATCCGACCGTCGCCGCGCGGGAGCTGGAACGCCTGGGCAGAGCGGGTGATGAGGCTCGCGCCCTCGGCCTCGGCCTGAACGCCGGCCACGATCTGACTGTCGCCAATCTGCCGGCGCTGATCGAGCGGCTGCCCTTCATCGAGGAAGTCTCGATCGGGCACGGACTGACGGCAGACGCGCTGGAATACGGCATGCACGCAACGGTCGGCCGGTTCATCGTGGCGCTGTCGCCGCGTTAAGGCTCCCATCGGAGCTGTAGCTTGCCTGCCTCAAGAACCTCTGCTATCTCGGCCGTACCGTAACGTACGGTACTTCAATTCGAGAGGTGGCGCGTTGAGCGAGGCAGGCGGTGAAGGCTGGAGCGAGCGGCAGGGCGAAGTGCTCGACGCGGCGCTGTCGCTGCTCGTCTCTTCGGGCAGCGGGCTGACGATGGCCGCCGTCGCGCGCCGCGCGAACTGTTCCAAGGAAACGCTCTACAAGTGGTTCGGCGGACGCGACGGGCTTCTGACCGCCACCGTCCAGCGACAGGCCTCCAAGGTGCGGGCCGTGCCGGCCGGCCCGGAGGAGCTGGACGCCGCGCTTCTGGCCGAGCGTCTGCGCCTCTTCGCGACAGACTGGCTGACCGTTATCGCAGGCTCCACCTCGATCGCGCTGAACCGTCTGGCGGTCGGCCATGCTGGCACGGACAAGCGCGATCTCGGCGCCGTCGTTCTGGAGAACGGCCCCGTCGCGATGGGGCGCAGGCTGGCGCCGCTCCTCGACGAGGGAAAGCGGCGAGGGCTCCTTTCGTTCGAGGATCGGGACACGGCCTTCCACACCTTCTTCGGCCTCGTCGTGCGTGATCTGCAGATCCGGCTTCTTCTCGGCGAGCGGCCCGTGCCCTCGCACGAGGAGCTGGCAGGCCAAGCGCGGCGGGCGAGCGAGCAGTTCATGGCTCTCTACGGAGCCCATGGGAAAGACGGGCGAGCGCCCGAACAGAACCAAGAGAGGAAATGACGATGCGGGTCTATTACGATCGCGATGCCGACCTGAACCTGATCAAGAGCCGCAAGGTGGCGATCGTTGGCTATGGCAGCCAGGGGCGCGCCCATGCGCTGAACCTTAAGGATTCCGGCGCGACGGACGTCGCCGTCGCGCTGCGCGCCGGTTCGGCCACCGCCCAGAAGGCAGAGGCCGACGGCTTCAAGGTCATGACCGTCGCCGAGGCGGCGAAGTGGGCCGACCTTATGATGATGGCGACGCCCGACGAACTGCAGGCCGACATCTATCGGGACGAGATCGCCCCGAACATCCGCGATGGCGCGGCGATCGCCTTCGCGCACGGCCTCAACGTGCATTTCGGCCTGATCGAGCCGAAGAAGACGCTCGACGTGGTCATGATCGCGCCCAAGGGCCCGGGCCACACCGTGCGCGGCGAATACCAGAAGGGCGGTGGCGTTCCGTGCCTCGTCGCCGTCGACCAGAATCCTTCGGGCAACGCGCTGGAACTCGCTCTCTCCTACGCCTGCGGCGTCGGCGGCGGGCGTTCGGGCATTATCGAGACCAACTTCAAGGAAGAGTGCGAGACCGATCTCTTCGGCGAGCAGGTCGTCCTGTGCGGCGGCCTCGTCGAGCTCATCCGCGCTGGCTTCGAGACGCTGGTGGAAGCCGGTTATGCCCCGGAGATGGCGTATTTCGAATGTCTGCACGAGGTGAAGCTAATCGTCGACCTCATCTATGAGGGCGGCATCGCCAACATGAACTACTCGATCTCCAACACCGCGGAGTGGGGCGAGTACGTTTCCGGCCCGCGCATCATCACCGCTGAGACGAAGGCGGAGATGAAGCGTGTGCTCACCGACATCCAGACCGGCAAGTTCACCTCTGAGTGGATGCAGGAGTACCGTTCGGGCGGCGCGCGCTTCAAGGGCATCCGCCGCAACAACGACGCGCATCAGATCGAGGAAGTGGGCGAGAAGCTGCGTGGCATGATGCCGTGGATCAAGTCCAACGCGCTCGTCGACAAGGCTCGCAACTAACAGCAGGAAGAGGCCGGCGGCACGAGGCGCCGGCCTCTCGTTCCCTTGTGTCGTGTTGAGGAAATCGAAACCGTCTGCGCCGATAGTGCGCCCGTCGAGCATCGACTTTGGACGAGGGCGCCTATGGAAGGCACGATCGCAGCCGAGGAGCATGACGAGCGCCGCGTATCGCCGCGCCTGCGCACGCTGAAGCGCGCGCGCGTTCTGTTCAACAACCGCTTCTCCACGATCGATTGCGTCGTGCGCAACGTCTCCAAGACCGGTGCGCTCCTGACGGTGGACACCGCTGTCCATCTGCCGAAGACCTTCGAGGTGATGATCACGGGCGACAACAATCTTCGCCCGGCCAAGCTCGTCTACCGTCGCGAGACGTTCGCCGGCATCCATTTTCTCGACGCCGCCCCCGAAGAGGACATGGAAGCGCTGCCCGCCGCCCCAGCCGCCGCGGTCGGGGACGGCTCCGAGGGCGAGGTCGTGCGGATCGTCCCTCAGCTTCTTCCTTCTGCACTCGCCGCCGTGCTCCCTTGGCGCTATCTCGGCTGAGCGGAAGAAGCGGCGCGACGCGCCCTCTGGCGTCGCCAGACAAACCAGGTTCGCTCTTCGGAGCGATGGGTTAGGACGAGCGCGTATAAATACGCATACACATTGCTGGGGACAGGCGGGTGACGGCTATCGAAGATCCGCGCGATGAGTGGGCCGCGCTGACCTTTGCGCTTCGCCAGCGAAGCGAAGCGGGGCACCCCTTGAGGGTCTGGTGGCGCGACGACGACGCGGTGCGTCCGACACCGGCGCTGGCAAAGCTCCTCGACCTGTCTCGCCGCCACGAGCTGCCGATTGTCCTGGCCGTCGTGCCGGCTCATCTCGACCCAGACTTGCCATCGGCCCTTTCAGCGGCAAGCGCCGACGTCACGGTCGCGCAGCACGGCTTCGCGCATCGCAACGAGGCCGTACCCCCGGGGCGCGCCGTGGAATGTGGCGGCCGGCGCGAGACGTCGGCGATCCTCAACGATCTGGACGACGGTCGGCAACGCCTCGCCAAAGCCTTCGGCGAGCGCTTCCGGCCGATCATGGTTCCGCCGTGGAACCGCATCGAAGAGAGGATCACGGAGCGCCTTCCCTCGCTCGGCTATGTCGGCCTCAGCGTGTTTGGCGAGGAGGGCGAGCGACGGGAACGTGGCTTCACGGTGGCGAACGCCCATCTCGATGTCCTGCGTTGGAAGGGCGGGGCACGTTTTGCGGGCGAGGCGAAGCTCCTGCGCGAAACCCTCGGCTGGCTGGAGCGAAACCCCGCCGATACGGCAGCGGTCTTCGGCCTCCTCACCCATCACCTCGACCACGACGAGGCGACGTGGGGCTTTCTCGAGAGCTTTCTGCCGCTCTTGCGGCATTTCGCCCGGCCGGTTCCCGCCTTTTCCGCGCCGGCCGGCGAGGCGCCCTATGTCTGAGCCCTTCGTCCGGCCGGCCGGACGGCGGGACATCGAGCCGGTCGCCGAGCTTCTGCATCGGCTGATGAACACGAAGATCCCGGTCGAGCGCTGGCGCCGCGTCCTCGACGACCCTTGGCGCCCAGCCGGCCTGGAGCATGGCTGGCTGGTGGAGGATCGAGACAGGCCGGTCGGCTTCATGGCGACCATCTACAGCGACCGGCCGACGCGCCTCGGGCCGCGGCGCTTCTGCGACCTCGGCGCTTGGTATCTGGAGCGAGCCTACCGGGGAACGGGAATCGGCGACGAACTGCTGCGCGCGGGAATGGAACGGCCCGACACGACCTACGTCACGCTGACGGCGCGCCGTGCCACCGGGCGACGCATCCGCGCGCTGGGTTTTCATGTGCTGGACGAACGGCGCGAGGTCTTCGTCCCGCGCGCGGCGCGTTCGACCGGCCCGCTCCGGCTGTCGACGGAAAAGGGCCTTCTCGATGCCGATGCGCGCAGGATTGCCGGCGATCACGAGGGGTTGGGGGTTCGCTCGGTCATCGTCACAGGCGCCGGACGCCCGGCGCTCGTCCTCATCCACCTGGTACGCAAGGGCGATGATGTCCTGCACCACGACCTTCTCCACTGCGGCGATCCGCAACTCCTCCTAGACCACGCGCAGGACCTTGCCGACCTTCTCGTCGACGAGGGAGTGCTCGCCATCGACAGCCGCTTCCTGCCGCCGGCCGGCGGTGGGGGACGGCAGGAGGCGATCCCTCTACCTCGCTGGTTTCGGCCGGCGGACGGCATTGAGGCACGCGATGTCGACCTCCTGTATCACGAAGCTCTGCTCCTCGGCCTGAAGCTTCCCTGACGTCTGTCGATCTGCCATGCTGTTTCGACGAGCCCGAGGGTGCCGGGCGCGCCGCTTCGCGAAGGTCGCATGTCCCCGCTTCTTTCCGTTGAGAACCTGTCGATCGAGTTCCGCACGCTGGAGGGGCGCGTGCGGGCCGTGGACGACCTGTCCTTCGCGGTGCAGCCCGGGCGCACGCTCGCGCTGATCGGGGAGTCGGGATCGGGCAAGTCCGTCACGGCGCACTCGATCCTCGGTCTGCTGCCGGCCGCCGCTCACCGCATCGGCGGGCGCATCCTGTTCCGCGACCCACGCAAGGCCGAGACTCTCGATCTGACGGCCCTGCCGCTCGAGAGCGCCGCGTTTCAGGCCGTTCGCGGCGACCGGATCTCGATGGTGTTCCAGGAGCCGACGGCCGCCCTCTCGCCCATGCACACGATCGGGGAGCAGATCGGCGACGTCCTGCGCCGCCATCGCAAACTCGGCCGACGCGAGATCCGCGCGGCCACCCTCGACGTTCTACGCGAAGTCGGCTTCCCCGATGCCGAGCGCGCCGCCGATGCCTACAGCTTCCAACTTTCCGGCGGTCTGTGCCAGCGCGCGATGATCGCGATCGCGACGGTCTGCCGGCCGGCGCTCATCATCGCCGACGAGCCGACCACCGCGCTCGACGTCACCGTGCAGGCCGAAATCCTGCGTCTCCTGCGCTCGCTGCAGGCCGAGCACGGCACCGCGCTTCTCCTGATCTCGCACGATCTCGGCGTCGTCGCCTCGATGGCCGACGAGATGGTGGTCATGCATCACGGTGCGGCGATGGAGAGCGGTTCGGTCCATGACCTCTTCGCGCAGCCGCGCCATCCGTATCTGCGCGCCCTGATGCGCTCGGTCCCGCGGCTCGGCCAGCCGTCCGGAGAACGCCTGCGCCCTCTGCGAGAGATCAGGATCGACGACGCGCTGGCGAGCTTCCGGCGCCGCGCCGGCGCCAGCGACGGCTCGGTCCTTCTCGAAGCGCGGGGGCTGCAACGGACCTTCCCGGCGCGCGCGCTCAGCGGCGGCGAGCCGCACCACGTTCTGCGGGGTATAGACCTCGTCATCCGGCGCCATGAATGCCTTGGCCTCGTTGGTGAGAGCGGCTCGGGCAAGACCACGCTTTCGCGCATTCTGGCGCGCGACCAGAAACCGGATGCCGGCACGGTCTCGATGGCCGGCACGAACGGGATGGAGGACGTCCTGTCCCTGCGCGGCCCCGCGCTGAAGAACTGGCGGCGGCGCGTCCAGTACGTCTTCCAGAATCCCTATCTCGCCCTCGATCCGCGCATGAGCGTCGAGGGCTCGCTGGTGGAGCCGCTGGAGATCCACGGCATCGGCACAGCGCGGTCACGACGCGAGCGTGCCCGTGAGCTTCTGGCTCTGGTGGGGCTGCCGCAGACGCATCTCTCGCGTTTCCCCCACGGCTTTTCCGGCGGCCAGCGCCAGCGCATCGGCATCGCACGCGCGCTTGCGCTGGAACCGGAGCTGATCCTCTTCGACGAGCCGGTCTCCGCGCTCGACGTCTCCGTGCAGGCGCAGGTCCTGAACCTCCTGCGGGATCTGAAGCGCGAACTCGGCCTCACCTATCTCTTCGTCTCCCACAATCTCGCGGTGGTCGACTATCTGTCGGATCGGATCGCCGTCATGTGCGAGGGGCGGCTCGTCGAGATCGCGCCGCGCGAGACGCTGTTCCGCGGCGCGGTGCATCCCTATACGCGCCGGCTGATCGCCGCCGTCCCCGAGCCCGATCCGGCCCGCCCGATCGACTTCGAGGCGATCGGCGTTGGGCAGGAGCGTGGGCGCTCGGAATGGGGCTGGCCTTTCGTCGGCCGCGACGGGCGCGCCGAGCCCGACCTTGTTTCGCTCGGCGGCGGTCACTGGGTCCAGGCGTTCGAGGAAGGCTTGCACACCGTGCGGACGCCGACGCTTGCGACCGCCATCGGGGCGTGCGAACCTTGAGTTGCGCGCGGGTCCCGCCGCGCTCCATCGGTTGCAGGATCGCCGTGCGGACAATCCTCGCTTCAACGTCGCGCCTTCTTTCGGCGCTAATTGTTTTCGGGGCCATGCTCGCCCCGGCCACATTGCGTGCCGAACTCGTCGAGCCGCCGCTTCTCGCCGGAGCGGTGGAGCGCGGCGAACTTCCGCCGATGCGCGAGCGCCTGCCGGACGATCCCTACCGCACCGATTTCGAGGCGATGGGCCGCGAGGTTGGGCGTTACGGCGGTACGCTGCGCACGCTCGAGACGCAGGCCCGCGACACGCGACGCATGGTCGTCTTCGGCTATGCGCGCCTCGTCGGCTACGATCCGGACGGCGTCATCCTGCCGGATATCGCTTCGAACGTCGACGTGGAGGAGGGGCGGTCCTTCACCTTCCACCTGCGGCGCGGGCATCGCTGGTCCGACGGCGAACCCTTCACCGCCGAGGACTTCCGCTATTATTGGGAGGACGTCGTCAACGACCCAAACCTCGGCCGGAACGGCTTGCCGCGCCAGCTTATGGTGGACGGGAAGGGGCCAGTGGTGACGTTCGTTGACGATTGGACCGTCCGCTACGAATGGGACGCGCCCAACCCGGCGTTCCTGCCGGCGCTCGCCGCTTCGCTGCCGCTCGAGATCTTCCGGCCCGCCCATTATCTGCGAAACTTCCACGCCCGCTATGCCGAGCCGGAGGAACTGGCGCAGCGCGTCGCTGCAGAGGGGCAGCGCAACTGGGAAGCGCTCCATTTCAAGCACGACCAGTCTTACAAGAACACCGAGCCGGACCTGCCCTCGCTCCAGCCCTGGGTGCTGGCGACGCGCCCGCCCGCGGACCGCTTCCTGTTCCGCCGCAATCCCTTCTTCCACCGGGTGGACAGCGACGGTCAGCAGCTTCCCTACATCGACACGGTTTCAATGAGCATCGCCAGCGCGGGGCTGATCCCGGCCATGATCTCCTCGGGGCAGAGCGACCTTCAGACGACGGCGTTGACGCTCGGCAACTACGCGTTCGTGAAGCAGGGCGAGGATCGCCAGGACTACGACGTCCTGCGCTGGCCGAGTGGCAAAGGCTCGAGGATGGTCCTGTTCCCCGATCTCAACGCGAGCGACCCGGACTGGAGCGAGCTCCTGCGCCAAAGCGATTTCCGCCGCGCCCTGTCGCTCGGCATCAACCGCGAGGACATTGCGCAGGCGATCTACTACGGTCTTGCGCGGCCCGCGGGCGATACGGTGCTGCCGGGCTCGTCGCTCTTCTCGCCCGATCTCGCGACGCGCTGGACCCGCTTCGACCCAGACGAGGCGAACCGGCTCCTCGACAGCCTCGGGTTGACCGGGCGGGACGTCTCGGGAACGCGCCTCATGGCGAACGGGCGGCCGCTCGATCTCGTGGTCGAGTTCGCCGGCGAGGACGGAGAACAGACCGACGTCCTCCAGCTCGTCGCCGAGGACTGGCGGCGCATCGGCGTGCGGATGCTCTTCAAGGCCGTCGAGCGCGATACGCTGGCCGCGCGCCTCGCCGCAGGCTCACCGATCGTGTCGGTCGGCACTGGCCTCGAGAACGGGACGCCGCGCCCCGAAGACAGCCCCGCCGCGCTCGCCCCGACGGACTCTTCGCAGGCCTCCTGGCCCGCGTGGGGGCTGCATTTCGAGAGCGCCGGAAGGCTTGGTGCCGAACCGGACCTGCCTTTTGCGCAGGAGCAGTTGCGCCTGAACGAAGCCTGGCGCCGCACGCTCGACATGGGGGAGAAGGAACGCCTCTGGCGCCGTATGCTGGAGATCGACGCCGACGAACTGCCCCGCATCGGCCTCGTGGCGGATGTCGACCAGATCGTCGTCGCGTCGCGCCGTCTGCGCAACATCCCCCGCACCGGCCGTTGGAACTTCGAGCCGGGTGCCTTTTTTGGCTCCCACCACCCGGACACCTTCTTCTTCGCCCCTCCGACGGCGACGGCTCAGGCGCAGCCCTAACGCATGCTGCGCTATCTCGCCTTCCGCGTCGGCACGATGATCTCGACGCTGCTCGTCACCAGCGTCCTCATCTTCACGATCATCCAGCTTCCGCCGGGCGATTATCTGACAAACTATATCGGCGAGCTGCGGGCCGAGGGCGATTCGCAGGCCGAAGAGAAGGTCGCTTTCCTGCGCGAGCAGTACGGCCTCGACCAACCGCTTCCCATCCAGTACCTGCGGTGGATTTCGGGCTTCGTGCGCGGCGATTTCGGCTACTCCTTCGAATATGCCGCGCCGGTCTCGGAAGTGATGGGGGACCGTGTCTTCCTCACCCTCGTCCTGAATTTCGCGACGGTGCTTTTCGTCTATCTGGTCTCGTTTCCCCTTGGGCTTTACGTCGCGCGGCGAAAGGGCAGCCTGGCCGACCGATCCCTGACTCTGACCGGCTATCTCGGTCTTGCAACGCCCAATTTTCTTCTCGCGCTGATCCTTCTGTATCTGGCGAACGCCTTGTTCGGCATCTCGATCGGCGGCCTGATGGACCCTGCCTACGCCGACGAGGGCTGGTCGGCCGCAAAGATCGGCTCGATGCTCGCCCATCTCGTCGTGCCCGTCGTCGTGATCGGCACGTCGGGCACCGCCGCCATGATCCAGCGCCTGCGCGCCAACCTTCTGGACGAGTTGCGGCGCCCCTATGTCGTCGCCGCGACGGCGCGCGGCCTGCCCGGCGGCTTCGTCCTGCGAAAGTACGCGCTGCGCTCGGCGCTCAACCCGTTCGTCTCCGATATCGGAGACATCCTGCCCCAGATCGTTTCGGGCTCGGTCATCATCTCCGTCATCATGTCGCTGCCCACGACCGGGCCGATGCTCCTGTCCTCGCTGCGCAGCCAGGACATGTATCTCGCCGGCTCCTTCCTCATGTTCCTCGCGATACTGACGGTCGCGGGCATGCTGGTGTCTGACATCATCCTGGCGCTGGTGGACCCGCGCGTGCGCCTGAGCGCGCGGCGCGGCGCATGAGCGAAAGCGTGCCCCACTGGGTCAGCGAGAAGCCGTTCGACCCAGAGCGGGAAGCGGGCGAACACACACAGATTTCGGCGGCCTACGCCAAGGCGTCGCAGCGACGGCTGTTCTGGTGGCGGCTTCGCCGCCATCGGCTCGCGGTCATCTCGCTCGTCTTCCTCGTCCTCGCGTATCTCGTCGCCGCCTTTGCCGAGTTCGTGGCGCCCGCCGGCGTCGCCACGCGCGACACGCAGAACATCTTCATGCCGCCGCAACTCGTCCGCGTCATGCACGAGGGCCGCCTCGTCGCGCCGTTCGTCTACGCAATGGACGGTGCGCTCGACATGGAGACGTTGCAGCGGCGTTACGCGGAGGACCGCTCGCGGCCGATGCCGCTGCGCTTCTTCTGCCGCGGCGAGCCTTACCGCTTCTGGGGCCTGTGGGAGGCCGACCGCCATCTCTTCTGCGCGCCGGAAGGCGGCACGGCCTTCCTCCTTGGCACCGATCGTCTCGGCCGAGACATGCTCTCCCGCCTCGTCCACGGTGCGCGGATTTCGCTGACGATCGGCCTTGTCGGTGTCACGCTCACGATGGCGCTCGGCCTTCTGTTCGGCGGCATTGCCGGCTATCGCGACGGCGCTGCCGATTTCTGGCTCGGCCGCGCCACCGAGATCCTGCGATCGCTGCCGCATCTGCCGATCTGGATGGCGCTCTCGGCTGCCCTGCCGGTCACCATGAGCCCGCTTCTGGTCTACTTCTTCATCACAGGCATCCTGGCGTTCCTCGAATGGCCCGGCCTTGCGCGCGCGGTGCGATCCAAGCTCCTGTCGCTGCGCGAGGAGGATTTCGTCGCCGCCGCCGAGATGATGGGGGCGGGAAGCGCGCGCGTCATCGCGCGTCATCTCCTGCCGAACTTCATCAGCCACATCGTCGTCTCGGCGGCGCTCGCCATTCCGACGATGATCTTGGCCGAAACGGCTCTCAGCTTCCTCGGTCTCGGCCTGCGTGCGCCCATCACGAGCTGGGGCGTTCTCCTAACGGAGGCGCAGAACATTGAGGCCGTCGTGCTCTATCCCTGGCTCTTGCTGCCGATGGCGCCGGTCATGGCGACGGTCCTCGCCTTCTCGTTTCTCGGCGACGGGCTGCGCGACGCGCTGGACCCCCTGTCTGACTAAACCGACACGAGGGCTTCGTCACGCAAGGCGAAAAGGCTCGTCTCATGGTGCGTGCCGGGCAGTCGGAAGTTTCCGATAGGCTCCCACTGATCTGGATCGCAGGCCGCGACCTCGTCTTCGGCCAAGACCGGTATGCCGAGGCGCTTCGTTTCCTTCTCGATGCGCTCCGCCTCATTGACGGATGGGCCGATCACCGAGAAGGAGAGCCGCTGGTGGATCCCAATATTCCCGAAGCGCACGTCTCCGATGCACAGCGCGATACCGAAGTCGAAAGCCTGCTCGCCGCTGGCCTGGCGGCGCACATTGACGGTCTCGCGAACCGCCCGCGCGGCGCGTGCTGCCTTCACGGCGGCAGCGCTCGCCTCCCGCTCCGTGGTCTCTCCCTCGCGGATCGGGAAGATCGCCAGAACCGCATCGCCGATGAAGGCCAGGATCTCCCCTCCAGCTTCCACCGCCGCACGGCCGGCGCAATCGAAATAGTCGTTGAGGAGTTCCAGATACCGCTCTTCCCGGAGATCCTCCGCGAGACCGGTCGAGTTGCGCAGGTCCGAGTACCAGATCAGCGCGCGCACCTGGCTGCCGCTGCCGAGCCGGATTCGCCCGCCCAGCACCTCGCGGGCGATCGTCGGGCCGAGATAGGTGTCGGTCACGTTGGAGATGAGACGCGGGTAGATGTTGAGCTTGCAGACCAGCGCCATGTATCGCTGCAACTGCTGAAGGGCCTCGATGACCTTGTCCTCGAAGCCGCCCGGCAGACGGGTCGCCCAGGTCATGTAAAGCCCGATGTCGTCCATGCGCGGCGGAAGCAGGGAGCGCGAGGTGAACATCTCGGTGCGAAAGCCGACCAGATCGGTATAGCCCTGATCCCGCAGCTCGACATAGAGGTCGAAGGGCAACGGCCCCGAACCGTCGAGCCGGCTGCGCAGGGATGTCTCCCCGTGATCCAGCATCCATTTGATGGGGCTTCGGAGCCACTCCTCCGAATCCTCGTCCTGATGCGGGAAGCGGCTCGTCGACACGCCCCCATCAGCGCGCCACAGCACCGTCTCTGCCTCGAAGAGCGGATGGAGCGTCGACCAGGACATGCGGCATCGATCGATGGGGATGCCGAGATGAACGAGCTTGCCGGCAAGCGCCTCAAGTACGGTTTCGTTCGACTTTTCCGCCAGAGCCTGACGCAGCAGCCAGTCGCCGATCTTCATGATGTCGGACGTATCGAGCGTCATCCGGTCCTCCCCGATCTCAGTCCCGATCGGCCTTCATGCCCAGATCGATCCTCAGGCCCGGCCGCGCGGAGATCGCGCCAGGGAAGATCGACTGGGTGTCGGCCTCGATTCGCGCAAGCTCGGCATCCGCGTGCTTGTGGGAATGGTGAAACAGCACGAGCCTTTCGACTCCCGCCCGCCTGCACAGGCGGACGCCTTCCTCGTTCGACGAATGACCGTAGCCCTCGTAACGAGGCATTTCGGCATCGGTGAAGGTCGTGTCGAAAACGAGGACGTCCGCGCCCCGAACGAAATCCTCGAGCGCCGCGTCGCGTCGCCCCGGCACATGCTCGTGGTCCGTCGCATAGACGATCGTGCGCCCGCCCGCCTCCACCCGGTAGCCGACGGCACCGTTCGGGTGGCACAGCTCGTGTGTTCGCATGCGGATGCCCGGTGCCGGAACGAGCTCGTCCCCCGGCCGGAACGTCACATAGTCGATCCGCGCCTTGAATTTCTCCAGTCCGACCGGATGAAAGGGCGGCCGCAAAAGGTCCGCCAGGAGTTCCCGGCAGTCCTTACCGTCCTGCATGTGCCCGGCATGGATGCGGATGGAACAGGCGGGGTCGTAGAGCGGTGCGAAATAGGCAAGACCCATGACGTGGTCGTAGTGGGCGTGGCTGAGGAAGAGGTCAAACTCGCGGCGCCCCTCGGCCATCAGCCGGTTGCCGAGCGCGATGGCTCCGGTGCCGGCATCGAAGACGAGCATCCGGTCCAGCGCTTCGATGGAAACGCAGGCGGTTCTCGCCCCGAAGGCGGAAGGGTCGTCCGGCGCGGCCGGAATAGATCCCCGCGCTCCCCAGACCTCCAGGCGCATCGCCGCTGGTGAAATTGTCATCGGGTCACGCGGGAGGCTCGGCCGCCTCCGCGCGTGCCGCCACCAGTTCCGCCGAGGTCCGGTTCAGCCGCAGCGCCATCTCACGCAGCATCGCGCGCGCCATCGACGGGAAGGCATCGAGCATGTCGGAGAGGCAATCCTTGCCGATCTGGAGCGTTGCGAGGTCGCTCTCCGCCCTGACGGTCGCCGTCCTTGGAATATCGCACAGGATTCCGATCTCGCCGACGATGTCGTTCCTCCCGAACCGGGCGAGCTCGATCTCGCCGATGGGCGAGCTGGCCAGCACCACGGCCTCACCGGACATGATCAGATAGGCGCTGTCACCCACCTCGCCCTGATGGAAGAGCACGTCGCCCGCCGCGAAACACATCACCCGCGAGGTGTAGGCGACCAGCTTCAGCCGGCTCGGCTCGATGCCCTGGAAGAGGGGCGCGCGCCGGAGGATTTCGACCTCGTTCGAAAGAAGGCTCATGGCTCAAGCTCTCCGCTGCGATCCGCCAGCCTCGAAATTATCGCCGCCCTGCGACGACGATAGGACGAGGTCGGCGGGCTGTGCAAGCTCGTCCTCCACGACCTGCCCGCGTTCGAAACGCAGGGTCCGGTCGAAACGTTCGGCCGCCATGGCGGCCGAGCTCACCCAGAACAGGCCGAAGGGGCGTTCAGGATCGCGCGCTCGCTTAAGGACGGCCTCGACGATGCGCAACTGCGTATCGGTGTCGAGCGCCGAGAGGCAGCGGTTCGCGACGAGATAATCCGGCGCCTTCAGAAGTGCGCGGGCCAGTGTCAGCTTCTGCTGCTGCCCCAGACTGAGGCGCTTGGCGCCGGAGCCGAGGTCGAATTCGAGCGCGGTGCGCAGGACGAAGGCGCGAAGGCCGGCGAAGTCGATCGTCTTCTCCAGGATCGCGCCGATCTTTGCGGCAACGCGCGGCGTGGTGTCGGCAAGGCGCCCGAAGACGATGTTGTCCTGCAAGGTGGCGGCAGGATTGAAGGCGCCCGGATCGTTGAAGACGATGCTGTCGCGCACGAGCGGAGAGGCGGTCTCCTGGAAGAGATGCCGCGCCTCGATGATCCGGGCGCGCAACGCGTCGTCGATGAGGCCGAGGCGATAGCGCGGCTCGACATAGGTCAAGGCCAGCCTGATCAGCGAGCTTTGGTCCTCCGTCGTCAGCGAGTTGGCCTCATCCGGGTCGACGCGCATCAGGAGCTGGCGGTAGAAATCGATTTCGTCGGGGCTGATGATGTCGATGCGCCGCAGGATCGGATTGTCCGTGCCGACCTCGCCGAAGAGCTCGACCAGGGTCGTGGCGATGGTGAGGCCCATCCTGGCGAGCGTATCGTCGAGCCCGGTCTCCTGCAGGACGCGACGCGCGTCCGAGCGCACGAGAAGGCGCGTGGCGGCCAGATCGCTTTCGCCCGATGCGCCGAAGACGATGTTCTCGAAAATCGTCGCATTGTGGAGGAACCGGTCGAGTTCGAACCGCTCCACCACCTCGCCGAGGCCGGCTTCTCTCATCGCCGCGTCGAAACGGGCGCGGGCGACGAGCACCCGGGGGGCGGCAGCTTCGGCCCGCGAGAGAGGGATGCGGCGCGAAAGCCCGAGCCGCATGATGTCGCCCGTCAGTTCCACGATCGAAATCGCCTCTTCGATCAATGCGCCTTCGCGGTCGGGGTCGAGCGGCAGCACCGAATGATCGATCCAGTCATCCCGCGCATCCAGAACCGTGTTGCCGGAGGCCTTCGCCTCGTTGCGCATCTGGATCTCGGCCCGGCTGGCGGAGTCGGCGACCGCAGGGGAGGGGTGATGCATCAACGGGTAGAGGAGGGCCTCACGCAACGTGGACTGGGAATAGTAGGGTGCGGCCTCCGCATAGGCGAGGCGCCGGCCGGTGACGGATTCCGGCCAGGACGCGAAGGGCCGGCCGGCAAGTTCGAGCCGCCCCGCCGCGACCGGCGCGAGCCCCACGAGCGCCTCCGCGACGCTCTCGGCCCCCTCGCCGAGCGGCGCGAGCACGAGGACGCTCTCGTGCAGCGGAAGGTCGAGCGTCACCGAGGTCGCGAGCGGCGAGCCGGTCTCGTCGCGGATCGTCACGTCCAGGAGGCGGAAACCACCGGAAAGCGCCGCCACGGTTTCGCCGACCGGGGCCTGCGTCTTCGCATCGAGAAGATTGTCGATCTCGAACTGCTGAGCGACCTGCTCGTACTTCACGTTGACGTCGAGCCGCATCAGGTCCCAGTCAATCAGATCCTTCAGCGGCGAGGGAAGCTCGCGATAAGCCGCGATCACCGCGACGAGCTCGCCGATGTCGATTTCGCCGCGGATCGCGAAATAGCCGCCGAACAGGTAGAAGATGAAGGGCGTGGCCTGCGACAGGAAGTTGTTGAGGAATTTGACGAAGAACTTCCACTGGTAGATGTCGAAGCGGATCAGGAAGATCCGGCCGAGCTGCTGAGCCGTTCGCGCCCGTACGATGTTCGAGGTGTCGTTGGTGCGGATCGTCGGCATGCTTTCGATGATCTCGCCGATGCTGCCGGCGAGCCTGCGCGCCGTTAGCTGTCTCTCGCGGCCCAGAACCAGCAGCCTTCGGCGCATGCGCGGGATCACCGCCGCCTGAAGCAGCGTCACGCCGAGAGCGATGGCGCCGAGCGTCGGGCTTTGCAGGAAGATGAATACCATCGCCGTCAGGATCTGGCTGGCGAGGTACAGCGGCTGGACGAAGGCGTCGCCGATGAAGCCGCCGATCGGCTCGAGCTCGTCCTTGATCATGGAGGCGACTTCGGCCGGCCGCACGCGCCGGAACTGGCGGATCGGAAAGCGCAGCACCCGGTCGACCATCTCGTAGCGCATGCGACGCAGCATCCGCTCGCCGAGCCGGCCCTTGTAGGTGTTCAGATAGAACTTGAACGCTCCGTTCACGATCACGAAGAACAGGAACAGCATCGAGAGGGCGACGAGGGCCTCGATCCGCTCCAGCGGGATCGCGTCGAAGAGGACGAGTTCTTCGGGTCCGCCGATGAAGCCCGGCAGCGGCACGGCGAGGCGGAAATAGTCGACCGTGGCCCCGGCGGCCTCGAAGCCCTGACCCTGGATCGGGCCGTTGATGATGAGCTTCGGCAGGTTCAGCGACAGGAACAGGGGGATGATGGATACGAGAACCACCACCAACATCCAGATCTGCTGGGGGCGCGTGTGGTTCCACACATAGCGATAGAGAGAGGTAGCCATCTGCGTTCGGCTCCACTCCAGACACGCATCATCACCAAAGTGGGAGAAGGGCAGGTCGGGCGCAGCGCGTCAAGCTGGACGGCTTGCGAGCGTGCGAGCGCCGGGATACGGCTGCGCTGAACGGGGAACCTGAAAGCAGTGCCAACCCGACCGCCGGCCGCAAGCCTGCCGATCGCGTTCTACGCTCCCTTGAAGTCGCCGGATGATCCGGTGCCTTCCGGAGACAGGACCCTTGCGCGTCTTCTCCTGGCCGCGCTGACGACCGCCGGCTTCGAGCCGGCGCTGGCGAGCACGCTGCGAAGCTTCTCGGTGGATGGGGCCAGGCAGAACGCGCTTCTGGAAGCCGGCGAGACGCAAGCCAACGAAGTTGCCGCACGGCTCATGCAGCTTGCATCGCAACGACGTCCGCGCCTGTGGTTCACATATCACAACCACTACAAGGCCCCTGACCTTCTGGGGCCTGCGGTCTCTCGTGCGCTCGCCATCCCCTACGTGATCGCCGAGGCCTCGCACGCGCCCAAACGAGCCGGAGGGCCGTTCGACCGGTTCCACCACATGGCGGCGCAGGCATCGCTCGCAGCCGATCTCCACCTCGTCCTGAACCCACGCGACGGCGCCGGTCTTGCCGCGCTCCGCGCCGGCACCGAAGGTCTCGTACCTTTCGCCCCATTCACGGCTGCGGCCATGGGGCCGGCACCCTTGCCCATCCCGGAAGACGGGCCGCTGCGCCTGATGACCGCCGCGATGATGCGGCCGGGTGACAAGTTCCAGTCCTATCGGGTGCTGGCCGATGCGCTCGGCCGCCTCGATTGCGACTGGACGCTGGATGTCGCCGGGGACGGCACGGCGCGCGCCGAAGTCGAGGCGCTTTTCGAAGGGCTTGGCGCACGGGTGCGCTTCCACGGCCTCATCGATGGTCCCGCCGAACTCGCCGCCTTCTATCGCGCGGGCGACCTTCTCGCCTGGCCGGGCGTGAACGAGGCCTTCGGAATGACCTATCTGGAAGCGGCCCGCGAGGGCCGTGCCGCAGTCGCTATGCGCTATGGCGGCGTCGCGACGGTCGTTGCGGACGGGGCTTCCGGCATCCTGACTGAAGCGGGCGACGTCGCGGCCTTCTCGGCGACGCTGGACCGGCTCGCGCGCAACCGCGCTCTTCTGCGGCGGCTCGGCGCGCAGGCGCGAAACCACACGATGGAGCATCATGGACCGGAGGCCGCGGCGCGCCGCCTCAGGGAAACGCTGTGCCCGCTTCTCAAAGTGGGGGATGCGCGATGCGCGTCCTGATCGCGGTCACGCATCTTCTCGGCAGCGGTCATCTGGCGCGCGCTGCGCTCCTAGGCCGCGGTCTGGCGGCCGCGGGTCACGAGGTCTGTCTGGCGAGTGGCGGCAGGCCGGTCCCCAACATCGACACGAGCGGCGTCGAATTCGTTCAGCTTCCGCCGGTTCATTGCCGTGGCGCCGATTTCCGCACGTTGTGGGGCGAGGGCGATCTGCTTCTTGACGACGTCTTGCGAGGAAAACGGCGCGACGCGCTTCTCGCGGCCTTCCGGCGTCTGCGGCCCGACGTGGTGGTGACGGAGACCTATCCCTTCGGCCGCCGCACCCTCGCGCTCGAGTTCGATGCGCTTGTGGAGGCGGTCTGGAAGCGTGCCGATCGGCCTGCGCTGCTCGCCTCGGTTCGCGACATCCTCGCTCCGCCGTCCTCGCCGCAGAAGGGCGCGCGCACCGAGGCGATGATCGTGGAGCGATATGACGGCGTTCTCGTCCACGGGGATCGCGACACCATTGCTCTCGAAGCCTCATGGCCGGCCAGCGGCCGGCTGCTGTCGCACCTCCATTACACAGGCTACGTTACGGATGCCGCTTTGCCGGATGAAGTCGAGCGCGGCGACGAGATCATCGTGTCGGGCGGCGGCGGCATCGCCGGCCTCCCGCTCTTCGCAGCCGCCTTGGAAGCGTCGGAAAGGAGGGAGAACAGCGCGACCTGGCGCGTTCTCGTCGGCCACGGGGTGCCGGAGCCCGAGTTCGAGCGGCTTGCGGCCCGCGCACATCCGAGGTTGATCGTGGAGCGCGCCCGGCGTGACTTCCGCCGCCTTCTTGCCGGCGCGGCCGTCTCCGTCAGCCAGAGCGGCTACAACACCGTTCTGGACCTCGCCGCCACCCACACCCCGGCGGTTCTAGTGCCTTTCGAGGAAGGGGGAGAGACCGAGCAGCGCACCCGCGCGCAGGCCTTGGCGGCGGGCGGGCACGCGGTGCTCCTGCCGGCGCAGGACCTGTCGGCCGAACAGCTCCTCCTTGCCGTAGATCGCGCGCGTCACGAGCTTCGGCCGCTCGATCAGAGCACCGCGACGGACGGCGTCACGCGCAGTGTCGCTCTGATCGAGGCGGCTGGGGAGAAGGCGCGTCGGGTCGCATCGGCGTGGCGCGCGCTGGAGGCGCGGCTCGACGCGCTGCACGATGCCGGCCGACCGGCTCGCATCTGGTGGCGCGATGACGACGCGGCCGAGCCGACGCCGGCTCTGGAACGCCTTCTCGACCTGCGCGCGGAGCTCGATGTGCCGATCGCGCTCGCCGTCAGCCCGCGCCTCGCCACGGACACTCTGGCGCAGAGGCTGGCCGGGGAGGGCGCATCGGTCTGTGTCCTCGTCCACGGCGTCGCGCATGAGAACCACGCTCCGCTGGGAGAGAAGTCGCGCGAACTCGGCTTTCGCCCTGCCACCGAGACCCTCTCGGCGCTCGGCGATGGTCTGGCGGATCTGCGGGAGAGCCTGGGCGAACGGGTGCTGCCGGTGCTTGTGCCGCCCTGGAACCGGATCGACGAGGAACTGGTGCCTCGGCTATCCGCGCTCGGCTATCGCGGCCTGTCCACCTTCGGCGCACGAGCTTCTCGGTGCCGCGATGGCCTGGCGATCTGCAACACGCATTGCGATCCGATCGACTGGCGCAGGGGCGGGGGCCTTGTCGACGAAGAGACCCTCCTGCTTCGGCTCGTGCGGGACATCGAACGCGAGGAGGAGATCGGCATCCTGACGCACCATCGCGTCCATGACGAACGGATCTGGCACGTCACGAAGCGCCTCCTCCGTCTCTTCGCGAACCATGCTGGCGCACGGATCGTGGACGCGGCCGCGATCTTCCCCGACCCTTCACCCGAACAGCCAAGGATGGCGCGATGAGCGAGCCTCGAGCCGAACCCGACAACGCGCTGGCCCGCGAACTTCTTTCGCGCATCGAGGCGCGTTCGGCGCGCATCGGCGTCATCGGGCTCGGCTATGTCGGCCTTCCGCTCGCCCTCGCGCTGTGCCGCGCGGGCTTCCCGGTGATCGGCTTCGACATCGACGAGCGGCGCGTCGCCCTCCTCAATGGCGGCGAAAGCGGCATCCGGCACATCGAATCGGACGCGATCCGCATTGCGCTCGCTGAGAATCGTTTTGAAGCCACGGCCGACTTCACGCGTCTTGGAGAGGCGGACGCCGTTCTCATCTGCGTGCCGACGCCGCTGACGCGCCAGCGCGAGCCAGACCTGACCTTCGTGGAGCGCGCCAGCCGCCAGATCGCGCAGACCTTGAGACCGGGCCAGCTCGTGGTGCTGGAATCGACGACATGGCCGGGCACGACGCTCGAAATCGTCAAGCCGATCCTTCAGGCGGGCGGCGAGCGCTCCGGCGAAAGCTTCTTTCTCGCCTTCTCGCCGGAGCGCGAAGACCCCGGAAACCCGCACTTTGCCACCGGCAACATCCCGAAGATCGTCGGCGGCGACGGCGAGGCGGCCTTGCGGCTGGCCGACGCCCTTTACGGCGCGACGGTCACGGCGACAGTGCCCGTCTCGAGCCCTTCAGTCGCCGAGGCCGTGAAGCTCACCGAGAACATCTTCCGCTCGGTCAACATCGCGCTCGTGAACGAGTTGAAGATGGTCTACGGCGCGATGGGCATCGACGTCTGGGACGTCATCGCAGCCGCCGCCACCAAGCCCTTCGGCTTCATGCCCTTCCAGCCGGGCCCGGGGCTCGGCGGCCACTGCATCCCGATCGACCCGTTCTATCTCGCCTGGAAGGCGCGCGAGTTCGATGCGCCGACGCGCTTCATCGAGCTGGCCGGCGAGATCAACACGGCGATGCCGCGCCATGTGGTGGATCGTCTGGCCGAAGCGCTCGACCGACGCTTCCAGCGAGGGCTGAACGGCGCGCGAATTCTTGTTCTCGGCGTCGCCTACAAGCCCAATGTCGAGGACACGCGCGAGAGCGCCTCGTTCCGCCTGATCGAGCTTCTGCAGGATCGCGGCGCCGTTACCGAGTATCACGACCCGCATGTGCCGGAGATTCCACGCACGCGCGAGCATGCGCAGCTGGCTGGTTCACGTTCGGTGGCGTTGACGCCCGATACCATCGCCGGCTTCGACGCGGTTCTGGTGGCGACCGACCACGACGATGTGGACTACGGGCTGATCGCCCGGCACATGCGGCTCGGCGTCGACACGCGCAATGTCTTCGCGCGCACGGGGGCGGATCAGTCGCGCGTCGTCAAGGCGTGAGGGTGGGGCGCCGCGCTAGGCTGGCATCGAGGAGGCCGACGAGCGTCGCGATGCCGCCATCGAGGGAGAATTCGTCGCGAAGGCGCCGGAAGGCCGCTTCGCCCAGCCGTTCGCGCGCTGCGGGGTCGGCGATCAGCGCCTCCAGAGCCTGCGCGAGAGCGGACGCATCGGCGGGCGGCACAAGGCGGCCGTTCTGTCCGTCCCGTATGAATTCGGGCACACCCGCGTAATTCGTGGAGACGAGGGCGAGTTCCTGCGACGCCGCTTCCATCAGGACGTTCGGAAGCCCGTCGCGATCGCCCTTGTCGCCCTCGCGGCAGGCGAGCACGAAGAGGTCCGCTTCGCTCAAGGCCGCGACCACCTCGTCCTGAGGCTGCGAGCCGCGCCATTCGATCCGATCCGCGAGCCCGAGCCGTTCGGCCTGTGCCTTCAGTTCGTCCTTCAGTTCTCCCGATCCCACATGGACGAAGCGCCAGTGCTGGTCGGCCGGCAGGCGCGAGAGCGCTTCCAAAATGTCGGCGAAGCCCTTCTTGGCCACCATTCTGCCGACCGAGACGATGCGCACCGGATCGAGCGGATCGGTGCCGTCGCGCCGGGCGCTCCGCAAGGGAGGCGCGGGAAAGCGGCGAAGGTCGAGGCCGTGATAGGCGAGCTGTACGCGCGCCGGCTCGCCGGACGGTGAAAGTCGTCGCAGCTCCTCGTAGCCCTGCTTCGTGCAGGTCACGCCCCAGCCGCTGTCGGCGATCTTCTCGCGCCGTTCCCATTCGGGCGTTGTCCAGATGTCCTTGGCGTGGGCCGAGAAGCTGAACGTCCCCTGCCGCAGAAGCGCCGCGTAGCGGGCGACGGAGCCGGGCGTGTGCAGGAAGTGGACGTGAATGTGGGCGAGTTCGGGATCGAGTTCGCGCGCCAAGACCGCGGCCTGTCCGATCCGTCGCAGGCGATTGGGTGATGGGTCGCGCCGAAGGTCGCGCAGCGCTGTGTGCAGGAATGCGCCGAATCCTGGTAAACGCCGGGCTTGAAGAAGGCCGGCGAGAACGCGGCGCGGTGCCCTGTAGAGATACTCCGGCAGATAGCGCACACTCGCGCGGATGCGTCGATGCAGCTCGTGGCGGTCCGTGTCGGTAGGCTCGCGCAGCGACCAGATATCGATCTCGAAGCCGGCTTGCTCCAAAGCCAGGATTTCCTGCGCGATGAAGGTTTCCGACAGGCGCGGATAGCCCTTCACCACAACGGGAAGCCGCCGGGCCGGCCTTGCGCCGCCGCCCGGATCTGTTTCTGTCTCCCGCCTCATGCCCGAGCGGCCCCCGAGTCTGTCCTTGTCGAGCCGTCCTTCAAAAGGTCGCGCGTCGCCGCTTCGATCCGTTCGAGACCACTCAGGAGACCGGGTGGGAAGCCGTTCGACGGAAGCGGCTGATGAGCCAGTGAACGGATCGCCTGCGCCATGACGCCGGGGTCACGCCGAACGTTCGGCTCCAGCAGCGCCCCGTCCAGCGTGGTGACGAGGCCGAGCCTGGCGGCTCGCTCGGCGCGGATCGCCTGTTCGAGCCGGGGCGTGCGCCGTGGCACGATCAGGGCGCGCTTGTCGAAAGACAGGATTTCGCAGAAGGTGTTGTATCCGCCCATGGCGATCACGCCCTCGGAGCGATGCATCAGATGCTCGATCTTGGTGTCGAAGGTGATCGCTTCCACCTTCGGCAGCCGCGCGATTCGCTCCATCAGCGCCATGCGGCGCTCGCGCGGGACGAAGGGGCCGAAGACGAGAAGGGCGCCCAGCACGAGCGTCTCGTCCGCCTCGTAGGCCGAGACCACCCAGTCGAACAACTCGTCTCCGTCGCCGCCACCGCCGGTCGTCACCAGAGCGAAGGGCTCTCGCGTGAGCCTTGGATAGCGCGTCGTCTGCGTGCGCGGCGGCAGGTCGCGGCGGATATAGCCCGTGTAGATGATCCTTTCGGACGCCGACGGGCTTAGCTCGAAGGCCGAAAGCGGCTCGTAGATTTCTGCGAGGCCGTAGACCCAAACTTCGTCGTAGAAGCGCTCCAGAGCCTCCAAGGCACCTTTACGCTGCCATTCTGGAACGATGACGGAGGGCTCATCGAGGACATCGCGCAAGCCGAGGACGATGCGCGTGCCGGCCTTCTTCAGATGGTCGAGCGTCCTCACGAGCTCGTCGCGAAAGCCGGTGGGCTCCTTGTCGACGATCAGAATGTCCGGCCGCAACTCGCGCGCGGTCGCCATGATGATCGCCTCGCGCATGCGGACCGCTTCGTCGAGATCGAGCGACAGGCTGGAGGTGGAGTAGCTGCCGTCGGGGAGCTTCACGACCCCTGGAACGCGGACATAGTCGACGCCATCGGCGAACTCGAAGTTTCCGATCACGGGAGAGCCGGAGATGATCACGATGGATGCATGGGCAAAGCCCGTCGCCAACTGGTTGGCGATCGCCCGGCATCGACGGATGTGACCCAGCCCGAACGTGTCGTGGCTGTAGATGAGGATACGCGGACCGCTGGACCTGCCTCGACGGGCTGCTTCGAGCGATGTGACGGACATCTTGGATTCCTGGGTCTCGGGAAACGAGGCCGGTGCCGAAGGGACGCACTATAGGCTACGGACGCGCAGTGCGGGATTCCTGTCGCGCTGCTGTCGAGGATTTTTTACAGGGCGCCGCGAAGACGCCTGACCCGCTGCCCGACTTCCGTTGGGGACCCGCGTAAAGCCAGCCTCGCCGTCGGTGATGAAGGCGCTGGCGATCATGAAGCGTCCGGCGGTTGCGTCGGCCGCAGCCATTGCGACGGTTCGGTCACGTCGGCGGGCAACCGCGATGATCTCAACGCGGCTTTAGGCGGCCGGACCCGCTATCGACGAGGCGAATCGACCCCCTGCCGAAGTCGCGGGTATCACAGGTGCGAGAAGCGTCGTCGGTGTTGCGGCCGGTTGATTTTCGGGCCGCACCGCGTCCATCACTTCACAACCCAGCTCGTGAGGCGCGTCGTGCCTCCTCGGCGATCCGCGTTCGGAAGGAAGACAACATGAAACTTCTTCGCCACGGTCCGGCCGGATCCGAGAAGCCCGGCGCGCTGGACGTCGCCGGCGACATCCGAGACCTGAGCTCGATCATCGTCGACATCGATGCAGCCGCGATCTCGCCCGACGGGCTTGCGCGGCTGCGAGAGGTCGATCTTTCGGCGCTGCCGCGCGTCGAGCGTGGCGTGCGGCTTGGCGTGCCTGTTCGCGGCGTGGGCAATATCGTGTGTATCGGCCTCAACTATTCCGACCATGCGGACGAATCGAACGCGCCGATCCCTAAGGAGCCGATCATCTTCACCAAGCACACCGGCGCGCTTTGTGGTGCCGATGACGACGTGATCCTGCCGCCCGGTTCGAAGAAGCTCGACTGGGAGGTCGAACTCGCCCTCGTCATCGGACAGCCCTGCTGGCATGTCGCGGAAGAGGACGCCCTGTCGCATGTCGCAGGCTACACGATCCTCAACGACATCTCGGAGCGCGAATACCAGATGGAGCGCGAGGGGCAGTGGTCTAAGGGCAAGAGCTACCCGACCTTTGCACCCTGCGGGCCGTGGCTCGTGACGGCCGACGAAGTCGGCGATCCGCAGGCTCTCGATCTGTGGCTGGACCTCAATACTAGCCGTGCCCAGACCGGAACGACCTCGCGCATGATCTTCGGCTGCGCCCATCTCGTCTCCTATGCGAGCCGCTTCATGGCGCTGCAGCCAGGCGACATCATCACCACCGGCACGCCGCCCGGCGTCGGCCTCGGCCGCAGGCCGCCTGAGTATCTGAAAGCGGGCGACGAAATGCGTCTTGGCATTACCGGATTGGGCGAGCAGAGGCAGACCGTGCGCATGCGGGCGGGGTAGTCTTGTGCGGGACCTTCGGTTCAGAAGATGCGAAGTGAAGCCTGCAGCAGGGCACGGCCGCGCCTCCACGTGCCGCTTCCCCCGTGGATCCGGAACTCGGGGCGTTCGGCGGTTCGGCAAGCTGCAGGCGCGCGATGCGTGCGCCCCCACACAGAGCGTGCATCTTCCATTCGAGATATAGAGATGTGCCACTCGCCGGTGAGGCGAGGGTGTTGACTGTTCTGCTACCGTAGGGCGAATTACCTTTGGGAATGCGCCTTTGGGGAGCGGACCGCCATGCAGGCCAAACTTGATCCGCAAATGCTGCGCGCCCTTCGCAAAGTAGCCGATAACGCTGGCGTCGTGCGCGTAGCCGATGATCTCGACCCCGAGACCGTGCTCCCTGGCGTTGATCGGTTGATAGAGGGCGGACTGATTGTATGCCGCCCGGCCGACGAGTTCAGCGACTGGGACAGCTACGTCCTGACGCATTCCGGAAAAGAGGCGATCGCCCTGACAGCCCGCCTTTCGCTTTTGAACTATCTGCGTTCATGGCTTCAGCCGTTTACGCGTGCGAACTAGGGTCAGGGGGCAGCACAGGTGGGACGCGACGACAGACCGGCGCCGCCCATCGAGGCTAGGCAGTAACGCGCCTGAACTACAGGCAACTTAAGCGTTAAACCACCTTCAGACCGCCACGTCGCCAGCCGTCTGGCTGCGCGGGTGGAAGACATCGTGAAAAACAATCCGGAGATCGCCGAGGGTCGATATCGACCGTCTCGAAGCGCCCTGGCGCGAAGCGAGCTTCGATCAAAAGCGCAGCAAAGAGGTTGCGCTATTCCAAGTCGCGCTTGTGGGGTACTTCTGCCAGCGCGGCGCGGACAGTGCGGCCGTGCCAGAGTTCCGCCTCGGAGTGCAGGACGACGAGATCGACCGCCTTGGCAACGCAGCGCCTTCTCTTCGAATCGCTGCCCACCTGCTTCGAGGCCGTGACCGGCCTCGATCGGCACCGGACTGTGTGCGGTGCTATCTCGGCGACGGCGGCGACAGGGCGGCCACAAACTGTGAAAGCGCTTCGAGCCCGGGGGGAAGCGCTATCGCAAGTCGTCTTGATCGTTAAAGATTTTGGTGGGTGATGTAGGGATCGAACCTACGACCCGCTGATTAAGAGTCAGCTGCTCTACCAACTGAGCTAATCACCCAAACGCCGAAGCGTGTCGACGCCGGGTCGCGACGTCGTGCGGCTTCATAGGAGCTTCCGAAGACGCTGTCTATACATCATCGGAAAAAACCGTCGCTTCGCCCTGCGATCACGCTACAATCGCGAAGGGATCATGTGCCCAAACAGCCTCCCGGCTCTCGTCTCGGTCGCAAGGTGCTCCAGGCCGTGAGAAGCTCGGTTAACCGTGAGTGCAGGTATCTCTTGCGCAAGATCGACGATTTACCACCCCGCAATCTTGAGGTGCCAACGTCTCGCTCGAGACGAGAGTCGGCGGACAATCCGGGGGCCGGTGTGGATGCTTGCATGACAGACATCGAGCGGCCGATCTATGTCGACCTCGACGGGACGCTGATCCGCGGCGATCTCTTGTGGGAAACCCTGTTCCAGTATGCGCGCCAGCATCCTGCAGCGCTGTGGCGGATCGTGCCTTGGCTCGGCCGCGGCAAGGCCGGCCTCAAGGCCGCGCTCGCCTCCGCGATCCGCTTCGACGCCTCGCTGCTGCCGTATCGCGAAGAGGTGGTCGAGGCTCTGCGCCGCGAGCGCGCGCGGGGCCGGCGCATCGTGCTGGCGACCGCTGCCAACGAGAGGCTGGCACACGCCGTCGCCGAGCATCTCGGCCTGTTCGACGCCGTGATGGCGAGCGACGCGACCACCAACCTGTCCGCACGGCGCAAGCTCGACCGCATCCTCCGCGACTGCGGGGAAGGCGGCTACGATTACTACGGCAACTCGGCCGACGACGTCTGCCTTCTGGACGCGGCGGGGGAGGCGACCGTCGTGCAGCCCGACAGTGCCGCAAAGCGCTGGCAGTCCGCGCGCAACGCCCGGCTGCTGGAGGACGAGGGTTCCTCTCTCCTGCGCGGCTGCGTGCGCGCCATGCGGCCACATCAGTGGACGAAGAACGCGCTGATCTTCGTGCCGCTGGTACTCGGGCTCGAGTTCTTCCAGTTCTCGCTGTTCGTCGCCGCCGCGTTCGCCTTCGTGTCCTTCTCGGCGATGGCCTCCGCCATCTACATCATCAACGACCTTCTCGATCTCGATTCCGACCGGCGCCACAAGAACAAGCGCCGCAGGCCCTTTGCGAGCGGCACGGTGCCGATCCCGACGGGACTTGCCCTTTCGGGTGGCCTATTCCTCTTCTCCTGCGCGGTGGCGTTGTTCCTGCCGCCCGCCTTCTGGCTGGTGCTCGCCAGCTATCTCCTCATCACCACCGCCTATTCGGTGGCGCTCAAGCGGATGCTTCTGATCGACGTCCTGACGCTTGCGGCCCTCTACACCACGCGCATCATGGCGGGCGCGGCGGCTGTGTCGGCTGACGACAGCTTCTGGCTCCTCGCCTTCTCGATCTTCTTCTTCCTCTCGCTCGCTCTCGTGAAGCGATACACCGAGCTGGTGGAATTCGGCGTGGGTGCCGAGCGCTCCAAGACGGGGCGCGGCTATGTGGACGCCGATCTGGAGACGCTTGCGCAAGCCGGCATGTCTTCTGGCTTCGCCTCGGTGCTGGTGCTGGCGCTTTATGTCGACAGCGCCGACGTGCGTCAGCTCTACGACCACCCCTATCTCCTGTGGCCGCTGTGCCCCCTGGTCCTCTACATCATCGTGCGGATCTGGATCCTGGCGCGCCGCAACCAGATGCACGAGGACCCCGTCGTCTTCATTCTGCGTGACTGGCGCTCGCAAATCATGGTCGCGGCCGGCGCACTGATGTTCGTGGCCGCGGCTTATGTCGGCTGAGACATTTCAGAGCTGGGGGCGCGTCCAACGCAACGAACGTCGCGCCGTCAGCGAATTCGAATGCGGCGATGCTTTCGCCATCTCGGAGGGTAGCGTGCTTCCGGTCGGCTGCGGTCGCTCCTACGGCGACAGCTGCCTGAACGACGCCGGCACGCTGATCGACATGCGCCGGCATACCGGTATCTTGTCGTTCGACGAGGAAACGGGTCTTCTCGAGGCGAAGGCGGGAACGCTCCTGCGTGACATCACGCAGCGAGCGGCCCCGGCCGGCTGGTTCCTTCCGGTGACGCCGGGTACGCAATTCGTTACCCTCGGCGGCGCCATCGCCAACGACGTCCACGGAAAGAACCACCACCTGCGCGGTACCTTCGGCCGCTGGGTGCGCGCCTTTCCCCTTCTGCGCTCGGACGCGCCCGTCCGGGATCTCGAGCCGGGCGACGAACTCTTCGCGGCGACGATCGGAGGCATGGGGCTGACCGGGATCGTCGAGCGCGCGACGATCCAGCTCATGCGCGTCGGCTCGACAGCGATCCGACAGACGACGAAGCGCTTCGATCATCTCGGCGATTTCTTCCCGCTTTGCGAGGAGGCGGAAGAGCGGCACGAATATGTCGTCGCCTGGATCGACAGCCTCGCCGGCGGTGACCGGCTCGGCCGGGGCCATCTCATCTGCGGCGACCACGAGACGCGGGGCGATCGGAGCGGCGTTGCCCGCAGCCCCATCGCCACGGTGCCATTCACGCCGCCGCTCAGCCCCCTCGCGGGACCGACACTGCGGGCCTTCAACGAAATCTATTATCGCCGGATGGGCGCGAAGCCGCAGATCGCGAACGTGCCGTTCGACGCCTTCTTCTATCCTCTCGACCGCGTGCGCTGCTGGAACCGGCTGTACGGCCCGCGTGGCCTGCACCAGCACCAAAGTGTCGTGCCGCTCGGCGATGCGCCGCGGGTGGTGCGCGCGCTGATCGAGGCGGCGCGGGCGCGCGGGCAGGGCTCGTTCCTGACCGTTCTCAAGCGCTTTGCCGCGTTGCCGAGCCCCGGCCTTCTCAGCTTTCCGCGCGAAGGCTACACATTGACGCTCGATTTCGCCCATAAGGGTGGGGCGACGCTCGCCCTTCTCGACGAGCTGGACATGATCGCCATCTCGGCGGGCGGAGCGGTGAACCCTTACAAGGACGGCCGTATGTCGCGCGAGGTTTTCGCTCGCTCCTTCCCGCAGTGGCGCAAGCTGGAAGGCCTGCGCGATCCTCGGATCGCTTCCGATTTCTGGCGAAGGGTGACGCAGGAAGCCGTAACGGCAGGCCGAGATGACGAAGAATCGCTTCGACAGACGGCGTAAAACATCCTTTCACCTTCCAAGCACTTCATGCGCAATTCATCCTGAGTCATGCAGGTGTGTGCTTCTGCAGTGCGGCATGACATGATATTACAACCATGCGGCGAGAAGCCCGCGGTGAGGCATCCTTCGCAATGTCTAGATACATCCCGTTCATCCTGTTCACCGTGTTGACGAACGCGCTGGCGCAGCTTCTGTTGAAGTACGGCATGACCCATCTCGGCAGCCTCGGATTTGCCGGCGTGAACCCAATCCTGCGTGTTCTCCAGATCGTCTTCAGCCCTTTCGTCTTCCTGGGGCTCCTGACCTTCGTCATCTCGATGGCATCGCATCTTTACGTTTTGTCGAAGGTGGAGCTGTCCTACGCCTATCCGTTCCTCTCGCTTGCCTATGTCGTCGTCGCCGTCGCCGCCTGGCTCCTCTTCTCGGAGAACCTGAACGGCTGGCGCATCGGCGGCATCGCGCTCATCTGCGTGGGAACGGTCCTCATCGCTCAGGGCGGCAGCCGCGTCGATGGCGAGACGCCAACCCGTGAAACGCATTCATCCCGGAACGAGGGCGTCCGATGAAGCACGTCATTTTCGGAGGCGACGGTTTCGTCGGCCGCCATCTCGCAGCACAACTCGTCAAGGATGGCGAGGAGGTGATCGTCGCCGACATCGCCCGCAGCGATCTGCCTCACTACCAGCACTCGACCCATCTGACGACGGATGTCACCGATGCGGCCGCCGTGCGAGCGGTGCCGATCACGGCCGACGACATGGTCTACAACCTGTCGGCCAAGATGCTTTCGCCGATCGTCACGCGCGCCGAGCGCCATGCTTTCTTCTGGCCGGTGAACTACGACGGCACGAAGAACATCATGGAGGCGATGGACGAGGTGGGGGCCTCCAAGCTGGTCCATTACACGACCGACATGATCTACGGGCACACCTACACCTACCCGCAGAAGGAGGACCATCCGGCCAACCCCCTCGGCGAGTACGGTCTGTCGAAGCTGAAAACGGAGGAACTGGCCGCCCAGTGGCGCACGCGCGGCATGCGCGTCTCCCTGTTCCGGCCGCGTCTCATCATCGGTCCGGGCCGGCTCGGCATTCTCGAGAAGCTGTTCAAGCTCGTCGACATGAACCTGCCGGTGCCGATGATCGGCTCCGGCGCGAACCCCTATCAGTTCATCTCAGTCTTCGACTGCGCGCAGGCTGCGCGCCTCGCCTGGAAAGCGGGTGTGCCGAACGAAGCGTACAATCTCGGCTCCGACAACCCGCCGCCGGTGCGCAAGCTCCTCGGCGATCTCGTCAAGCATGCGGGCTCGAAGTCGATGCTTCTGCCGACGCCAGCCTTTGCGGTCAAGCGCACGCTCGACTTCCTCGACTGGCTGAACATGCCGATCATGGACCCCGAGCAGTATCTGATCGCCGACGAGATGTGCATTCTCGACTGCTCGAAGGCCAAGCGCGATCTCGGCTGGGAAGCGCGTTTCCGTGACGAGGACATGCTGATCGCGGCCTATTCTGAGTATCGGGCCAAGAAGGAAGGCCGGCCTGTGAAGCCGAGCCTCTTCCCGCAAGCAGCCGAGTGAGGAGCAAGGAGATGCTGGAACGCGTCGAAACCATCGCGCCGAAAGACGAGCCCGCCTTCCGCCGCGGTCCTGCCAAGCCTTCGCTCCTCAGCGTCGAGGACGCCAAGGCGATGGATGTCGGCGAGATGGCGAGCCTGTTCAAGGCCCACATCAACCCCGGCCAGTTCCATTTCATGAAGCTGCTCGGCTTCCACAAGGTGAAGGTCGAACGTGCCGAGGGCATGTACTACATCGACCAGAACGGCCGCAGGATTCTCGATTTCTTCGGCGGGTTCGGCTCGCTCGCCTTCGGCCACAACCACCCGCGCATCCTCGCCGCGCGTCAGCGCTTCCAGGACGAGAAGCGCCACGAGATCGCGATCGCCTTCCTGTCGCAGTACGCAGCCGCGCTCGCCAAGAACCTCGCCGCGATCTCCCCCGGCGACCTAGACATGGTCTTCCTTGGCTCCTCCGGATCGGAGGCAATGGAGGCGGCGGTGAAGGTTGCCGAGCGTGCGAGCGGGCGGAAGAACTGCAAGATCGTCCATGCCGAGAACTCGTTCCACGGCAAGACGAAGGGCGTCCTGTCGCTGACGGATTCGCCACTCTATCAAGGCGAGTTCAAGCTGACGGGCAACACCTACAAGGTGCCCTTCGGCGATCTGGCCGCCCTCGAACGGCTTCTGCGCTCCGATCCGGATATCGGCGTCGTGGTGCTGGAGACGATCCAGGGCGGGGCGGGTATCGTGACCGCGCCGACTGCCTATTGGCAGGGGGTGCGGCGCCTGTGCGACGAGATGAACGTCCTGTGGGTGGCCGACGAGGTTCAGTGCGGTTTCGGCCGTTCGGGCCGGTTCTATGCCTTCGAGCATCACGGCGTGGTGCCGGACGTGACCGCGCTCGCCAAGAGCTTCGGCGGCGGCAAGGCCGCGATGGCGGCCATGATCGCGCGGCGTGAGGTCTACATGAAGGCCTATGGGACGCCAAAGACCGCTATGATCCATGCGCACGCGACCTTCGGCGGCATAGGCGAGGGATGCATCACTTCGATCGAGGCGCTGAACACGCTCTACGACGAGGACCTGATCGGCAATTCTGCGGAGGTCGGCGCCTATCTCCTGGAACGGCTGCGGGCGATCGCCGCGAAATACCCGACCATCATCAAGGAAGTGCGCGGTCAGGGCCTGATGGTGGGGCTCGAGTTCCACGACTTCTCGCGCACGCTGCCGCTGGCGCTGCGGCCCATGGTGGCGATCCTCGACGACAAGCTGAAGGGTTCGCTGTCAGGCTTCGTCGGTGCACTGCTCCTGCGCGACCACGACGTCCTCGTCGCCTTCACCGAATACAATCGCAACGTCATTCGTCTCGAGCCGCCGCTGATCTGCACGCGCGAGAACGTCGACCAGTTCTGCGATGCGCTCGACGCGCTTCTTTCGCGCGGGATCGTGGCGATCGTGAAGGACTTCGTCAAAAGCCAGATCGGCTGAGCGACGGCGACGCGAAGTGAAGCTTCGAAGGGCCGGGCGGCGACGCCCGGCCCTTTCAGCATTCAGCCTCGCGGGTAGGCGAGCCAGCATGCCGAGAGACGGATCTCCCGCCGTCCCTCCAGCGCGGGCGCGTAAATGTCGCGCAAGGCCTCGTTCGCCGAGGTGATAGGGCAGGCCGGGTACAGGATGAGGTCGCTCGCCGAGACCTCGGCCATGGTCCGCTCGTCCGGCGGCTGCGGCACGGTCCGATACGGATCGGCGCCGATCGCGACGTATCGCGGCCCTTGCCGATCCAGAATGTAGGGGAACGGATTGACGAAGTTCAGCGACAGGATCGTCTCGAAGCGGACGCCGTTCTCGCGCTCATAGGCGAGGATCGCATCGGCGGCCTCGTCGGCCGCCATCAGCCAGCCGAGCTGGAAGTCGAGGTCGGAGTAGAGCGAAAGGCCTGGCAGGATGTTCCTGTCCGCAAAGGCCTGGAACGCGTCCGCGTGCTCGATGTAGACCTCTCGCGACAGCCGGGCGCGCTCCATCGCCTCCGGGCGCTGGCTGACCTGCCCGAGCGCCTTCAGATGCGTATGGTCCAGCGCGACGTACCCGTAGGCTTGCCCGATCATCGCGCGCGAAAAGCGATGGAGGGTATCGACCAGAGGCGGCAGCGCCGTTGCGGCGACGAGGATCAGAATGACGGCGCGCAGGCGCGGCGCAGGGCGGCGGCTCACCTGCAGGATCGCGAGAAGCACGGGCCAGAGCAGGATGAAGGCCTGTCCGCCGGTGTTCTGGGTTTCGTAGAAGAGGCCGGCGAAGAGAGTCACGCCGAGCCACAGGGATGGCCTGTCGAGAAGCCTCGTTATCACCTTCACCAGCGGGGCCCGACGTTTGGCGCCGAGGATCAGGCCGATCTCCCGGCGCTCCGCGAAGAGCAGCGCCAGCAAAAGAAGTGATGCCGAGCCGAAGACGCCGAAATGCAGCGAGGCCGCCTGGAGGAAACGGGAGAGGAGGCCGCCTTCATTCATCGTGATGAGCGTCGCGATGTCCTGCAGATAGGCCGAAGGCGTGCCGGTCAGCAGTTGCAGCACTGCGAGCGCGGCCAGAAAGCCGAGGGCCGCGCCGATCGCGGCCTTCCAGCCGACGCGACCGGCCGCGAAGGCGAAGGCGCAGACGAGACCACCGGCCAGAAAGCCCGTGATCTTGACGAGGAAGAGTGCGAGGCACAGCCAGGCGATCAGGACCGCCAGGATGACGCGGCTGCGCGTGAAGAGAAGAGAGGCGACGAGCAGGTAGAGAAGCTCGGCGCCGTGGCGGTTGTAGATGCCGTAGCCGTCCACGCTCGGGAAGGTCGAATACTGCTCGACATTCATCGGCATGAGCTGGAAGGCGAGGAAGGGCAGGAGCAGCGCGAAAGCGATCGAGCGCGAGCGGCGGCCGATATCGAACACCAGAAGCGCGAGCGCGGGCGCGGACACGGCCAAAAGCGACCACTGAACGAGAAGCAGCGGCTGGGCTCGCTCGAAAAGCGCCATCCCGGCAGCAAAGAGCCAGTAGGCGAGAGGGCCGACGGGCGCGAAGAAGTCCACGGAGGGTTGCTGGCCCGTCAGGACCCGTTGTCCGCCATCAAGGTAGACAACGAGGTCCCAGTACATCGCTCCGACAGGAAGCTTCAGTGGAATTGACAGGAGGAGGACGCACAGGATCAGGACCAGCGCGAGAATCAGAAGCGGCCAGAGCACCCGCTTGCGATCACGCGCATGCCCGGCCTCGTCGCGTATGCCGGCCGCCTGTGCCATCACCCCTGCCTCTGCCGACCCCGTTGAGATGCGCAGCACTCTCGCGCGCCAGTTGTTAAGGCCGCGTTCCCGATTCGAGATGCGCGAACGCTATGCGCGTCCGGAACTCGGCATCACCTATGAACGGCCGCCTCCATGATCCGGCGCGACGACTGGCTGCAGTTCGGAGCCGCCGCGTGCCGCAAGCTGGGTCTGGAACTGGCCGGGAGGCCCGTCGGCATTCGCCCCCGCCGCATGAAGACAGCGCGCATGGCGAAACCGGACGACCGTTCGGCAGAAGCCAGCGGCAGGAGGTTCCGCCGTGAGCGGCCTCGGGTGCTATTCGGGGAGCTTGGCCTTCGGCGTCGGCTGCTTCCACATCGCGCTCTGCTCGAAGACGAGCACGATGACGATCGCAACTGCGAACGGTACCAGGAGATAGAGGATACGGAAGACGAGGAGCGCGGCGAGAACGTCGGTGTCCGGCACGTCGCTGAGCCCAGTCAGGAATGCGACCTCGAGGACGCCGAGCCCGCCCGGCGCGTGGCTGACGAGCGCGAGCGAGAAGGAGATGACGAAGATCGCCATCACCACGACGAAGCCGGGATTGCTCTCGGGCGGCAGCGCGAAATAGATGATCGCCGCCGCAAAGATGATTTCGGCTGGTGCCACGAGCAACTGGCGCCACACCACCGTTCGCCGCGGATACTCCAGATGGAAGCGCCCGATCGACAGCGGTTTGAAGCCGAGGAGGCTGCCGGTCACGTAGAGGCCGACGATCAGCGCGATGCCCGCGACGACGAGGTAGGAGATGCTCGGCGCCACGTCGAAATAGCGCGTCAGGATTTCCGGCTGGATGGCGAGCGCGACGCCCGCGACGAGTATGACCCCGAGACCGAAGGTGAAGGAACAGAAGGCGATCAGGAGAGCGACCTCGCCGACCGACAGACCCTTCGACTTGTAGGCGCGATAGCGCACCACGGCGCCCGAGAAGACCGATGCGCCGATATTGTGCGACAGTGCGTAGGTGGTGAAGGACGTGGCCGCGACAAAGGGAAAGGGGACGTCGCGACGCAGATGCTTCAGCGCGAGCCGATCGTAGAGACCGAGCATGGCGTAAGCCGCCAGGGCCGCTGCTATCGAGCCCATCCACTGCCAGCGATCGATCGCCTTGAAGCTGCCGAGGATCTCGTCGAGCGAAAGCTCGCGCACTTCGTGGTAGAGGATCCAGCAGGAGAAAACGACGGCCGCCAGGCCGATGACGGGCCAGACGTAATCCTTCAGTTTCATCGCGGATCCTTCACTTGCCTGCAGGCTGGCTGCGCAGACGCTTTCGCGCCTGCGACATGCCCCGCTCATAGAGCATCACGGAGCGATCCGAAACCGCGCGAGGGCGAGTTGTCGGCGATCTTGCCGGCCTGTCTCAACCGCCGCGGGCAAGCCGGCGCCGATTTGCCCGCACGCGATCCGAATAAGGTTTAAGGCCCGCTGACAGGATGCCGTCCGCATCGAAGAGCTTCCCCGGCGCGCCCGCCATCGCCGCGGCGGTGGCACCGACGAAGGCGCTACCCACTGCTAGGTTCATGGCGAGGACGCTTTCATATCCGGCCTGCACCTTCTCCCAAACCATGCGCTCGGCCTCGTCTGAGTCGAGCTTTCCGAGCCCGAAGCCGGAAAGCCACAGGCCGCCGACACGAGATCCGACCACGAGCGGGGCGAGCGTGGAAAGCGCAAGCATTTCTGCGGCGACCTTGGGGAACGGGTTCTTGCCGGACGTCATCGTACATTCCTCGACGGGCGCGTCGATGGATGGCGCGCGAACGGTTCGACATGTGGGAGCGCGTACTGCTGATTCAAAGTGCGACGGTTGCTCGCACAGGCGCGCGGCGACGCATGAAGAAAAATGCTTGACGCCGTTCCGGGACCGGAACCTTTTCGTGATGATGCGGTTATCGCGGAATACCGCCTTGTTCCACAGGAGTATCCAATGTCGCAGCGCCGCATCGCCATTATTGCCGCCTCTCTCGCCGCCGCTATGGCCCTTTCGGCCTGCGCCAACACCGTGCGCGGTGTCGGGCGCGATCTCGGCAACACTGTCGACGCGACCGAAGGTGCCGTGAACGACGTCGCTCGCTGAGCGAAGCAAGCGCGGCGCCTGAGCCGCAGATTTCCTGAGAGGGCTCCGCCGTTCACTGGCGGAGCCCTTTCGTTATCGGCAGGACGCTGGCGTTCAGGTGCGCGTCTGCCCCAGCCTTCGAAGCGTGTCCCTTTCCAGACGGCTTGGCCTCGTCAGCGCCGTGACGACGGCATCCAGGCTGACGATGCCGATCGCTCTCCCGGCGCCGTCGACAACGGCCGCGCTGTCGGCGGGGCCGTCCGAAAGCCGCCTTGCAGCCTCCCGCAAGCGTGTCGTCGCCGGCAGCGTGAAGCCCGGGGGGGCTATCGTGCCTTCGGCTGGAACCACGAGGCCGGGCAGGGCGCCGATCTCCACAATACGTCCCTGATCCACATCACCCACGAAGGCGGCGACATAGTCGCTCTGCGGATCCAGCACGATCTCCTGTCCGGTCCCCTCGCGGACGAGCTCACCGTCCTTGAGGATCGCGATGCGATCGCCAAGACGCAGGGCCTCATCGAGATCATGCGTGATGAATACGATGGTGCGGCCGAGTTCGCCCTGCAAATCGAGGAGAAGGCTCTGCATATCCGTGCGGATGAGCGGGTCCAGCGCCGAAAAAGCCTCGTCCATCAGCATGATGTCGGCATCCGTGGCGAGTGCACGGGCAAGGCCCACGCGCTGCTGCATTCCGCCGGAAAGCTGAGCGGGATAGCGAGTTTCCTGACCTGCGAGCCCGACGCGCTCGATCCATCGACGGGCCCGCTCCACGCGTTCGGCCCGGCCGACGCCCGCCGCTTTCAGCCCATACGCGACGTTCTCCTCGACCGTTCGATGCGGCAGGAGCGCGAAGCGCTGGAACACCATGGAAATCTTGCGCCGGCGCACCTCGCGCAGCTCGCGTTCGGGCAGCCCCAGCATGTCGACGCCGTCGACCTCCACGCTGCCGCTCGTGGGCTCGATGAGGCGGTTGATGTGGCGCACGAGCGTGGACTTGCCCGAGCCCGACAGGCCCATGATGACCTGGATGTGGCCCTTGGCGACATCCAGATCCACATCCCGCAGCGCCAGCCGCGTGCGATAGCGCTCGATGAGCGCGGGGCGCTCCTCGGGGTCGCGCATGCGCTCGGCCACTACGCCGGCGTCCGAGCCGAACAGCTTGGTCAGCCCCCTCAGGCGGATGGCCGCATCACTCATCGGAGCCGCCCTCCCGGCGCTGCAACCGCCGCCCCAGAGCCTGACTCGTACGATCGAAGACGATTGCGATCGCCACGATAGCGAGGCCATTGAGGAGACCTTGCGTGAAATACTGGTTGGTGATCGCCTGCAGGACCGGTTGGCCGAGGCCGCGAACGCCGATAAGCGACGCGACGACCACCATCGCCAGTGCCATCATGATCGTCTGATTGATGCCGGCCATGATGGTGGGAAGCGCCAGCGGAAGCTGGACCTCGGTCAGCTTCGCCCACGGGCTTGAGCCGAAGGCGTCTGCTGCCTCCAGTGTCTCCTTGTCGACGAGGCGGATACCGAGATTGGTCAGCCGGATCACCGGCGGCATGGCGTAGACCACCACCACGATGACGCCGGGAATAAGCCCGATGCCGAGAAGCATGACGATCGGGATGAGATAGACGAAGGACGGCATGGTCTGCATCACGTCCAGCACCGGGTTCAGCGTAGCCTGAAGCCTGTCGGAGCGCGACATCGCGATGCCGACGGGAACGCCGATCGCCACCGCGAGGAGGGTGCAGACAAGGATGACGGCGAGCGTGCGCATCGCGTCGTCCCACATGCCGAGGAGCCCGATCAGGACGAATGCGACAAGCGCACCGAGCGTGATGGCGCGCGAGCGCGAGGAAAACCAGATGATCGTGCCGAAGACGGCGAGCACCAGCCACCAGGGGGCGCCGAGTAGAAGCTGTTCGAACCACAGCAGAAAGTCGAGGAGCGGCCGAAAGATCGCTTCGATTGTCGTCCCGTAGCTTCTCGAGAACGCACGATACTGCCCGTCGATCGCCCTCGCGATCTCACGCAGCACGCGCGGCTCGATCTGCGGGAAGGCCCAGAGCCAGTCCATCATCCGCCTTCTCGTTCATGGCGGCAGGCCCTGCCCGCCGGATGGCGCCCGGAAAGCCGGACAAGTGGTGGCAGATGTGCGCCGGTGGGGCGATGTCAAACGCCTGCGACGATCAGGCCGGCAGCATCCGCCGGATCTCGGACGGGCGGAACGGCTTGGCGATCCGCGGGACGTCGCGGAAGGCCTCGGGCAACGACGGAAGGCTGCCGGAGACGAAGCAGAACGGAACGTGCCGCTTGAGAAGATCGTGGGCAACCGCCAGCGAATTGCGCGAACGGCTGCCGAGATCAAAATCGAGGAACGCGAAATCCACGCCCTCGGCCACACGGTCGAGACCGCTTTCCACGTTGCCAGCCAGAACGCACTCCGCGCCGCAACCGTCGAAAACGATATCTTCGAGGTCCATCGCGATCAGCGGCTCGTCTTCAAGGATCAGGATACGCATGACTTCGCCCTTTGCCTTCTGTTTCAAAGCAACGATATGGCCAAGGCGTGGTTTCGTGTCCGATCGATCTTTACGAAAATTCGCAGAGAATTCGACAATTCTTGGTAAATGCATCGTTAAATTCACTGCACGCTGAGCGAGGCCGGCTGCAGGACGGTAATGGGTTGGGACCGTCTTGTGCTCATCGACTGGAGAAGTTCGCCTGCCACATGGGTCGCCGAGACAGGGCGACCGAAAAAGAAACCCTGCAACTGGTCGCAACCGAAGGCACGCAGAAGATCGGCCTGCTCTTGCGTCTCGATGCCTTCGGCCGTGACCTTCAGGCCGAGATTGTGCGCGAGCGCAATAATGGTTTCGAGGATCTGGGGAATGCTCGTTTTGCCCTCATCGAAGGCCGCCATGAAAGACTGGTCGATCTTCAGCTTGTCGAACGGGAAGCGCCAGAGGTAGCCGAGCGAGGAGTATCCGGTGCCGAAGTCGTCCATGTCTACGGAAACGCCGAGCGTCTTGAGCGCGCGCAACTGTTCGAGGATGGCGTCGGACTGCTCCAGCAACAGTGACTCGACGACTTCGATGCCGAGCCGGTGGCCGGGTATGCCAGCTTCGGCCAGTGCTCGACGCACGATCTCGACGAGGTCGCCGTCATGGAACTGCACGGCTGACAGGTTGACGGAGACGAACAGATGTTCGGGCCAAAGGGCTGCCTGGCGCGCGGCCTCGCCGATGACCCACGAGCCGATGTCCTTGATGTAGCCGCGCGCTTCCGCGATCGGAATGAACACTGATGGTGGTACGAACCCGCCTTCACCGTCGGGCATTCGGATCAATGCCTCAAATCCTATCAACTCCTGAGACTGACCGGAGACGATGGGCTGGTAGAAGAGCTCGAAGCCGTTGCCGGAGAGCGCCTCGCGAAGAAGCTGCTCCATCTGGCGTCGACGATGAGAATCGGTATCCATCGATGGGCGGAAAAGCGTGAATTCTTCCCGCCGCACGGCCTTCTGATGAAGGAATGCAAGTTCAGCGTGTTTAATGAGGTCGGTGTAGCTGCGCCCGTGCTCGGGCGTCATCGCCGCACCGATCGAGAGACCAGGAACGACACGCCCTCCGTCCAGTTCGATCGGGTCGCTCATCGCGGCAGTGATCCGGTGCGCGAACGCGTGAAGGTTCTCCTCGGCTCGCACCCCGCGCTGAAGAATGGCGAATTCGTCCGGGCCGATGCGGGCCACGAGGTCGCCCCGCTCTGCGATTTCGCCGAGCCGCGCTGCGATCGCTCGCAGGAGTTCGTCGCCGCAGGCCTGGCCCATGCTGTCGTTGATGTCGCCGAGGCCGTCCACGTCGATGAACCAGAGCGCCATGCGCTCGCGGGTGGCGCGGGATGTGGAGAGGATGCGGTCCGTCTCCTCGTGCATGCGCCTGCGGTTGAGGAGAGTCGTCAGAGAATCGTGGTTGTGAAGGAAGACGATACGCTCGTCCGCCTCGTCCATGCGTCGCTTTCGGCGCATGTAAAGGAGCGCGGGCAGTCCTGCGGCCACGAAGAGAATGGCGAGAAGCTGCAGGGAGGCCAAGCTGAGCGTCCTCGCGAACGCGATGTTCTCTGCGGTGGTGTCGATCTGGGCCGAGAGATAGGCGACTGGCCTCCCGTCCTCGATCAGCGGCATGACGATGGAGGGAATGTCTCCGGCCCCACTCGCCATCTGCCAATAGCCCTCGCGCGCCAGCGTCTCGTGCGAGAGGCGCCGGCCTTGCGAAACGCCGCCGGGCCGGTCCCGCAGCATCCAGGCCTCGCCCTTAGCCCCGGTGCTGAACACCTCGGCGCCCGTCTGGTCGAAGATGCTGAAGCCGGTGATCTGCGCGAGGGCAGCCGCATTCCTGATCCGCGTCTCGATGTCGGGCACGCGCGCGACGCCGGTCACGAGCGCGTCCAGCCGTTCGCGATTGGCGAGCAGATAGTCTGCGAAGGTTGCCGCGCGATGATTGGCGTTTTCCTGCACGAGCCGTTCGATCGTCGACTGGCCAAGCCAGGTCGTGCCGAGTGCAATGAACGCCGCGATGGCCAATCCGCCGCCGAACGTCGCCAGGTATCTTTTCGCGATCGTCAGAAGCATCACGCCGTCCAGCTCTTGCCGAGCCAACCTACACGCGCTTCCTTAAAAAATCGGTGAGACAAAGTCGAAAGGGCGGTCGCTTCAGACTTTCCAGCGACGGTGGAACCACATCCACTGTTCGGGTGCTTCGCGCACCCAGCCTTCCACCACGTCATTGAGAAGCTGGCAGCTTGCGTCGACGTCGATCGCTCCGCCTTCATCGCGTGGAAGGTCCAGCCTCGGGCTCAAAACAAGACGATAGCGCCCGTCGGCAAGACGAAGCGAGCGCACGGGGTAGACTTCTGCGTCGAACTGACGCGCAAGTTTCGGCAAAAGCGGGTTGGTGCGAACGGGCCGTCCGAAGAAAGTTCCCGGCCGGCCGCGCGCGAACTTCTGGTCGACGAGCATTCCGACGGATTTTCCGTCCTGCAGTGCGGCGGCAAGCGGCCACACCGCGCCCGCCTTCGAGGGAACGAGATGGCCGCCGCGCGTGCGCCGCGCGCCGAGCACCTTGCGCCCGATGAAGCGGTTGTTGGGCGGCCGGAACAGCACTGTGACCTCCAGGTCGAAGGTCGCCGCGCAGATTGGCAGGAGCTCGAAACAGCCCAGATGCCCCGTGAAGAAGAGGAACGGACCCTTTCGCTCGCGAAGCTCGATGAAGGTCTCGATGCCTTCCACCTCTACGATGCCGGAGCCGTCCGGGCGTTCGGGATCGTAGTCGAAGATCTCATCGAGATAGACGTACTCGGCCGCCAGGCGCCCCATATGGCCCCAATTCTCGCGCGCGGTGGCGCGCACCCACGCCTCTTCCCTTTCGGGGAACGCCTTGCGCAAGTTGTCGAGCGCGAGGCGGTGGCGCGGTGTCAGCGGGCCAACCGCTCGGGCGATCGCGGCAGCGGCATCGATGCCGGCCCGCGCAGGGAACCGGCGCAGCACGGCGAGAATTGCGAAGACGAGCTGCGCGAACAGCCAGTCCCCGACGAGATCCAGCTTCTTCTTGAGCCGGAAGAGCGTGGTCTTCATGCCGCGTTCTGGGCCACGTCTTGCCGCATGTCGAGAACGATCTTGCCGAAGACCTCGCGGCCTTCCATGCGCTTCAGTGCCACCTCGATCCCGTCCATGTCGACGCGCGTATCGATCACGGGCGCAACCATGCCCTCCGCCATCTTGGTCATGGCGTTCGCCATGTTCTCCATCCGGCAGCCGAAGGAGCCGAGGAGCTTGAGCTGCTGCTGGAACAGCATCATCAGATTCACTTCGGTCGAGACGCCGGATGTGGAGCCGCAGGTCACGAGCCGCCCGCCGCGCTTCAGGCACAGCATGGAACCGGCGAACGTGTCCTTGCCGACATGCTCGAAGACGACGTCGACGCCCTTCTTCTTCGTCAGCTTGCGCACCACGCCCTCGAAGCGATCGGAGCGGTAATTGATCACGTGATCGGCGCCGAGCGCCCTGGCAGGCTCGATCTTCGCGTCCGATCCCACCGTGGTGATCACCGTCGCACCGTGACGCTTGGCGAGCTGGATCGCGGCCGTGCCGATGCCCGAGCCGCCGGCATGGACGAGGATCGTTTCGCCCGGCCGCAGCCTGGCATTGTCGAACAGCATATGCTCGACCGTGCCGAATGTGACGGGCGCGAGCGCCGCGCCGACCGCGTCGCAGCCGTTCGGGGCTGGCACGAGAAGGCGGGCCGGCAGGTTCACCCGCTCGCAGGCGAAACCGTCGAGATGGAAACCGTGGACGCCCGAGACGTGCTCGCACAGATTGTCACGACCCTCGCGGCAAGGCCGGCAGAGGCCGCAGGTGCGTGCGCCGTAGATCGAGACGCGCTGTCCGGGAACGAGGCCGGAAGCTCCGGGGCCCAGCGCCTCCACGATGCCGGCCGCCTCGGCTCCGATCGTCAGCGGCATCTTGCGCTTGGCGAAGGCCATGCCGCGCCAGCCCCAGACGTCGATGTGGTTGAGCGCCACGACCTCGATGCGCACAGTGACCTCGCCGGCGCCGGGCGCGCCGGGCTCCTCGATCTCGACCTGCCTCAGATCGCGGTCGCCGACGAGTTGAAGTGCACGCATGGAAAAGCTCGTTCTCTGATGGGAGGCGGCGTCAGGAGCGCGGTTCGCGCCCGAGCACCAGCGACACGTTCTGGCCGCCGAAGCCGAATGAGTTCGACAAGGTCGCCGAGACGTCAGCGTTCCGCGCCTTGTTCGGCACCGTGTCGAGCGCGATCGCCGGGTCCGCCTGCTCGTAGTTGATGGTCGGCGGGAGGCTCCCGTCGCGCATGGCCAGAAGCGAGATCACCGCCTCGATCGCCCCCGCGGCCGTCAGCGTGTGTCCGATCATCGACTTGGACGAGGAGACGGGGGTGCCGGCCAGCGCCTCGCCGAACACGGCGGACAGGCCAAGATGCTCCATCCGGTCGTTCTCGGGCGTCGAGGTGCCGTGGGCGTTCACGTAACCGATGTCTGAGGGCGACAGCCCCGCATCGTCGAGCCCGGCCTTGATCGTAGCGATGATCGGCGAGCCGTCCGGCTTGGAGCGGGTGCGGTGGAAATCGTCGGCCTTCTCGCCGCAACCCAGCAGCACACCGTAGACCGTCGCGCCGCGCGCGCGCGCCGATGCCAGCGATTCCAGAACGACCGCGCCGGCGCCCTCGGCCATGACGAAGCCGTCGCGATCCTTCGAAAAGGGCTTGGACGCCTTTTCCGGCACGTCGTTCTGCGTGGAGAGCGCAGAGAGCAGGGAAAAGCGGATCAGCGCTTCGGCCCCGACTGAGCCGTCGGTGCCGATGGCGATGCAGCGGCTCGTCTCGCCGCGCCGGATGGCTTCCACGCCGAGCTGGATGGCGCTCGCCCCCGAGGCGCATGCGGTGGACAGGGTCACGGGCAGGCCGCGCGTGCCGAGAATATCGGCGAGGCGCTCCGAGATGCCGCCGAACAGCGTCAGATCGTAGGTCGCGCTGGAGCGGTGAGAGCGCGCGATCTCCATCAGGCGTTCGTAGCCGGCCTCTTCACGTGCCGAGCCGTCCATCGCGTCGAGGGCGAAGCGGGCGGGCCATTCGAGCTCGATGGGCGGAGCGGCGAGGAAGAGCGGGCCGCCGATCTCGCCTGCCGAAAGGCCGGCCATGGCCAGCGCTTCGCGCCCGGCGCTTTCGGCCAGCGCATAGGAGAGATCGATGCCCGTCCATGGCTCGACCTTCATGAAGTCGACGGTGCCGGCGATCGTTGTGCGCAGGTTCTGCGTGGAGAAGCGCGTGATCGAGTGGATCCCGGAGCGCCCTTCGCGCAAGGCCGCCCAATTGTCCTCCACGCCCTGCCCGAGCGAGGTGACGAGGCCGAGCCCGGTGACGGCGACGACGGGACGTCCGAGATGATCGAAGTCGGCGCTCATGCTGATCGCTCCTGCGCTCCCGGGCCGATGGCGGAGAGGAGGGCGACGCCCTCGCTGCGGGCGTGGCCGACGCCGGTGACGAGTGCCGCGCGCGGCGCGAAGTCCGCCGCCGCTTCCTCGCCGCCGCCTCCGAACGGAGCGGGCATGATGCCCTTGGAAAGCAGGCCCGCGCCGAGCGCGAGGCCGGCCAGGAAATGTGCCTCGAAGGCGTGGCCGAGAAGGCTGCCATAGGCGCGCAACGGCGCGCCCGGCACAGCGGAAGCCAACGCGGCGCGCTCGGCCGCGACTAGGGCGCCAAGGCCCGTGGCGCCTGAGAGAACCAGAAGATCGGCCTGTGCTGCCTCGCTCGCTTCGATCAGACCGGCAATCCGCTTTTCAAGCGCATCGGCGTCGCGCGGCCCGCGATCGCCGGCGACGTGATCGAGCCTGGCATAACCGGGGGCGGAGCGCGCTGCGGCGTGTTCGGCCGATTCGAGGACGAGGAAGGCGCCGACGCTGCCCGGTACCAGCGCGCCTGGCTCGCCGCGCGAGAAGACCGGGCGCCAGTCGCCAGGCGAGAGGAAACCGCCGAGCTCGTAGTTGACGAGAAGGTCCAGCCGCTCGGCCGAGAAGGCGCCGCCGACGAGGCAGACGTCGCTCTGGCCGGCCGCAATCCGTGCGGCCGCCGTCTCGACCGCCGAGATGCCCGCGCCTTCCTCACCCATGAAGGTGCGCGAGGAGCCCGTCACCTTGTGGACGATGGAGATGTTGCCGGCCATCAGGTTGGAGAGCTGGGCCAGGAACAGTGTCGGCCGCAGTTCGCTCGACAGGACCTCGTTCAACAGCGGTCCGCGATCGTCGACGCCGCGCAGACGCTGCATGACGAGAGCATCGACGGCCGGATCGCGTTCGCCGCCGCCGGCGGCCACGATCATGTCGACGCCGGAGCGCGTCTGCTCGTCGGGCGAAATGCCCGCATCCGCGAGCGCGAGCCCGGCCGCGTAGACGCCGAGCCGCTGCCAGGTCTCCATCTGGCGCTGATCGCCCTTCTTGGGGATCTGCGCGGACCAGTCGAGCGCGGGCAGGGGATGGACGACGTTGGGCGTGAAACGTTCGGTCTCGAGCACCGGCTGGATGGCGCGGCCACCCTCCATGAGCGACAGATGCGCCCCGATCCCTTCGCCGAGCGAGCTGACGAGCCCGATCCCGCTGACGAGCACGTCCCGCGTCATTGGCAATGTTCCCGTCCCGTCACGCGAAAGCCTTCGGCCTCAGGCCGACTTGGCTGCGCGCAGTTCGTCGATCTTGGCGACGAGGTTCTTCATCACGAAGTATTCCTCGGTGTCGGCCTCGCCGTCATTGACGCGCTGCGTCCACTTCTCGAGCGGGATCTTGATCCCGAATTCCTTGTCGATCGCGAAGACGATGTCGAGGAAGTCGAGCGAGTCGATCCCCAGATCGTCGATCGTGTGGCTCTCGGGCGTGATCTGGGCGCGGTCGATCTCGCTCGTTTCGGCAATGATGTCGGCGACCCGGTCGAACGTGGAAGACAAGGCGGTCCCTCGAATGCAAGGTTTGTACGATTTGGCGGGGAGCTATAAGGGCTCGTGCCGACTTTGGAAAGCTTTGCAAGAGTGACGAAACGGAGGCGCCACCGCTCGCCTCGTGTCGAATGATTGGCGAAGCGCCTGCTTTCCGCGCTATAGGGCGGCCATGATGCAAAAACGCCAGCCTGCGCGCGCTCCGGTCTTCGCCGTAGCGCCGATGATCGATTGGACGGATCGTCACTGCCGCTACCTGCACCGGCAGCTCAGCGCGCGTGCCCGGCTGTTTACGGAAATGGTGGTCGATCAGGCGATTCTCCACGGCGAACGCGACCGCCTTCTCGGCTTCGCCTCGCAGGAGCATCCGGTCGTTCTCCAGATCGGCGGATCGGACCCGCAGCGCCTCGCGGAAGCGGCGGCGATCGGCGAGGCCTTCGGCTACGACGAAATCAACCTCAATGTCGGCTGCCCGTCCGACCGCGTCCAGTCCGGAGCTTTCGGCGCCTGCCTGATGCTGACGCCCGATCTTGTCGGGCGGTGCGTGGCGGCCATGCGCGCCGCGGTCTCCATCCCCGTCACGGTCAAGTGCCGGATCGGCGTCGACGACCAGGATCCGGGCCCTGCGCTCGACATGCTGGCCGACCATGTGGTGGAAGCGGGGGCCGACGGCATCTGGGTTCATGCGCGCAAGGCGTGGCTGAAGGGGCTCTCGCCGAAGGAAAATCGGGAGATCCCGCCGCTCGACTACGGCCGCGTTCTCGCGCTGAAGGCTCGGATGCCGGAGGTCTTCATCGGACTCAATGGCGGGTTGGGGAGCGTGGAGGCTGCACGGCCCTTCCTCGAACATCTTGACGGGGTGATGCTCGGGCGCGCCGCCTACGGCCAGCCGGGCGATCTCCTGAATGTCGATCCGCTCTATCGCGAAGCGCCGCGCCACGATCTTCACGGCGTCGTCGCGGCGATGGCCGACTATGCGCGAGATCATATCGAGGCGGGAGGGCGCCTCATCCATGTCACGCGGCATATGACGGGGCTCTTCACAGGGCGCCCCGGTGCGCGGCGGTGGCGCCAGATGCTCTCGGAGGGGGCGACGCGTCCCGGCGCCACGGCCGATCTGATCCTCGAAGCCTATGCCTGCGTGGAGCCAACGGCCGACGCCGCATGATCCGTACCCCGAAAGCCTCTCCCTCATGACGCTCGACGCATCGTCCATCCTGTGGCTCGCCGCGATCCTGATCGTGGCCAGCCTCGTCGCCGGCTTCCTCGCCGGCCTCTTCGGCATCGGAGGCGGGGCCGTCACCGTGCCCGTCCTGTTCTCGGCCTTTAACGCCTTCGGCGTCGACCAGAGCCTGACGATGCACATGGCCGTCGGTACGTCGCTAGCGCTCATCATTCCCACCTCCATCCGCTCGCTGTTCGCGCATATGAGGAAGGGAGCGGTGGACAGGACCCTGCTGCGGCAATGGTTGATCGCGGTGCCGCTTGGCGCCGTCGCCGGCGGGTTCCTCGCTGCGATCCTTTCCTCCGAGGGGCTGCGCGGTGTCTTCGCGGTGATCGCTTTCGTCCTTGGCATCCGCATGGCGATCGGCAGGTTGCCGTTCAAGCTGGGGGACGACCTGCCGGGCCGCCTCGGGCGCAGCATCGCCGGCTTCATCATCGGCGCGATCTCGGCCATAATGGGGATCGGCGGCGGCGTTCTCAACAACACCTTCATGACGCTCTACGGCCGCCCGATCCATCAGGCGGTCGCGACATCGGCGGGGGTCGGCCTGTTGATCGCGCTGCCGGGCGTGATCCCCTATGTCGGTTCCGGCTGGGGCGAGGCGGGGCTGCCACCCTTCAGCCTCGGTTATGTCAATCTCGTCGCGCTCGCCGTCCTCATCCCGTTGTCGATGCTGGCGGTCCCGTGGGGCACGACGCTCGCGCATAGGCTGACGCAGCGCCAATTGCAGATCGGCTTTGCGATCTTCCTGTTCTCGGTCTCGGCGCGTTTTGCCTGGAGCCTGCTGTAGCGCTCAGTCGCGCAGGACGAGCCGGTCGCCGCGAAAGTCGACCGAGGAGAGCGTTCCGAGGAAACTCATGCCGAGCAGCGCGAAGCCCGGGCCGCCGCCCTGTGTAACGACAGCCTCGACATTGCGGCGCTCGATGTCTCCGACGCGAAGCGTGTCGATTCGCACCGATGCGGCATCCGCCACGCCGTTGGCGGTCATGATGCGGGTCCCATAGCGCAGCGTGCTGGTGTCGATGCCGATGGCCGCGGCCGTCTCTGGATCGATCGCGACGATGCTCGCGCCGGTGTCGACCAGCATCGGCCCCCGCTCGCCGTTCAACTCGGCATCGAGGTTGAAGTGATTGTCGCGACCGCGCATCACCATGACCTCGCCTGCGTCGGTGACGATGGCGCTGCCGGGTAGAAGCACGGCCCGGATGCGCTGGCCGGCGATGCGAAAATCGTCTGCGAAGGCGTAGGCCGCGATCAGCGCCAGGAAGACGAGACCCCAGATGCCGGCCTGTACCAGAGCGCGACCCGGCCTCGCACGCGCCGCGAAGAGCGTCGTCGTGCCGATGACGAGCCCGAGCGTTCCAAGGAAGACGAGGCGGACGAAATCGTCGTCGTCCATGCCTCCCACGCTGCCGCCGGCCAGACTGACAAGCAGGACGAAGCCGCCGATGATGGCGGCGAGGACGAGGAGGATGAGGAGGTTCGTGTTCATCGGGCGCCCACAGGCTTCTTCGCGAAAGCGTCCGCCATCCGCGCGGGGAGGGCGGCCATTACCGCGCGCCGCCCCTTTTCGCCCATCGCCACCCAATTCGCGATTTCCTCGCCGCTGCGCCCGCAGCCGATGCAAATGCCGGACGCGGGATCGAGATGGCAGACGAGGATGCAGGGGCTTTCGATGGGGCACCTTCGCGTTCGTCGTGTCCGGCGTGTTGGCGCGAGATAGGTGCGGCGCCGTTGGCCGGCAAGCACGCAGGGCTCAGAGATAGTCCGTCATCGCCGGCATGACCTCGAGCACCCGCGAATGCGGGAAGATCGCCAGCGCCTCGGTGCCTCTGCCGGCCTCCGAATCGAGCCGCAGTTCGCCGCCGTGCAGATGGACGAGCGCCTGGACGATCGGCAGGCCGAGGCCGCTGCCCTGCTCGGCGCTCTTGATGGCGGTGGAGCCCTGTCCGAAGGAGGAGAGCACGAGCGGGATCTCGTCGGCGGGAATGCCCGGTCCCTGGTCGGCGACGGAAACGTACTGTCCGCCGCCCGCGGTCCAGCCGACGCGCACGACGATCTCGCTGCCGGCTGGCGCGAATTTCACGGCGTTGGACAGGAGGTTCAGGACCACCTGCCGCAGCGCGCGCGGATCGCCCCACAGGAGCGGCAGGCCCCTCTCCAGCTTCGTGACGATGGTGATGCTCTTCGCCTGCGCCTTCAGGCCGAGATAGGAGCGGCAGTCGGCGGCGATGGCGACGAGGTTCACCGCCTCCTCGTTCAGGACGTAGCGGCCGGCCTCCACGCGTGAGAGGTCGAGGATTTCGTTGATGAGATCGAGGAGATGGCGGCCCGAGGCGTGGATGTCGCCGACATATTCGCGGTAGGTCGGATTGCCGACGGGGCCGAGGATTTCCTTGGTGATGACCTCCGAGAAGCCGAGGATGGCGTTGAGCGGGGTGCGCAGCTCGTGGCTCATCGTCGCGAGGAAGCGGGACTTGGCGTGGTTGGCGTCCTCGGCGCGCCGCCGCGCCTCGTCTGAGGCGATGCGTGCCTCTTCGAGTTCGGCGACCAGCGCATCCTTCTCGACGCGATGGTTGAAGCGCTCGCGCGCGCCGGCCCTCAGGCGATCGGCGACGATGGCAAAGAGCGGCACCGCGCCGGCCGGGATGAGAAGCGCCGAGGCTAATGCGGCATCAGGGGCCTGCGTCGCCCGCAATGCGAGGATCAGGGCGGCGGGCAGGAAGGTGAGAAGCACCGTATGGCGCAGCGAAGAGCCGAGTGTCGCCACGATCGCCAGACCGACGAGAAGGACCGCGACCTGCAGCATGTCGAAGGCGGCCGGGTCGCATGAAGTACACCCGAGCGCGGCGAAGCCCGCCCATGACAGGCCGGCCAGCGCGTGGGCGCAGCAGAAGAGGCGCGTCCACCGCTCGGCGCGTAAGCCGTTGCGATCCTCGACGCGCAGGCGCGCAGCGAGATAGGCAAGGGCGGCGAGCGAGACGGCGCCGCTGAGCGACCAGAGGGCCGCCGTCGTCCAGTCGAGGAAGGCGGCGAGCCCGCTCGCGGCAAGAAGGAGATGAAGCGCCATCACCCCGACACCCGAGCGGATCGCGATCGCGTGCCGCAGGAGCAGCGAGCGCTCGACCTGCGAGGCGAGCGGGTGCCCCCAGACCAGCCGCTCGCGCACACGCTTCAGGACGCCGGCCACCTCGCTGCCCTCGTCGTGGCCAACGGTGCTGTCATATCGCCGGGTCTGGGATGGGGCGAGCGCGGACATGGCGAAAGGCTGGAACTCCGAACAAGCCAGACAAGCGGATGGCCTGCCGATCATCTTGCCGAAAGTTTAAGAATTTGCCTTAAGAAAAGGCGAAACAGGTGAGGCGCGACGACTTCATCCAAAATCTCTGCTCAGCAGCGGGAGGGCGTTGATACGATGAAGCTTTTCGATGGAGGGCGCGCTCCCAATCCGCGCCGCGTCCGCATCTTCATGGCCGAGAAGGGTATCACGCTGGACATAGTGCCGGTGGATATGGGAGCGCTCGGCCACCGCCAGCCGGAGATCGCCGATCGCAATCCCCTGAGACGCCTTCCCGTGCTCGAGCTCGACGACGGGCGCGTCATCACAGAGAGCGTCGCGATCTGCCGCTATCTGGAGGAGACGCTCGCCCCCGAACCATCGCTCTTCGGCAACGATGCCTTCGCCCGCGCGAGGGTGGAGGAGTGGAACCGGCGTCTGGAACTCAATTTCTATGCCGCCGTCGCCGCCGCCTTCCGCCATATCCATCCGGCGATGGCCGAGTGGGAGGTGCCGCAGCTGCCCGAATGGGGCGAGGCGAACAAGCCGAAGGCGCTCGACTTCCTGCGCATGCTCGACGCGCATCTTGTGGACAAGCCCTTCGTTGCGGGAGAGGCGTTCTCGATCGCCGACATCACCGGTCTTGTCGCGCTCGACTTCACGAAGCTCGCGAAAATCGCAGTGCCCGAAGAACTGACCAACGTCCGGCGCTGGCACGCGGATCTTGCCGCCCGAGAGAGCGCGAAGGCTTGAGCGAGGCCCCCGATCCCGCGGCGTTGGGGAAGACGATCCGCGCCTGCCGCATTTGCCGGGACGATCCACTGGGCGCGCCGCTGCCGGTGCCACCCAATCCGATCCTGACCCTATCCTCCACCGCGCGCCTCTGCATCGCGGGGCAGGCGCCCGGCAATCTCGCCGACAAGGCCGGGCGGCCTTTCAGCGACCCGTCCGGCGTGCGGTTGCGGGACTGGATGGGGGTCGGGCCGGAAACCTTCTACGACGCATCGCGCGTGTGCGTCGTGCCGATGGGGTTCTGCTTTCCGGGCTACGACAAGGCTGGCTACGACCTGCCGCCGCGCCGCGAATGCCGGGCCCGCTGGCATGACGAGGTCTTTGCGGCGATGCCGCAGGTCGAGTTGGTTCTGGCCATCGGCCTCTATGCGCAGGACTGGCATATCCCGCGTGTCGCGGGCCAGCGGCGATCGGTGACGGGGACCGTCGCGGACTGGCGGGCGATCCTGGAGGGCCGGGGGCGGCACGCGCCTGTCCTGCCGTTGCCGCACCCCTCCTGGCGCAACAACGCCTGGATCAAGCGCAATCCTTGGTTCTCCGAGGAACTCCTGCCGGAACTCAAGAAACGGGTCGCGACACTGGTTCGGTAAGCACGCGCATCCGTGCTATGGCATTGCCGGGCAACAACCGGAGGATATGGGTGGACAGGCTCGACAAGAAGATCCTGAGGCTTCTTCAGGAGGACGCGACGCTCGCCGTCGCGGACATCGCCAAGCGCGTCGGTCTTTCCACGACGCCGTGCTGGCGCCGCATCCAGAAGCTCGAGGAGGAGGGCGTCATCAAGCGGCGTGTCGCCATCCTCGACCCGGTGAAGGTCAATGCCCGCGTCACGGTCTTCGTGTCGATCCGGGTCGCCGCTCACTCGGCCGAGTGGCTGCGCCGCTTCTCGGAGGTGGTCGGAGACTTCCCGGAGGTGGTCGAGTTCTACCGGATGAGCGGCGATGTCGACTACCTCCTGCGGGTCGTCGTGCCGGACATCGCAGCCTACGACGCCTTCTACCAGCGGCTGATCGCCAAGATCGAAATCCGCGACGTCTCCTCCTCCTTCGCGATGGAGCAGATCAAGTACACGACGCAGATGCCGCTCGACTATCTCGTGCTCGACAAGGACGGCCGCGAAAGTTGAATTGACGTTGCGGAAGAATCGGTTGCGGCCTGCGGCTCGCGAACCGATTCCGCCGCTTCATGCGATGATTCAGCGCTGGGTATGGCGGGTTATGCGGCGCTCGACGAAGTTCGTCGCGTGGCGCAGCGTCTCGACGAGCGCCAGGTACAGGATCGCCGCCCAGAGATAGGTCTGGAAGTCGAAGGTCCGACCGAAGGCGCGGCGCGTCTCTCCCATGAGGTCGAAGACGGTGATGATCGCGACGATTGCCGACGCCTTCACCAGGAGGATGATCTCGTTGGCGTAGGGGCGCAGCGCCACGATCATCGCCTGCGGGAAGACGATGCGCGCCAGGATCACGGGCGTCGGGAGCCCGAGCGAGCGCCCGCCCTCCCACTGGCCGCGCGGAACGCTTTCGACCGCGCCGCGCAGGATCTCGGCCTGGTAGGCCGCGGTGTTGAGCGAAATGGCGAAGATCGCGCAGTACCAGGCTTCGCGGAAGAACCACCACAAATTCACCGCCTCGAACGCGGCGCGGAACGAACCGAAGCCGTAATAGACGAGGAAGATCTGCGCGATCAGCGGGGTGCCGCGAAAGAAGCTCACATAGGCGAAGCTCGTGCCGCGCGCGATCGGGTTGGATGATCTGCGGCCGATGGCGATCGGCACCGACAGGAGCGCCCCCAGCGCGAAGGAGATGGCGACCAGCGACACGGTCGTCCACAGGCCGGAGAGGTAGACGGGCGTATAGCGCGCCATCAACGCCGCATCCCAGCGCGAAAGGAGATAGGCGGCGAGCGCGACGGCGCAGAGCGCCCAGAAGCCAAGAAAGATCAGGCCGGCAGGGCCCGGGCGCGCCTGTGCCGTGGCGGGCGGGGGGAGGGTGCTCATCGCGAGACCTCGCCGCGCTTCGACCAGCGCTCGACCCGCGAGATGACCGCCACCGAAGCGAAGGTCATGACGAGGAACAGCGCGCAGGCGACTGTGTAGAACAGGAAGGGCTCACGCGTGACGCGCGCGGCGACGCCCGCCTGACGCATGATGTCGGCGAGGCCGATGACGGACACCAGCGCCGTGTCCTTCAAGAGGTTCAGCCAAACATTCGTCAGCCCCGGCAGCGCGATGCGGATGAGCTGCGGGAAGGTGATGAGCCACAGGATGCGGGAGCGCGAAAGGCCGAGCGCCCTGCCGGCCTCCTCCTGCCCCTCCGGGATCGCGCGGAAGGCCGACAGGAAGACTTCCGAGGAGAATGCCGAGAAGACGAAGCCGAGGGCGAGCATACCGGCGACGAAGGCCGAGAGCGACAGATCCGGCAGGCCGGCCGCACCGGTCATCGCGTTGATGAGTGCCTGCCCGCCGTAGAAGACGAGGAACAGGGTCAGAAGCTCGGGCAGGCCGCGAAAGATCGTGGTGTAGATGTTGGCCGAAAGGTTCAGCGCCCAGTCATTCGAACGCTTGGCGAGCGCGAGCAGGAGCCCTGCTGTCAGGCCGAAGGGGAGCGTTGCGAGAGCGAGCGAAGCCGTGACGAGGACGCCGCGCGCGATCTCGTCGCCCCAGCCCGTGTCGCCGAACGCCAAGAGGGATAGAAGGTCGTCCATTCAGGTCGCGCCGCAGTGCGGCCGCTCAGGCCTTGCCGTGCGGGCAGGCTCGAGCGGGCCGCTGCCGGGTGTCGTCAGTCGCCGTAGACGTCGAAGTCGAAATACTTGTCCTGGATCTCGGCATAGGTGCCGTTCTCGCGGATGGCGTCGATCGCAGCGTTGAAGCGCTCCGCCAGTTCGTCCTCGCCGAGGCGCAGCGCAATGCCGATGCCTTCGCCGTAGATCGCAGGATCGGCAGGCAGCGTATCAACGAGGCGGCAGCACGCGCCGGCATCCGTGTCGAGGAATTCAGATAGAACGACGACATCATCGACCGCGCCATCGAGGCGGCCGTTCTCAAGGTCGAGCTGGTATTCCTCAGCCGTTGGGTAGATCCGCACATCGGAGTCGGCAAAAAGGGCCTCCGCTGCCTGCGAATGGGTAGTCGAGCCTTGCGCGCCGACCGAAAGCCCCGACATGGCCTCCGCGCTCGCTTCGGTAATCTCGCTGTCCCGCGGCACGATCAACGCGGGCGGGGTCTGATAATACTTGTTGGTGAAGAGCACCTGCTGCTGACGCTCGGGCGTGATCGACATGGAGGCGATGATCGCGTCGAAGCGGTTGTTCTGGAGGGCCGGAATGATGCCGTCCCAGTCCGAGGTGACGAACTCGCAGGTCACTTCCATCTGGTCGCAGAGCGCACGGGCGATGTCGATGTCGAAGCCTTCCAGCTCGCCCGCCGCGTTCGTAAAGTTGAACGGCGCGTAGGCCCCCTCCGTGCCGATGCGCAGCGTTTCCTGCGCCTGTGCAGCGCTGGCGGTCAGCGCCAGCGCGGCGGTGAGCATGGTGAGGGTGCGGGACAGATGCATGGGCGAGGAGCCTTTCGGGGTTCGGCGGCCGGGCAAGAACGAAAGGGCGATGTTGCGCGATTCCCAGCGAATGGCAACCGCGCGGCGCGCTTAAAGTGCCCGATTAACAAGCATGCTTCGAGCTGCCGCAAGATCGCCTGGCGTATTGACGTTGAAGAACGGATCCCCGCCCGGCGCCCTCGGATCAGGTTCGAAGGAGATGGCTTCCCAGCCGCAGTCTTCGAGAAAGGCGCGCACGGAAAGGCTCACGCCCGGTCGGTCGAGATAAGGGCCGAGGCGGCCGAGCTGGCACACGGGCCAGAGCGCGACGGTCGGATGCGTGCCGGTGGCGCTCCTTGCGACGCGGACGGTCTCTCCTGCGTCTGCTGCAAGGCGCGGCACGAGGTCGGCGGGCAGGAAGGGCGTGTCGCCGGGAATGCTGACGAGATAGGCGGTGTCCGGAGCGTTCACCGCCAGCCAGCGCGCTGCGGCCTCCAGCCCTGCCAGGGGGCCGAGCCTGCCTTCGCGCAAATCGTCGACGAGCGGCAGGGAGAGGCTGGCGAATGCCACGGTGTCGGCGGCGCTCACAAGGATCGGGGCACAGTGAGCGCGCACTGCGTCCAGCGTGCGCTCGGCGAGCGTGCGCCCTGCAAGGTCGATCAAGGGCTTCGGGATCGCACCGCCCATGCGCGAGCCGCGTCCGCCGGCGAGGAGCACGGCGGCCGGAAGCGCGACGGCGGGACCGATCACGATATCTCGACGCGGCCGGCGCGCAGGGCACACGCGACCGCGATCGCGCCGCCGACAACCATCAGGAGAGCGGTGATAGCTGGCGTGTAGGCGAAGGCCGCGGCCGTGACCGAGAAGACCGCGCCGGTGCCGATCTGAAAAGCGCCGAGGAGACCGGCCGCCGCGCCCGCCGCCTCAGGGCGGACACTGACGCTCGACGCCGTTGCGGTGGGAACCGAAAGGCCGTTTCCGAAGCCGACGAGCATCATTGGACCGAACAGTGTCAAAGGGGAAATCCAGCCCCCTAGAAAGAGGATCAGCATCAAGGCGGAGGCGCTTCCAGTGATCGCGGATCCGACGATCATCATGCGCTTCAAACCGAGGCGCTGCGAGAAGCGGCCCGTGATGAAGTTGCCGGCGATGTAGCCCAGCGCACACAGCATGAACCAGAGGCCGTACTCGGCCGGCGTCATTCCGAGGGCCTGCGCCGCGATGAAGGGCGCGCCGCCGAGAAAGGCGAAGAAGGCCGCCGAGACGAAGGCCGCGACGCCGGTGAACTTCCAGAAGGCCGGCGTGCGAAGAAGCAGCCCGTAGGAGCGGAACTGCGCGCCCATCGGCGCCCCGCGCGCCTTGTTCGTCTCCGACAGGTCGAAAGCGAGAAGGCCGAGCGTCAAGACGCCGATCCCGCCCAGCATCCAGAAGACGGCACGCCAGCCGAAGGCATCGTCGAGAAGTCCGCCGATGGCGGGGCCGAACATCGGCGCGACGGCAAAGCCCATCGTGACGTAGCCGAGCATGCTGGCGGCCTGGTCTCGGGCGTAGAGATCGCGCACGATGGCGCGCGAGAGCACGATGCCGGTGGCGCTCGCCGCCTGCACCACCCGGCCGGCGAGGAACATGGCGGCATCGCCGGCGAAGATGCACATCAAGGTGCCGACGAGGAACAGCGCCATGCCGGCGAGGATGATCGGCCGGCGGCCGTAGCGGTCCGACAGCGGGCCCGCGACGAGCTGGATGATCGCTGTCGCGGCAAGGAACAGCGACAGGCCGAGCCCGATCTGGCCGGAACTGGCCTGAAGGTCCTGCGCAATCGAGGCCATCGAAGGCAGGAAGATGTTGATGGCGAGCGGCGACAGCGCCGAAGCGACGATCAGCGTCAGCAGCATCGGGCGACGCGCGGGCGGGGTCGGCGCAACACGCAGTTCGGCCGCGTGGGCGGGACAGTCGTCTCTCATCAATGCACCTGGTTGCGCAAGGGTGCGAGCCGTCCGAGCCTGCGCTCGCGGGCGAATACGAACACGCCGCTGGCGACAACGATCGCCGCCCCCACCACGTCGAGAAGGGCTGGCGCGTCGCCGAAGAACACGAAGCCGAGGATCGTGGCAAAGACGAGGATCGTGTAGCGGAAGGGCGTGACGAAACCCACTTCGCCAAGCCGCATGGCCGCGACGATGGCGATGTAGCCGAGCGATATGGCGCAGGCCGCCGCGACGATGGACAGCGTCAAGGTCGGCGTCATCGGCTGCCAGCCCTGGAAAGGCAGGAGGATGAAGCCGACAAGGCCGACCGAGATGGCCGTCACGGTCGAGACGAACACCGAGGGAACGTTTGCCGGCAGCCGCCGCGTGACCAGATCGCGCAGCGCCGAGAAGGCGACGGAGAGGAGGACGCTGATCGAGTGGACGGTGAAACCGTCCGTTCCCGGCCGGATGATGATCATCACCCCGACGAAGCCGAGTGCGATCGAGGACCAACGGCGCCAGCCCGGCCGCTCGCCGAGAAAGATGACGGCGCCGAGCGTCACGACGAGCGGCAGCGCCTGATAGATCGCCGAGGCGTTGGCCAGCGGCAGATGGATGAGAGCGTTGATGTAGGCGAGCGTCGCGCCGATGTCGGCCAGCGAACGCACGATGACCGGCAGTCGCAGTGCCGCCCGCGCCCCGCGAAGCTCGCCGCGGAAGGCAGCCAGGGCCAGGAGCAGCATCGAAGCAAGGGTGCTTCTCACCGTCAGGAGCTGCGCCGTCGAAATCTCGGTCATCGCCTGCTTGACGATAGCGTCGTTGAAGGCGAAGGCGCCCATCGCGCCCACCATCAGGAGGGCGGCCTTGCCGTTGTCGCTGATTGACGACGCTTGCGGAAATGCGAGGGACACGGACGACCGATCGAGGCGGGAATGATCAGCCTTCCTTACGCCAACAGGTGCCGCTTGGCGAGGCAGCGTGCATAAAAACAGGCCGCCGCCCGAGGCGAGCGGCGGCCTCCGACTTTCGTGCGATCAGCGCGTATTGCGGCCGACAACCGCGCCCGCCGTGCCCCCGGCCAGCGCGCCGACGACGGCACCGCCCGATCCGCCCACCGCATCGCCGATGACGGCACCGCCCGCGCCGCCGATGCCGGCGCCGGCCAGCGTGCGTTCCGTGCGCGTGCAGCCAGTCGCGATGAGAAGGGCAGCCGTCACGGCCAGGATGGGCTTGAGCGTCTTCATGGTCGTCTCCTCGAAGGATTGGTCTTGTCGAAGAGCGAACTAGCGCCGGTCCCGCGCCTTTCCAGAGAGAATCAGACCTGCGGGCAAGCCGCAGCCAGGCCGGCCGGCTCAGCCGCCCGTCATGCTCATGTGTCGCGAGACGGCCGGCGCTCGGGTCGTGCGGTCAATGACGAAATCGTGTCCCTTCGGCTTGCGCGAGATGGCTTCTTCGATAGCCGTGTGGAGGAGGTCGTTGCCTTCGGAGGCGCGCAGCGCGCCGCGCAGGTCGGCGGCATCCTCCTGGCCGAGACACATGAAGAGCGTGCCGGTGCAGGTGACGCGGACCCGGTTGCAGCTTTCGCAGAAATTGTGGGTTAGCGGCGTGATGAAACCGAGGCGCCCGCCGGTTTCCTCCACGCGAACGTAACGCGCCGGACCGCCTGTCTGATACGAAATGTCCGTCAGCGTGAATCGCGCGGCGAGGTCGCGCCGCACTTTCGAAAGTGGAAGGTAGCGATCCGTGCGATCCTCGCCGATCTCGCCGAGCGGCATCGTCTCGATCAAGGTGAGGTCCATGCCTTCACCGTGTGCCCATTCGATCATGAACGGGATTTCGCCCTCGTTGAAATTGCGCAGGGCAACGGCGTTGAGCTTGATCGCGATGCCGGCCTTCTGCGCCGCACGGATGCCGTCCATCACCTTGCCGAGATCGCCCCAGCGCGTGATGGCACGGAACTTGTCCGGGTCGAGCGTATCGATCGAGACGTTGAGGCGGCGCACACCGCATTCGGCGAGTTCGTCCGCAAAGCGGGCGAGCTGCGAGCCGTTCGTCGTCAGGGTCAGTTCGTCGAGGGCGCCGTTGTCGATATGGCGCGAGAGCGAGCGGATGAGCGACATGACGTTTTTGCGCACCAGCGGCTCGCCGCCCGTCAGCCGCAGGCGCCGCACGCCGCGCTCGACGAAGGCGCTGGCCAGCCGGTCGATCTCCTCCAGCGTCAGGAGATCGCGCTTGGGCAGGAACTCCATGTCCTCCGCCATGCAGTAGACGCAGCGAAAGTCGCAGCGATCCGTGACCGAGACACGCAGGTAGGTGATCGGGCGCGCGAACGGATCGATCAGCGGCGCCGCCGGCCGCTTCGCTTCGAGCGGCATCTTGATGTGGGCGGCGGAACTCATCAGAAGGAAGGCCTTGTCACAAATCGCATGGATGCCTGCCGAATGTGGAAGGCGACCCTGCAGGGGTCAAGATGGCGCCGCGTGACGGAAAGGTGAAGGCTGGAATGTCAAAAAACGCCACGCCGAAGGAATTGCGCGTCTCGCGCGACAGGCAGACCCTGACACTCGTCTACGATGACGAGGCGAGCGAGGCCTTCAGTGCAGAGATGCTGCGCGTGCTCTCTCCTTCGGCAGAGGTGCAAGGCCATTCGCCAGAGCAACGCGTCACCGTTGGGAGCAAGCGCGCTGTCGCCATCCGCGACCTCGTGCCGGTCGGTCACTACGCCGTACGCATCGTCTTCGACGACGGCCACGACACGGGACTCTTCACCTGGAGCTATCTCGCCGAACTCGCCGCTCATCGCGAGGAGCGCTGGCAGAATTATCTCGATGAACTCGCCGCCAAAGGCCTTACCCGCGACTGAGAAGGCCGGTCAGGAGGCGATCGCCTTCGGATGGCCCTTCGGTACGAAGGGCGGCAGGCTGTCGAAGGCGGATCGAAGGGCGTTGGACCAGCCGCCGGATATCTCGCGATAGTAGGGATCGCTGTCCTCGATGCGCTGGTGATAGCCGCGCACGAGACTGTCGGTGCGGTACATCTGAAGGTCGATCGGAAGGCCGACCGAAAGGTTCGACTTCACGGTGGAATCGAAGGAGACGAGGAGAAGCTTGGCCGCTTCGTTCATCGACATCGCGGGATCGTAGGTGCGCACGATGATCGGGCGGCCATACTTGTGCTCGCCGATCTGGAAGAACGGGTTGTCGGCGCCGGCTTCGATGAAGTTGCCTTCCGGGTAAATCAGGAAGAGGCGGGGGCGCCCGCCCTTGATCTGGCCGCCGAGGATGAAGGAGCCGGAGAATACGCCATCGGCACGCTGCCCGCTTTCGGCGGTGAAGGAGATCGCTTCCTTCAGCGTCTCTCCGACGAGCTTGGCGGTCTGGAACATCGAGGGTTGGCCGAGAAGCGTCGGCTTGCGCTCCGCGGGTGCGGCGAACCGCTCCTCGAGCAGCGAGATCGCCGACTGGGTCGTCGCCAGATTACCCGCCGACAGGAGGCAGAGGAAGCGCTCGCCGGGCACCTCCCACGTCTTCATCTTCGTTACCGTGGAGACGTTGTCGACCCCCGCGTTGGTGCGGGTGTCCGACATGAAGACGATGCCTTCCTCCACCAGAAGGCCGACGCAATAGGTCATCGTTGGGCATGTTCCTGCTGCGCGCCCTTCGACGCACGAAAATCGACACGATTAATCTTTGCTCCGCCACGTGCCGCAGCGCAAGCGCGCGCAGGCGCCATCCCCCGATTGTGCCTCAGGAACGCTTCAGTCCGTCAGGAATGGAACCGGTAGCTCTGCGCGATCTCGTTCGACAGGCGGTTGTTGTCGAGGATCAGTCGCTCGATGAACTCGTGCAGCCCGAAATCGATGATTTCGTTGACGTCCGTCTCCTCCAGCCGCGCGGCGATTTCGCGCGCGGTTTCGTGGCAGGCGTGCGTCTCGCCATAGGTGCGCGCGATGAAGCTCAGGCTCTCCTCGATGCAGCGGTACGAGTAAGCGAGCGAGCGCGGCATGCGGCGGTTGAGAATTAGGAAGTCGATGATGTCGTTGGCGCGGAACTCGGCGTCGTACTCCCAGGCGTAGGCCCGCAGGGCCGAGACCGAGCGCAGGATCGACCCCCATTGAAAATTGTCGAGCGGCGAGCCGACGGAGGAGTGCTGCGGCAGGAGCACCCAGTACTTCACGTCGAGGATGCGGGCGGTGGAATCGGCGCGTTCCAGGAACGTGCCAAGATTGCAAAAGTCGAAGATCTCGTTGCGCAGCATGGTGCCGTAGAAGGAACCGCGGATGAGCGCCGTGCGCTGCTTGACGAGGTTCAGGACGGCAGGAAGGTCGTCGGCCGGCCGCGAAAGGCGGTTCTTCAGCACCATCCAGCCTTCGTTCAGCGCTTCCCATGTCTCACGCGTCAGGGCCGTCCGCACCATGCGCCCGTTGGTGCGCGCGACGTCGAAGGAGGAGAGGACGCTCGACGGATTGTCGAGGTCGCGGAGCAGGAAGTCGACGATCGTGTCGGGATCGAAGTCCGCGTGCTTCGCCTTATAGGCGTTCTCGACGCCGGCCGAAACGAGCACCGAATTCCACTCGTCCGGCTCCGCCGAGAGATTGGTGAGTGAGAGGCGCAAGCCCGCATCAAGAAGGCGCGCCATATTCTCGGCCCGCTCGATATAGCGGTGCATCCAGAACAGGCCGTTGGCAGTGCGTCCGAGAAGGGGCATTCAGAACTCTTTCGGCAAAGCGATGCAGGCAGGGCGGCAGGGTCAGGTGGCGAGCGCTATTCTTCGAGCACCCAGGTGTCCTTCGTGCCGCCGCCCTGGCTCGAATTGACGACGAGTGAGCCTTCCTTCAGCGCCACGCGGGTGAGCCCGCCGGGTATGATCTTCACCGTGTCCGAGACGAGAACGAACGGTCGCAGATCGACATGGCGGGGCGCAAGGCCCTTGTCGACGAGGATCGGCACGGTGGAGAGCGCCAGCGTCGGCTGGGCGATGTAGTTGCCCGGGCGCTCCCTCAGCTTCGCGGCGAAGGCTTCACGCTCGGCCTTGGAGGCGGCCGGGCCGACAAGCATGCCGTAGCCGCCGGAGCCGTGGACTTCCTTGACGACCAGCTCTTCCAGATGCTCGAGGACGTAGGCGAGGCTGTCCGCCTCCGTGCAGCGCCATGTCGGCACGTTCTGAAGGATCGCCGGCTTGCCCGAATAGAACTCCACGATCTCCGGCATGTAGGAGTAGATCGCCTTGTCGTCGGCAATGCCGGTGCCTGGTGCGTTGGCGATGGTGATGCCGCCGTTGCGGTAGACCTCCATGATGCCGGGAACGCCCAGCACCGAATCCGGCCGGAAGGCCTTGGGGTCGAGATAGGCGTCGTCGACGCGGCGGTAGAGGACGTCGATCGGCAGGTAGCCCTGCGTCGTGCGCATCGCGATGCGCCCGTCCACCATGTCGAGATCGGTGCCTTCGACGAGCTCGACGCCCATCTGGTCGGCCAGGAAGGCGTGTTCGTAATAGGCCGAGTTGTGGATGCCCGGCGTCAGGATGGCGATGCGAGGCGTGCCCTTGCAGGCTGAAGGGGCGACCGCCGCGAGGGAGCGGCGCAGATGGTGCGGATAGGTCTCGACAGGGCGCACGCGGTTCTGCGCGAACAGCTCCGGGAACATCTGCATCATCGTCTCGCGGTTCTCGATCATGTACGAGACGCCGGAGGGCGTGCGGGCGTTGTCTTCCAGGACGTAGAACTGATCCTCGGCGGTGCGCACGATATCGACGCCGATGATATGGGTGAAGACGCCGCCGGGCGGCGTGAAGCCGACCATCTGTGGCAGGAAGGCCTCGTTACCCTTGATGAGACGTTCCGGGACGATGCCCGCCTTCACGATCTCCTGGTCCTGGTAAATGTCTGCGAGGAAGGCGTTGAGCGCGGTCACGCGCTGCTCGATTCCCTCGGCGAGGGCCGACCATTCGCGCCCCGAGATGATGCGCGGCACGAGATCGAAGGGGATCAGCCGCTCGGCTGCCTCCTGTTGCCCGTAGACGTTGAAGGTGATTCCCGTTCGGCGGAAGACGCTCTCGGCCTCGCCGGCCTTCTCCATCAGGATATGCGGGTCCTGCTTCCGGAACCAGGCGTCGAAGCGTCCGTAGGGCGCACGCACGCCCGATCCCGAATCGAGCATCTCGTCAAATGGCATCGGCACGGCATCCCTTCACGCTTGTTCCCCAACGATACAATGCGGCAGCACGCAGACTTGCCAAGGGCTCTGCTGCCCATGACACGTGCAAAGATGCGATTTGTGTGAATTCAGGTCAGTCTCAGCCGGCAAAGCCGGCGACATAGGCGTAGGCGGTACGGCCCGCCTCGCGCGACCAGCCGCGCAGATACAGCCCGGCCTGCGCCGAATAGGCGAGGAGCCCATCCCACGCGCGGCGGAAGAATGGCGCGCGGTCGACGGCGTCCACCGCGTGCAGCGTCGCCTCCTGCAGCGTCTCGCCGCCCCGCTCGATGCGCACCCGACCGATCTCCTGGCCCGCCGCAACGGGCGCGGAGACCGGATCGATGCCGTAGAGCACGACGTTGAAATCCGCCTCCTGACCGCGCGCCGCGAGGATCGAAAGATCTACATCGGTGGCGAGGCGGACCGTCGGCGCGATACCGCCCAGGACGTCCACCTGACCTGCAGGGGTGCCGGCCGCCAGCACCACGACGTCCTGGAAGGAGCGCAGCCCCCACGTCATCATCTTGCGCGCCTCCTCGGCGCGCTCGCCGGCCGTGCGCATCCCGCTCATAGCGAGAATGATGCGGCGGTTGCCGTCGGGCGCGGAAGCGACGAGACCGTATCCCGCCTCCTGCGTATGGCCCGTCTTGAGGCCGTCGGCGCCGAGCGCGAGCAGCGGATTGCGACTGCGCTGCGTGATGTTGTTGAAGGTGAATTCAGTTTCGCTGAACCACGGATAATATTGCGGATACTCGCGGATCAGGTGCTCGGCGAGGATCGAAAGGTCGCGCATGGTGACGTGCTGCTCAGGGTCCGGCAGGCCGTGCGGGTTGGTGAAATGCGAACCGGTCAGCCCGATCTCGGCGGCGCGCTCGTTCATCATCGTCGCAAAGCCCGGAACCGAGCCCGCGATGCCTTCCGCCGCGACGATGGTCGCGTCGTTGCCGGACTGGATCACGATCCCCTTGATCAGGTCTTCCAGATCAACCTGCGAGTTCAGCGGCAGGAACATGGTCGAGCCGCCGGAGGACGCGCCGCCCGTGCGCCAGGCGTTCTCCGAAACGGTGAAGGTATCGGTCAGCGCCAGGCGGCCCTTTTCGATCTCGTGAAAGATGACCGCGACAGTCATCAGCTTGACCAGGCTGGCGGGGGGCGTCGCCTGATCCGAGTTCTTCTCGAAGAGGACGGTGCCTGTCGCGAAATCGCGCAGGATCGCGGTGGGGGCGCTGGTGTCGAAGTCCTGCGCCGTGGCAGGTGCGGCCAGGCCGACGGCCAGAAGGGCGAACGCCGCGGCGGTTCTGCGCAAGCTCGCACTACCCATCCCGTTCCCCTCTTTCGATCGTATGTCTTGGTATCGCGCGGCGGATCGCCATCTTACACGCAGAACGCTGGCGAGTTTCGATTCGGCGGTCAATTCCATAGCTCCGCCTTCTGACGAAGACGTGAAGGCCCCCGCGCGGAATGGCTCCGGCGTTCCCGTTTGGGGCAAGCTTGGTGCTTGTCATCGCGCCCGGCCATGTCATTGTCGGTGCAGAGAATCTCCGGTTTTCCAGCCGAATCGAAGAGGCCACCAGCGCAAGATCATGTCCCGATCCGATCCGATCCCTTCCAAGGTCAGCGAGCGCCAGGTCGCGGCTCTGCCGCTGCGCCTCGGGCTGGACGGTTCGCTCGACGTTCTCCTCGTCACCTCGCGCGAGACGCGCCGTTGGGTGCTGCCCAAGGGCAACCTGATGAAGGGGCTTTCGCTCGCCGATGCCGCGGCAACGGAGGCCGAGGAGGAGGCGGGCGTGAGGGGACGTGTCGTCGCCGAACCCTATCGCCGCTTCGACTACTGGAAGCGACGTCCGGACGCTTTCCATTTGTGCCATGTCGACGTGTTCCTTCTGGTCGTGACAGAGGAACTGGACGACTGGAAGGAGCGAGCCGAGCGTCAGCGTGAATGGGTCTCGCCCGCTCGCGCCTTCGAGATGGTGCTCGAGCCGGGTTTGCAGTCGATCTTCCGCGAACTCGAGAAAGACGAGGCCGTGCGGGATCTTGCACGCCCCAAGCGTGAGCGCGCCGGCCAGCGCCGCTGGCGTGCCGTGGCGCGCGCCGTCTGCGCGCCGGCCTGATCCGCGACAGTCCGCCCCGGCTTTCCGCCGAGCGCCGGCGCACCATCTGTCCACCGTGAGGTGAGGGTGTGAACGAATTTCAGCGGGAACAGGCGCGCAGCGACGCTAGGGCGAGGCAGGCGACAGCCCTGTGGGTCGTGGGCGAGCGCGAGGTCGAACTCCGCCGCGAGGCACTGCGGGCGCCGGGCGAGGATGAGCTCCTCATCGAGAGCCGGTTCGGTGCGATCAGCCGCGGCACCGAGGCGATCGTCCACGAAGGCCGCGTGCCCACCGGCGAGACCGAGCGCATGCGCGGGCCGTGTCAGGCCGGCGATTTTCCGTTTCCCGTCAAATACGGCTATGCCGTCGTCGGGCGAGTCACGGAAGGACCGTCCGAGCTCTGCGGTCGCTACGTCTTCTGCCTCCACCCCCATCAGGACCGTTTCGTGGTTCCGCTGAGCGACGTCGTGCCCCTTCCGGACGATGTGCCACCGGAGCGCGCCGTGCTGGCCGCCAACATGGAGACGGCGCTGAACATCGTCTGGGACGGCGAGGCCGCTCCCTGCGAGCGCATCTGCGTCGTCGGCGGCGGGCTCGTCGGGCTTCTCGTCGCCACTCTCGCGGCGAAGCTGCCGGGTGCGGACGTCACGCTCGTCGATATCGATCCTGCCCGCTGCGAGACGGCTGCGGCCCTCGGCCTTCGCTGCGCCTTGCCACAGGATGCTCCGAAAGATTGCGACCTCGTGGTCCACACCTCGGCCAGCGAGGCGGGCCTTGCCACAGCGCTCGGCGCCGCCGGCTTCGAGGCGCGCGTTGTGGAGGCGAGCTGGTACGCGGACCGCGCGGTGCAGCTATGGCTCGGCGAAGCATTCCACAGCCGTCGGCTGCGACTGATCTCCTCGCAGGTCGGTGCCGTGCCGCCCGGTCGTCGTGCCCGCTGGTCACGCAGACGCAGGCTAGAAGCGGCGCTCGCGCTGCTGACGGAGCAACGTCTCGATGTCCTCTTTTCGGGTGAGACACCGTTCAGCGAGCTCGTCGGGGCCTATGGCGGGATTCTCGCGGCGCCGGGCACGCTCTGCCACCGCATTCGCTACGAAACGCTTTGAAGGAGCACGCCGACAGATGTTTGCCGTCGAGGTCCGCGACCACATTATGATTGCTCATTCGCTGCCCGGAGAGGTCTTCGGGCCGGCACAGGGCCTGCACGGCGCGACCTTCGTGGTCGACGCTGCCTTCTTCGCCGAAGAATTGGATGCGGACGGCCTCGTGGTCGATATCGGGCTCGCGACGCAGGCGCTGGCTGCGATCCTCCAGCCGCTCAACTACAAGAACTTGGACGATCTGCCCGAGTTCGCCGGCAAGACCACAACGACCGAGTTCCTCTGCCGCCACGTCTTCGACGGCCTCGCAAAGGCGGCGCGCGGTGGCGCGCTGGGGCAAGGCGGGATGCGGCTGGCGAAGCTGCGCGTCCAGCTCCATGAATCGCACACCGCCCGCGCCTGGTACGAGGCGCCTCTTTGATGCGGCAGGTCGCCTTCGCGATCCCCGGAGATCTTCAGACGATCAGCGGCGGCTACGCCTATGACCGCCGGATCATGGCGGAGCTTGAGGCGCTCGGCTGGGAGGTCAACCATGTCCGCCTTCCGGATGCCTTCCCGCGTGCCGGCGAGACCGACCTCGTCGCGACCCTCGATGCCCTGAACGCGCTGGACGCCGGAGCCCTTGTGGTGGTCGACGGGCTGGCCTTCGGCGCGATGGCCCCGATCGCCGGCACGCTCGGGGCGCGGCTGCGCCTTGTTGCGCTTGTCCATCACCCGCTGGCGCAGGAGACCGGCCTTACAGAGGCTGTTCGCGCGGAACTCGCGGACGGCGAGCGGCGCGCCCTGCGCCACACCGCGACCGTGATCGCGACGAGCTCGTCAACGGCAAAGGCTCTGGAGGCGGACTACGAGGTGCCAGCGAACCGGCTGCATGTCGTCCGGCCCGGTACGGACAAGGGGCCTGCGGCACACGGCGGCAACGAGCCAGCCGTCCTTCTCTCGGTCGGTTCGGTGATCCCGCGAAAGGGCCATGATACGATGGTCGCCGCGCTCGCAAAACTGTCGGACCTGCCGTGGCGCTGCCGGATCGTCGGAGGGCTCGATCGCGACGCCGCGTTCTCGGCTTCGATCCGGGCACAGATCGATCGTGCCGGTCTGGCGGACCGCATCGAGCTCGTGGGCGAGGCGCCCGATTCACGCGCCGAGATGGCAGCGGCGGATCTCTTCGTCCTGCCGACGCGTCACGAGGGCTACGGCATGGTCTTCGCCGAGGCACTTTCGCAGGGGCTGCCCGTGGTGGCCTGCTCGGTCGGGGCTGTCCCGGATGTAGTGCCCGCTGAGGCGGGTGTTCTCTTGCCGGCGGACGACCCCGAAGCCTTGGCCGATGCCCTGCGCGGCCTTCTGGCGGATCGCCGCGAAGTGGCGCGGCTTGCGCGGGGCGCGAAGGCAGCCGGCGAGGTTCTGCCGAACTGGCAGGAGGCCGCGCTCGACTTCGAGCGCGCGCTCAGGGACGCAGCACGATGACGGGTTTTGCTCTCGATTGGCTGGCTCTGCGCGAGCCTGCCGATGCAGCCGCCCGTGCTCCTCAGCTTCTTGCAATGGCCAGGCACTATCTGGAGGGGGTGCCGGAGGGCAGCGTCGTGGATCTCGGCTCCGGCACCGGCTCGACCATGCGGGCCTTCGGCGAGACGAGCGCGGGCTGGACGCTGGTCGATCATGATCCCGCGCTCCTGGCCGCTGCGCGATCAATGCTTGGGGCGCGAGACGACGCGACTTTTCTCGAGGCGGACCTGCGCGACCTGGACGCCCTCCCTCTGGAGGGTGCGAGCCTGGTGACGGCATCGGCGTTGTTCGATCTCGTCTCGGCCGATTGGCTCGCCGAGTTCGCAGGCCGGCTCGTGCGGGAGCGGACCGCCCTTTATGCCGCTCTCAGCTACGACGGCACGATGGTCTGGGAGGAGCAACACGAACTCGATGCCGTGGTTGTCGAGGCCTTCAATGCTCATCAGGCCGGAGACAAGGGTTTCGGCGCGGCGCTCGGCCCGAAGGCGGGCGAGCAGCTGGTGTCGCATTTCGTCGCAGGCGGCTTCGCGGTCGGCGTCGATGACAGCACGTGGCGGCTGGAGCCGGGCGATCTCTATACTGCCTTCGTGGAAGGTGTCGTCGACGCTGTCTCGCAAACCGGCCGCTGCGACTTAGACGTTCTGGCGCAATGGCGCGCGTTCCGCCTCGACCGAGCCCGAAGCGGATTGTGCACCGTCGGCCATGTCGATGTCCTCGCGGTGCCTAAGGATGACGAGGGCCGGGGCGCTCTGCGCGCGAGTGAACTCACGCGGTAGGCAGAGCACGCGCGAACACCATATAGAGTCAGCCCCGCGACGCCTAGAATCGCGGGTGTCATGGACCTTCGGGAGCCAAGTATTGAACCGGATCGACAGGATAGGGGCTCTGCCCGACCAGCCCCAGCGCGCGGCGTTCGGCGTCGATACGGCGGTGCGTTGCGAGCGCGCGGCGGCCGAACTGCGGTCGGGCCGCCCTGTTCTGATCGAGGGCGATGGCGAGGCGGTCGCGGTTCTGTCGCTCGACACTGCAACGCCCGACTCCTATCGCGCCTTCGCGCACGCTGCCCGTGATCGCCACCAGCTCTTCCTGACGGCGCCGCGTGCCGGCGTCCTCGGGCTCGACGTCGAATATGGCGCGCTCGTGCCTCTCGCCGGAAAGAGCTTCGAGGCGGCGTCGAGCATCGGCTATCTGAAGGATGCGCCGGCGCCCGGCAACTGGGCGGCTGCAGACGAGGCGGATGGGGAGGCGGCGGCGCTCGCGCGCCTTTCGCTGCTCCTGCCAGCGGTCGTCATCCTTCGCGACCCTGACATGCGCGCCTTCGGCGATTGCCTGCGTCTGCGGCGTGGCGATCTGCGTGCCGCCAACGAGCAGGTCTCGCAGAGCTTCGAGATCGTCGCGCGCACGCCTGTGCCGCTGCGCGGGATCGAACAGGCGGAGTTCGTGGTTTTCCGCGGAGGCCTCGCCCAGCGCGACCAGATCGCCATCGTCGTCGGCGATCCGGATCCCTCGAGGCCGGTTCCCGTGCGCGTGCATTCCTCCTGCCTGACGGGCGATCTCTTCGGCTCTCTGAAATGCGACTGCGGCGACCAGTTGCGCGGTGGCCTCGCTAAACTGCAGGAGCGCGGCGGCGGTGTCCTCGTTTATCTCGATCAGGAAGGGCGCGGGACCGGGATCGGCTCGAAGATGCGCGCCTACGGCCTTCAGTGCGAGGGGCTCGACACGGTGGATGCGGACGCCGTGCTCGGCTTCGGAACCGACGAGCGGCGCTACGAGGCGGCCGTCGCGATCCTGCTGGCGCTCGGCTATACACGCGTCGATCTTTTAACCAACAACCCTGCCAAGATCGCGCATCTGCGGGCCGGGGGTATCGAGGTGGTGGGACGCACGCCTTCGGTCGGCGAGGTCACGGACCAGAACCGCGACTATCTACGCACCAAGGCGCGACGTGCGGGCCACATGATCGATGTCGACGGGCCCGACTGGGCCCGCTGAACCCGCCATGCTGGACACTGCCGCTCCCAAGGTCCTTCCGTCCACGGCCCTCGTCGCACCCGGCCCGGCATTACCCCTCGGCGCGCAGGCGTTTTCGTGGGTCGTGCTGGGCGGCGGTGTTCTGGCGGTCGCGCAATGGTGGCTCGGCAGTCGTCTCGAGCTCGATTTCTGGTTCTTCACCGGAGCGACGCTGATCTACGGCGCCATCTCCTGCATCGTGCTGCTCGGCCTGCGCCACCACGAGCACGCCCGTTTCGGGATGGCGAACGGCATCACTGTCGTGCGGGCTGCGATCACCTCTATCATTGGTGGTCTGATGGCCGAGTTCATCGTCCTCGGCGTGCCGGCCGCGCCGGGGTGGCCGTGGTGGTTCGGGGGCCTTGCCTTCGTTGCCGTCACGCTGGATGGCGTGGACGGTCGTATCGCGCGTCGACAGGGGCTCTCCTCGCCCTTCGGAGCGCGCTTCGACATGGAGGTGGACGCACTCCTCATTCTCTTTCTGTCGGCGCTCGCCTTCCTCGCAGACAAGGCCGGGCCGCTGATCCTCGCTGCCGGGCTGATGCGCTATGGTTTCCTTGCCGCAGCGTGGTGCGCGCCGTTCCTGAACCGGGAACTGCCCGAATCCTTCCGTCGGAAAGCCGTCTGCGTGGTGCAGGGTGTCGTTCTCGGCCTCATGCTCCTGCCCTTTGTGCAGCCGCCCCTGTCCGAGACGCTCGCCGCCTTTGCCTTCGCCACGTTGGCAGGCTCCTTCCTCGTGGATGTCGTCTGGCTCTGCCGGCATCGGCACGCGGCGCGGTGACCGCGCTTTCCGCCCGCCTCGGGCTCCTTCGGTCCATCGCGATGTATCATGGCCAGCCCTGGCGAAAGCGTGGGCTGAAAAAGCTCTACGCCTCGTTCCTGTGCCCCGGCGACCTCATCTTCGACGTAGGCGCGCATGTCGGCAACCGCGCGCGCATCGCACAGAAGCTCGGCGCGCGCGTCGTGGCGCTGGAGCCGCAGCCCCTCTTTGCCGCTTTCCTGCGTCGGGGGGCGCGGAACGGATTGGAGGTCGTCGAGAAGGCTGTCGGCGCGGCTGCGGGCCATGCAACCTTGCGGATTTCACGGCTGCATCCGACGGTCTCGACGCTTTCGGCGGGATGGATCGGGACGGTCGGGGGAACGAAAGGCTTCTCGGCCGTAATCTGGGACGCCGAAGCCGAGGTCGAGGTGACCACGCTCGACGCGCTGATCGTCGAATATGGCATGCCGGCCTTCTGCAAGATCGACGTGGAGGGCCTGGAGGCCGAGATTCTCGATGGGCTCTCGCAGCCTGTCGAATTGGTCGCCTTCGAGTATCTGCCGGCCGCGCTCGATGTGGCGCAAGCGTGCCTCGATCGCCTGGCCGCGCTCGGCGACTACGAGTTCAACCGCGTGGAAGGCGAGGGCTGGCGGTTCCGGTCCGAGGAATGGCTCTCCCGCGAAGCGATGGCCCTCGAACTTTCCCTGCTGGACGAAACCGATCGCTCCGGCGACATCTACGCCCGCTTACGGCGCAGCGCCAGAAGACCAGGCAGCGCGCCGGCGAGGCTGATCAGTCCGTAGAGAACGGCCGAGGCGACGCCGGCAGAGGACGGAAGAAGGATAAGCGGCCAGAGCGCGGCGGCAACCGCCTCGCGCAGGCCCCAGCCCGAGATCGAGACCGGCACGAGCATCGTCAGGAGGGCGAGCGGGATGACGGTGATCCATGCAACGGCTGGCACGGGCCGCCCGATGGCGAGCGCGGCCAGCGCGAAGATCCCGACATAGGTGAAGACGAGCGCGACGCTGAGCAGGCCCTGGATCAGCCATGCTCCGTCCTGCCAGTAGGCGCGTTTCAGGTCTGGGCCGAAGCTCTTGATGAAGGCGCGCACGCGGCCCGGCCCGAAGAACGCGGCGAGCGCGGCGCTCAGCGCGAGGACGCCCACGAGGACGAGGCCGGATATCAGCACCTGCGTCGATTCGTCCGGTGCCCGGCGACCCACCACGAAGGGCCACGCGATGAGGCCTACCGCCGTGACGGCGAAGAATGCGATCTGGCCGGCGGCGCGCTCGAGTACGATCGCGCGAACCGTCAGTCCCCAGCGCGCCTTGCCCTTCTCGTCCCGCGTACGGTTGCGCGCGGCCCGCAGCGCATCGCCTCCCATGCCGCCAGGCACCACCTGGTTGACCAGCGTCGTCAGGTAGTATTCCCGATAGGCGATCTTGCGCGGAATGCGCTGGCCGAGCCGTGCTGCGGTGAAGCGCCAACGCTCAGCCGAGAGGAGGATCTGCACTTGCATCACCAGCAATCCGCCGAGCACCGGCAGGATGTCGGCGCGCCGCAGAGCGGAAAGGGCGGCGTCGGCGTCGATCGCGATGAAGGTCAGCGACAGGATCAGGATCGGCGCGACGATCCGCAGCACCGGCAGCCACGCGCGTGGACTGCGCGCGGCGCGCAGCAGCGAGCGCTTTCGGCGCGGCGCCGTCACGGTCGTCGTTTCCAGGGCGCGATCACTCATGCGGCGGGGCGTCCTTGAACGTTGAGGCGGCGCGGAGCGGTCGTGTCGCGCCGATCGCGATGGGGGTGCGGATCGCCATCGGCATCCTCGTCCTCTTCTCCATCCTCGCCATGCCTGTGGATCTCGCGTCGATCCGGCAGCTGCCTTTCGCTCTGACGCCGGCCGAAGCCTTCTGCATCGTCGCGTTCATTGCCATACTTCCACGATCTGCCGGTCGGTGGATGCTGCGCGTCGTCATGCTCCTCGCTGGCCTGATGCTTTTCGTCAAGCTTGCCGACCTCGGAACGCGCGCGGCCTTTGCGCGCGACTTCAACCCCGTGCTCGACCTCCATCTCCTCCGCTCCGGTTGGCATCTCCTCTCGGGGTCGGTCGGCCGGGTCGGCGCCATCGGTGCGATCGCCATCACGTCTGCCGCCTTCGCCGGCGTGCTCTGCCTGCTTGGCTGGGGGCTTGGCGGTATCGTGCATCTGCGGCGGAATGGGCGGATCGCGCTCGGGGCTCCAGCGCTCGCCGCCGCCATCCTGGTCGCGGTTTTCGCGGCCGATCCCGCGCCCGCCGCACGGCTCGTCGCCGAGCGAACGCAGTCAACCGCGCAGTCGCTGCGCGAGTTCGCCGCGTTCGACGCGCTGATCGGAGAGGATCCTCTGCGTAACATTGAGGCGGGTTCGCTCCTGTCCGGGCTGGCTGGCCGGGACGTCGTCCTCGCCTTCGTGGAATCCTACGGGCGAAGTGCCGTCGAGGATGCACCCTATGCGGAGGAAGTGCGCGCAAGGCTCGCCGCCGTCGAGGATGGTATCGGGCGAGCGGGCTTTTCGGCGCGCAGCGGCTGGCTTACCGCGCCCACCGTCGGCGGGCAGAGCTGGCTTTCGCACGCGACGCTGCTTTCCGGACTCTGGGTGGATGGCCAGCGGCGCTATGAGCGTCTTGTCGCAAGCCGGCGCGCCAGCCTCAACGCGCTGTTTCGGCAGGCTGGCTGGCGAAGTGCCGCGCTGATGCCGGCGATCACAATGGCGTGGCCTGAGGGCGACTGGTACGGCTACGACGCGATCCACGCGCGCGACGATCTCGGCTATCGCGGCGAGCCCTTCAACTGGGTGACGATGCCCGACCAGTACACGCTGGCCGCGCTGCAACGGCTCGAACTCGGCACTGTCCGATCCCGCCCCTTGATGGCCGAACTGGCGCTGATTTCCAGCCACGCGCCCTGGACGCCGATCCCGCCACTCCTGCCGTGGGGCGACGTCGGAAACGGAACGATTTTCACGCCCTATGCCTCGGCCGGCGACCCCCCGGAAGTCGTCTGGCGCGACCCCGAGCGGGTGCGCCAGCAATACGCGTTGTCGATCGATTACGCCTTGGAGACGCTCGGCTCCTTCGTCGAGACCTATGGCGGCGATGATCAACTGTTCATCATTCTCGGGGATCATCAGCCCGCCCCGATCATCACGGGCGAGAGCGCGAGCCGCGACGTGCCGATCCACATACTTTCGCGCGACCGGGAACTGCTGGAGCGGCTGGACGAATGGGGCTGGACGCGCGGAATGGTGCCGTCCCGTGGCGCGCCGGTCTGGAGGATGGACGCGTTCCGCGAACGCTTCGTGCGCGCTTTCAGCGACGGAGCAGGGTCGTGAGCGCCCGCAAGGCTCGCGACGGGCGAGGGGGATAGAGGCAAGACATGACGATCCAGCGCCTTTCTTCCGCCCGCTCGCGCTCCACGGTCCTGCTCGCGCTCGCCGCTACCTTGCTTCTGGCCGCCTGCCGCACCAGTGACGTCTATGCGCCCCCGGGCGGGGTGTCGGCCGCGATGCCGACGATGGCCTCCGTTTCGCCCATCGTCGGTGAGGCGGAATTCCGCGCGCCCGCCACCTACGTCGTCGATGCCACCAACGGCCACGTTCTTTATCAGGAGAACCCGGACGCGCTGCGCTTCCCGGCTTCGCTGACGAAGCTGATGACGCTCTATCTCGTATTCGAGGCCATCGACACCGGGCGGCTCTCGATCAGCGGCAGCTTCGCCGTTTCAGCCGAGGCCGCCTCGCGCCCGCCGGCCAAGATCGGCCTCGAGGCGGGCTCCACCATCCCCGTCCGCTCCGCGATCCAGGCCATCGCGATCCGCTCGGCCAACGATGTCGCCGCCGTGATCGCCGAGAACCTCGCCGGCTCGGAGGAGAACTTCGCCCGCGTCATGACGGCTCGCGCACGCTCCCTCGGCATGCGCAACACGCAGTTCGTCAACGCATCCGGCCTGCCGGACGTGCGCCAGGTCAGCACGGCGCGCGACACGGCCGTCCTGGCACAGGCGATCCGCACGCGCTTTCCGAACTATCTGGCGGTCTTCCGCGCCAAGGAGTTCGACTATGACGGGCGCACTTTCCTTGCCACCAACAAGCTCATCGGCAAAGTTCCGGGCGTCGACGGCATGAAGACCGGCTATATCCGCGATGCCGGCTTTCACCTCGTCGCCACCGCCCAGCGCGGAAACCGCTCGATCATCGTCGTCGTGATGGGCGGAAAGACGGGAGCCGAGCGCGACGCGCGCGTGACGGCGCTCATCGAAGAGTATCTTTGAGGCCGAAGACCTGCCGGAGTTCGTATGCTGCAAGACACGCCCATCGCCTGCATCGGAGAGTGCATGGTGGAGTTCCGCCAGGTCGAGGGCGGGCTTTTTGCGCCCGGCTTCGGCGGCGACACGCTGAACACCGCCGCCTACCTCGCGCGCCTCGGGGCGAAGGTCGACTATATCACCGCGCTCGGCGACGACGTCTGGAGCGATGAGATGCTCGCTGCCTGGCAGGCGGAAGGCGTCGGAACGTGCGAGGTCCTGCGTGTCGAGGGCGCAAGCCCCGGCCTCTACGTCATTCAGGTGGATGCGCGGGGCGAGCGCCGCTTCTCCTACTGGCGCGACAGCGCGCCGGCGAGACGCCTCTTCGACCTGCCGCAGAGCGCACAACTGGCGAAGCGCCTCTCCGGCTACGGTTTGCTCTACTTCTCCGGTATCTCGCTCTCGCTCTATGGCAAGGGTGGGCGGATGCGGCTTTTCGAGACGCTTGCCGCAGCGCGCGAAGCCGGAGCCCGGATCGCGTTCGACACCAATTTTCGTCCGCGCGGCTGGCCGGATCGAGGTGAAGCCGTCAGGGCCTTCCGCGAAGCGCTCTCGCTCTCCGACATCGTCTTCGCCTCGGTGGAGGATCTGGTCCTCCTGTTCGGGGAGGATCATGCAGCCGTTCTCTTGGAGGCGGCTCCGCAGGCCGAGCGTGTCGTCAAGCATGACGACCTCGCGGTCGAGGTGAGTGCTGCCGGTGTGACGGAAACCGTTCGAGGCGCGCCGGCGGAGCGCGTCGTCGACACGACGGCTGCTGGCGACAGCTTCGCGGCCGCCTATCTGGCCGCGCGTCTTTCCGGCTCCGCTGCGGCCGAGGCCGCCGCGGCTGGGCATCGCCTGGCCGGCCGCGTCGTGGGATTTCCCGGCGCCCTGATGCCGAAAACGCCTCTGGACGACATTCTCGGGCACCCATAGACCGATCCTTCACGGCGCCAGCCTTGCGTTGCCCGATGGGTTCGGCAAGGTAATCGGCGTCTGAAGAGGAGGACGGGAATGACCGGCATGACGACGGGCGCAAGACTTCTGACCGAGTGCCTGAGCGCCAATGGCGTCGATACGATCTTCGGCGTTCCCGGCGAAAGCTTCCTTGCGGTCCTCGATGCGTTGGTCGACCATCCCGAGATGCGCTTCATCACGACGCGCCACGAGGGCGGCGCCTCCTTCGCGGCAGAGGCGCATGGAAAACTGACCGGCCGGCCGGGCATCTGCTTCGTGACGCGCGGGCCCGGCGCCACCAACGCCTCCATCGGCCTGCACACCGCCCAGCAGGATTCGACGCCGATGATCGTCTTCATCGGGCAGGTCGGCCGCTCGATGATGGAGCGCGAGGCGTTCCAGGAAGTCGACTATAAGGCTTACTTCGGCTCCATCGCCAAATGGGTCGCCCAGATCGACGATGCGCGGCGCATTCCAGAATTCGTCAGCCGCGCCTTCCACACCGCAATGAGCGGCCGGCCCGGTCCCGTGGTGCTGGCGCTGCCCGAGGACATGCTGTCCGGCGAGGCGCCGCAGCTGCCCGCTGCCCCCGCCGCCCATCCCGGCCAGCCCGCCCCGCGCCCCGCCGATATCGAGGACCTGCGAGAACGCCTCGGCAAGGCCGAGCGGCCGCTGGTCATCGCCGGCGGCGGCGGCTGGAGCGCGCGCTGCGCCGCGCTTCTCGCCGAATGGGCCAAGCGCGACGGTCTTCCCGTGGGCACCGAGCTTCGTTGCCAGGATTATCTCGACAACGAGCATCCGTCTTATGTCGGCGACGTCGGCATCGGCATCGCACCGGACCTTGCCGCGCGCATCCGCGAAAGCGACTGTATCGTACTCCTCGGCGGGCGCATGGGCGAGATGCCGAGTTCGGGCTACACGCTCCTCGACATCCCGCGGCCGAAACAGCCGCTCGTCCACATCCACCCGGGCGCGGAGGAGCTGGGCCGCGTCTACGCCCCGACGCTCGCGATCCACTCGGCCTCTGAAGCGTTCCTCGAGGCGGTGCTGGCTGCATCCCCACTCGACGGCGGGCGCTGGGCCGAATGGACGAAGAGCGCGCGTGCGGAGTACGAGCGCGCCGCCGAGGGCCTGCCGCGGGCGCCGGGGGCCGTGGATCCCGGCGACATCGTGCGCACCGTGCGCCGTCTCGTTCCGGACGCGATCGTGACCAACGGTGCAGGCAACTACGCGACTTGGGTCCACAAGCTCTGGCGTCACCGCGCGTATCGCACGCAGCTTGCACCCACCAACGGTGCGATGGGCTACGGCGTGCCGGCCTCGCTCGCGGCGGCGCTTGCCCATCCCGAGAAGCAGGTCGTGTGCTTTGCCGGCGACGGCTGCTTCATGATGACGGGGCAGGAGCTGGCCACCGCCGTGCGCCACCGCCTGAAGATCCTGTTCCTCGTGATGAACAACAACATGCTCGGCACGATCCGCATGCATCAGGAGCGGCACTATCCCGCGCGCGTCAGCGCGACTGAGCTCACCAACCCGGACTTCGCGGCCTATGCGCGCGCCTTCGGCGCTTTCGGCGGCACGATCGAGGACGGCAAGGAGGCCGAGACGGTCCTGCGCGAGGCGCTGGCGGCCGATGGTCCGGCGCTGGTGGAGGTGAAGGTCGATCCGGAAGCGCTCAGCATCCGCAAGACGCTCAGCGAAATCCGCGCCGGGGCCTGATCGGCCCTAGTCGCCCGAGCCGAAGAAGTCTTCCGGCGAGGGCGGTGTGGCGTTGACGATCAGTTCCACCTCGGCATTGTGGCCGGCTTCGACGATTAGTTCGCGCTGGTAGACGCGCTCCCGGTTCTTGGCGACCACGATGTACTCCCCCTCCGCCAGAACGACCGAGGAGAATGCACCGACGCTCTCGCGGATAATGTCGCCCTGCGAGGAGGAGATCGACCAGGCGGTGTCGGCGATGGCCTCGCCGCCCTCGTCACGCACGAGCTTCATCGTGAGCTCAGCCGCGCGATGCTGGAGGCGGGCATTGGTAATGCGTCCCTTCTCGACGCGAACATCCGCGCGGGCGACAGCATTGACGCCGCCATAGTTGGAAACGACGTGATAGGATCCGGCGTTGAGCCGCACCACAGCGTCGGCCGGCACGCCGGAAGCGATCAACTGGCGCTCGCGCTCCGGTGCTTCCTGTCGGAAGATATCGAAGGTCAGCTTGTCGGAGCGTATGGGATCGCTCGAGGATGGCGTCGAGGAAGCGGTCAGGCGCAGGCCGCCCGCGTCGAGCGTCACAACCTCGCTGGTACGCTCTCCCGAGAACTCGACACGCTTCGTGACCCCCGCGCGACCATAGCCGACGTGCAGGAGATAGCCGCCAGGCGGCACGTCGAACTCGGCCTGACCGCCCTTGGCGACGCCGACGAGTTGCAGCTGGCCGTCGCGGTTGAGTGTCTCGGAGAACAAGCGCCAAACGAGCCCTTCGGGGATGAACTCGCCCTCGTCCTCCAGCCGCGCGTTGAGAACGAGCGCACGTTCGGAGCGAACGATCGTGGGGGAGGGCAGCATCTGCGGCACGAAGGCGGGAATGGTGGGAAGGTTCAGGTCAAGGGCCGCGTCCGGTCGCTCCGGCAGGGCGATCGGGTCCAGCCGTCGGTTCTCGATGCGCGGCAGGCCGAAGCGCTCGTCGATCGTGCCCTCGGGGATCGCGGACGGGGAGGCATAAGCGCCGGGCTGGTCATCCTCACCCCCTCCGGAGCGAGCGGTGGCGGCGGGCTGCGCGGCGGCCTGAAGCGCTCCCGCAGCGAGGACGAGAACGGACATGGTGATCAGGATTGCTCCCCGCACTTTCGAATCCGTCCCCCTGTCACTCGCGCTGCGGCAGACTTGAAGCGAATTTGCTGGACCATTTCAAGGCAGGCTCGGTGCCGGTTGCGTGGCCGGCGGCGCAAAATCGGTTGGGATTCCGGCAGCGATGCTGTAGCCCGGGCCACGGATTTGCAGGAGCTTTCGATGACGAACGTCAAGGACCATCTCGCCCAGCGCAGATCGATCGCGATCCCATCCCTGAAGGCGCCCGCGCCGACCGGCGACGAGTTGGACGCCATCCTGACGCTCGCGGTGCGGGTGCCCGATCACGGCAAGCTCGCCCCCTGGCGCTTCATCCTCATTCGAGACAAGGCGGCCGAAAGGCTCGGCGCGACGATGGCCGAGATCGCCGCGAGGAAGGACGGGGAACTCAGCGAGGGCCGCCGCAACTTCGAGCTCGATCGCTTCACCCGCGCGCCTCTCGTCGTCGCGGTGGTGTCGAGCGCACGGGAGCATTTCAAGATCCCGCAATGGGAGCAGGTGCTTTCGGCTGGAGCCGTGACAATGAACCTGATCCATGCCGTTCATGCGCACGGCTATGCCGCCAACTGGATCACGGAATGGCCTGCCTACGATGAGGAGGCCAAGGCCGCGCTCGGCATTCAGCCGGACGAGAAGGTGGCGGGGTTCGTCTATATCGGCACACCCGAGGTCGGGCCGACGGAGCGTCCGCGCCCGGCGCTCGCCGACATCGTCTCCGAAGCGAACGGCGCCTGAGCCATGTTCTACGAGACCGCCGGCAACGCCCACGGCCTGCCGCACGACCCTTTCAAGGCGCTCGTCTCGCCACGTCCGATCGGCTGGATCTCGACGCGCTCGGTCTCGGGTGCGGTAAACCTTGCGCCCTATTCCTTCTTCAACGCGATCTCCGACGACCCCAAGCTCGTCATGTTCTCGTCGTCCGACGGGCACAAGGATTCCAGCACCTTTGCGACCGAGAGCGGGGAGTTCGCCGTCAACCTCGTGACTGAGGATCTGGTCGCCGCGATGAACCGCAGTTCGGCCTCCGCGCCGCGCGGAACGAGCGAGTTCGCGCTCGCCGGGCTGACCGAGGCGCCCTCGCGCCTCATCGCGGCGCCGCATGTCGGCGAGGCGCTGGCCGTCCTCGAGTGCCGGGTGACCGAAAGCTTCTCGCCGAAGCGCCTTGACGGCTCGCTCTCCTCTTCGGTCATCGTGATCGGGCAAGTGGTCGGCATCCACATCGACGAGAGCGTGCTGCGTAAGGGGCGCGTTGCGATGGATCTTTATCGTCCGGTCTCCCGTCTCGGCTACCGCGACTATGCGACGATCATCGAGACCTTCGAGCTCAACCGCCCGCGAAAGCCGGACGGCTCCGACGTCTGACGCTTATGGTGAATGCTTCCTTAACGATTGGCCGCGATAGTCGTCGCGGTCCATTTCGAGGAGGTGCGTTCGGTGCCGGTTTCCTTTGCAGCCTGGTGCGAGACGGTGAGCGTGGCCGAGCGCTGCAAGGTGCTCGAACTCTTCGCTCACACACTCTTCGATGCGCGCTCCGGCCGCGCGGAAATCGAGAATTGCGAGGCGGCTCTCCTGATGCTCGCGCGTGACCCGTCGCCGCGCGTGCGCGCCACGCTTTCGGAGCGCATTGCCGGCGAGCCCACCGCGCCGCGCGCTGTCGTACAGATTCTGGCCGGCGACGTGGATTCGGTCGCGTTGCCTTTGGTCTGCCAGTCACGCGTCCTTTGCGAAGACGACCTCGCCGACCTCGCCGTGACGGGCAGCCTCGCGATCCGCAACGCGCTTGCCGGCCGGCGTCGGATCGGCGCACGGATCACCGCCATCCTTGCCCGAGACGAGGAGACTGTGGTCGTCTTCCGCCTTCTTGCGAACCCATCGGCCTTGATCGCGCCGGCGACGCTCGCGCGTATCGCGGGAAATCGCGGCGGCGACCCCGAAGTCCGCGAGCTTCTGTTGCAGCGCGAGGATCTGCCCGCGCCGCTGCGCCACACGCTGATGCTGCGGGCGGGCGAGGCGCTCGCCTCGATGGACCTCGTGCGTGGCCTTCTCGGCGGGGCCGCGTCGATGCGTATCTGCGCGGAGGCCTGCGAGGCCGCGACCGGTACGCTCGCGGCCGATCTCGCTCCGGAGGCGCTGGCGGATTTCGTCACGCATCTACGTGCGAGCGGACAAGTGACGACGGCCTTTCTCTTGCGCGCGGCCTGCACTGGCAATGTCGATGTCTTCGCCGCATGTGTCGCACATTTGTGCGACCGCCCCTACCGGCGCGTTCGCGCGGTCCTCGTCGAGGCAAGCGAACCGGCCTTCGGCGCGCTCTGCGCTTCGGCCGGCATCCCCGCTGCGGCCCGGCCGCTGCTGCTGGATGCCGTGCGAGCCTGGAAGGACGTCGCCCGGCGTGGCGAGGAGCGCGGTACGCGCACGACGCTCGACGTGCTCGACCGCCTGACGGGAAGCATCGGAACGGGCGTGCTCGCCGAAGAACTCCGGACCCTCGTCGTGCGACTCGGTGCGCAGGCACGCCGGCAATATGCCGGCGAGAGTGCGCCGCTGCGCCTGGTAGCCTAGGGTCAGGGCCTGTTAATGCGATCGAAATGGCACCTGAAACGGCAAGGAGATGCGAGAAGAAGCGCGAAGGGCGGGGTGGCTCCCCGGTCGAGCGATTCGACGTGGCAGCTCGAAGCCGTTTCGGTGTCCTTCGGATGTGGTCCATCCACCCGCCTGCTTCGTCGCGAGGGCTTGAAAGCCGAAAGGCTTCCCGCGCCCTCGCTCCTCGCATCCGAACGGATGGCCTCACACCATTTCGACCGGATTAATAGGTCCTGACCCTAGAACCGCGCCTCGCGCTCCAACGCGGCCGCCAGGAGCGAGCGATAGAGGTCGCGATCGATCTCCACCGCGCCGAAGGTCGCCAGATGCTCGGTCAGGAACTGCGTGTCGAGAAGGGTGAATCCGCCAGCCATCAGGCGTTGCCACAGATGGACGAGCGCGACCTTCGAGGCATCCGTCTCGCGCGAGAACATCGATTCGCCGAAGAAGGCCGCGCCGAGCTTCACCCCGTAGAGCCCACCGACCAGTTTGCCTTCGCGCCACGTCTCGACGCTGTGCGCGTGGCCCATGCGATGCAGATCGATATAGAGCTCCCGGATCGGCTCGTTGATCCAGGTTTGTTGCCGTCCGGGGGCGGGCGCCGCGCACTCGTCGAGGACTTGCGCAAAGGCGGTGTCGAAGCGCGCTTCGAAACGGTTCTGCCGCACGGTGCGCGCGAGGCGCCGCGGCACATGGAAGCCGCCGGGCAGGAGAACGCCCCGTCGCATAGGATCCACCCAGTGGATCTCGTCGTCGCCGGCGCTCTCGGCCATCGGAAAGACGCCGCAGGCGTAGGCGCGCAGGAGGATGTCCGGCGTGATCTTCATGCCGCCCGCCTCCTGCCTCGCTGGAACCTAGCGCCTCAAAGCGAGGCGCGCTCCTTCAAATAGTGCTCCAGCCAGTGGATGTCGTAATTGCCGGCCTGGATGTCAGGGTTCTCGATGAGGTCCTGGAAGAGGGGAAGGGTCGTCTTCACGCCGTCGACGATGATCTCGTCGAGCGCGCGACGCAGGCGCATCATGCACTCCTGCCGCGTGCGGCCGTGGACGATCAGCTTGCCGATGAGCGAATCGTAGAAGGGCGGAATCGCATAGCCTTGATAGACGCCCGAATCGACGCGCACGCCGAGACCGCCCGGCGCGTGGTAGTAGCTGATCGTGCCCGGCGAGGGCACGAAGGTGCGCGGGTCCTCGGCGTTGATGCGGCACTCGATCGCGTGACCCGAGAAGGTGATCTCGGACTGGGTGCGTGACAGGCCCTGGCCGGACGCGACGCGGATCTGCTCGTGGACGAGGTCGAGGCCGGTGATGGCCTCCGTCACCGGATGCTCCACCTGCAGGCGGGTGTTCATCTCGATGAAATAGAACTCGCCGTTCTCGTACAGGAACTCGATCGTGCCTGCGCCTCGATACTTCATCTGTGCCATCGCATTGGCGCAGATCTCGCCGATACGTTGGCGCTGGGCGTCGTCGAGAGCAGGCGAGCGGGCCTCTTCCCAGACCTTCTGGTGGCGGCGCTGGAGCGAGCAGTCGCGCTCGCCGAGATGGATGGCGTTGCCTGCGCCGTCGCCGAAGACCTGAATTTCGATGTGGCGGGGGGTGGCGAGATACTTCTCGATATAGACCGAATCGTCACCGAAGGCAGCGCCGGCCTCGGCGCGCGCCGTGGCGAGTGCCATCGACAGGTCCCTCTCGGTCTCCGCCACCTTCATGCCGCGCCCGCCGCCACCCGAAGCCGCCTTGATCAGGACCGGGAAGCCGATGTCGCGCGCAATGCGCAGCGCCTCACTGTCGTCGGTCACGGCGCCCGGCGAGCCCGGCACGACGGGGATCCCGAGGCGCTCTGCCGTGCGCTTGGCCTCGATCTTGTCGCCCATCTGGCGGATGTGCTCGGCCGTCGGTCCGATGAAGGTGACGTTGTGCGCCTCGCAGATTTCCGCGAAGCGCGCGTTCTCGGACAGGAAACCGTAGCCGGGATGCACCGCATCGGCGCCCGAGATTTCGCATGCGGCGAGGATCTGCGGGATGTTGAGATAGCTGTCACGCGCCGGCGGCGGGCCGATGCACACGCTCTCGTCGGCCAGGCGCACATGCATGGCCGCGTTGTCGGCCGTGGAGTGGACGGCGACAGTAGAGATGCCGAGCTCCTTGCAGGCGCGCAGCACGCGAAGCGCGATCTCGCCGCGATTGGCGATCAAAACCTTGTTCAACATCGAAAACCTTCCCGCCGGATCGCAAAGGGGCCGGCTGCAAATCCCGTGACGGCGGCGCGTCAGCCGATGACGACGAGCGCTTCGCCGTATTCGACGGGCTGGGCGTTGTCGACGCAGATGCGCTTGACCGTGCCCGAGCGCGGTGCCGGGATCTGGTTCATCGTCTTCATCGCCTCGATGATGAGGAGCGTATCACCCTCGTTTACCTGCTGGCCGACTTCCACGAAGTTGCGCGCGCCCGGCGCCGACGCGAGATAGACCGTGCCGACCATCGGGGAGGGGACGGAGCCGACCTCGGGGCCGCTGGCTGCGGCGGGCGCGGCCGCCGGTGCCTGCGCGGCTGGTGCGGGAAGGGACGGCGCCGGCTGCGGAGCGTAAGCACCCATCGGCATTGCCGCGCCGTATCCGACGATCTGGTCACGCTGGCGCGAAACGCGGATGCGCAGTTCGCCCTGCTCCAGTTCGATCTCGGTCAGGTCGGTGTCGTTCAGGATGTTCGCCAGTTCGCGAATGAGGGTCCCGTCGACCGGCTTGTCTTCTTTCGACATCGTTCTTCCTTGAGGGGCGCCGCAAGACCCCGGCTGGGCGGCCGGCGATCCTGCGCGAGTTCATGCGATCAGGCCGCCCTATAACGCGCACGCCTGCGTGAGCAAAGGGTCAGCAGCTCGCGCTGCCGCATTCGCGCACGTTCGAGATATATTCGGAAAGCGTTTCGGCCCCGACGGCACCCGGCACCAGAAGGTCGCCAACGACATAGCTCGGTGTGCCGTTGATCTGGAGGAGCGAGGCGAGCCGGGCGCTTTCCTGGAGCGCGCCGGTCACGGCCGGACCCGCAAGAGCCTCACGGACGGCGGCCTCGTCGAGGCCCATGCCGGTGGCGATCCTGAGCGCCTCTGCCTCGTCGGCGGTGCTTTCGCTCGACAGGAGCGCGGACTGGAACTCTCCATAGCGCTGCGGCGCGATCTCGCGAACGGCGAGGCTGACGCGCGACGCCTCCTCGGACTGCGGCCCGAGAACCGGGATTTCCTTCAGGACGACGCGCAACTGCGGATCGCCCTCGATGAGCGCGTTCATGTCGGCGTGGGCGCGTTTGCAGAAGCCGCAATTGTAGTCGAAGAACTCGACGAGCGTGACGTCACCGTCCGGATTGCCGAGCGCGGTACCGTCCGGCGTTGAGACGAGTTCGGCCTCGGCGCTCTCGATCGCCTCGCTCTGCGCGCTCTGCGTCTCGGCCGCGCGCTTGGCTTCCAGCGCGTCGAGCGCCTCCAGAAGCACCTCCGGCTCGCGGATCAGATAATCGCGGACGATGGCCTCGATCGCCTCGCGGTCCTGGGCGGCCCCTTCCTGAGCGCTGGCGGGCGCTGCCGCGCCGAGCCCGAGGACGAGCGCGCTCATCGATCCGAGGAGAAGGGCCCTGAGTGTCACGTGATCCACCTTTGTCGATTCGTTCGGCGCGAGGGTAGGCCCTCGCGTGCTTCGTTGGAACGGGCGCTTCCGCGTCAGTTCGTGGTGATGATGTCGTTGGCTTGCTGCCATTGCGGGGTGCCCGGCCGGAATTTCTGCTGCGCCCGCGCCGCGAAGACCTTGGCGTCGCGGAAGGCGCCGGCCTGCCAGTAGCCCTCGGCGGTGGCGAGTTCGGCCGAGCCGACCTCGCCGATCTGCCCGTAGGCCATGGCGAGGAAGCGGTAGGCGATGGAGTTGTTGGGATCGATCTCAAGGCCCCGCCGGATCTGGCGGATGGCATCCTGCATGCGCGCAGGGTTGCCACCGGTGACGATTGCCTGGCCGATGGCCGCACGAAGAATGCCGGAATTGCCGCCATCGAGATCGGCCGCGCGCGTGAAGGCGGCGGCGGCCTCCTCGGCCCTGCCGCCTTCCATCAACACCTCGCCGCGCACCTCATGGAAATAGGGGTTGCGCGGATTGGTGGCGATCAACGAGTCGATCTTCTGGAGAGCCTGTGCGGGCGAGCCGGACAGATGCGTCGCGATCGCATCCCCGTACTGCGCGGGCAGGGAATGGAGATCGCGTCCGAAGGTCTGGCGCACCAGCCCGGCACCGCCGTTGTAGGCGGCGATCTTCGCTCGCGCCAGGTCGTGGCGCTGCTGGAGCGCCGGCGGATCGGTGCGGTCGAAATAGGGGCTCTCGCGTGCCGCCGTCTGCAGGAAGCCGATACGGTCCTGCGGGGCGGGGTGCGAACTGACGTAACGGTCCGTGCGCCCGCCGGAGAGGAGGTTGTTGCGCATCAGGCCCTCGAAACTGTCGAGGAGCCCGCGAGGCGACTGGCCAGTCTGGCGCAGATAGGTGAGCGCCGAGCGATCGGCGGTGATCTCCTCCGTGCGCTGGTAGGCGAAGAGGCCGCGCTGGGCGATGCCGCCGCCGCTGGTCATGACGCCCGCTCCGGCCGAGGCGAGTCCGCCCTGGCCCGAGGCAGCGCCCGCGGCCGCAACGCCGGCGCCGAGAAGCCCGGCGACGACGGCGATGGTCTGCGCACGGGCGACCTGGTCGCGCAGGCGCTCCTGATGACCTCCGGCCAGATGGCCGATCTCGTGGGCGATGACGCCGATCGTCTCGTTCGGCGTCTCCGACTGGAGGATCGTGCCGGTGTTGATGAAGATGCGCCGACCCGCCACGAAGGCGTTGAAGTTCAGGTCGTTGACGAGGATGATCTCGACGCGGCTCGCGGAAAGGCCCGCCGCCTGAAGCAACGGCCCGGAATACTCCTTCACGAGCTGCTCGATCTCGGCATCGCGCACGATCGGCAGGCGCTCGCGGCTCTGCGCGGCGGCTGGCTGGCTGGCGAGCGCCGTCGCCATCACGGTCAGGCCTGCGATGAGGCTGCGGACGATGCCGCGATTGCCAGCTTTCATGTTATCCCCTCCGTGTTGCGCTCGCGCGCATGTCCGCGCGCAGGTTGCACGACCGTCCGGTGTTCGGACACCCCAATCCGGCGATTATGAGGCTCCACCGCATGCTCTCCCGTCACGTTCCCGCGCCTTCCGCGCGCTCGCAGGTCGATCCGTTCCGCGCGATGGATGTTCTCTCGCAGGCCAACCGGATGATCGCGAGCGGACAGGACGTGATCTCGCTGGCCGTCGGCCAGCCCTCGGCCCCCGCGCCGACCAGGGCGCTGGACGCCGCGCGCAGAATGCTGGATGCGGGGCGGGTCTCCTACACTGACGCGCTCGGCCGGGGCGACCTGCGCCGACGCATCGCGCGTCATTACGAGGAGACCTACGGCGTCACGCCTGGCCACGATCGTGTGATGGTGACGACGGGCTCTTCGGCGGGGTTCAACCTCGCCTTCCTCGCTGCTTTCGATCCGGGGGATCGTGTGGCCATCGCATCGCCGGGGTACCCGGCCTATCGCAACATACTGAGAGCGCTCGGGCTCGTTCCCGTCGAGATCGAGGTCGGCGTCGAGGACGGCTATCTCCTGATGGCAGATCATCTGGCCGCGGCGCACGAGAAATCACCGCTGAAAGGGGCGCTTGTCGCGAGCCCGGCCAACCCGACGGGCACGGTGACGCCGCGCGAGACGCTGCGCGACCTCGTCGAGTTCTGCGATGCGGCGGGCATCTGGTTCATCTCCGACGAGATCTACCACGGCCTTGCTTACGGTGAGGCACCGGCTTCGGCGCTCGAGTTCTCCGACCAGCCGATCGTCGTCAACTCTTTCTCCAAGTACTACCTGATGACGGGCTGGCGCTGCGGGTGGATGGTGCTGCCCGAGAGCCTCACGCGCGTCGCCGAGCGCATCGGGCAGAGCCTCTACATCTCCGCGCCCGAGCTCAGCCAGGTGGCCGCGGCCGCCGCCTTCGACTGCCGGGACGAGCTGGAAGCGGTGAAGCGGGGCTACGAGGTCAATCGCGATCTTCTGATGCGCGCGCTTCCGGTGCTCGGCTTCTCTGAGATCGCGCCGATCGACGGCGCCTTCTACGCCTATGCCGCGATCCCGGAGCGCTTCGACAGCGCGAGCGCGCTCGCCGCCGAGCTCCTCCAGAGCTGCCAGGTTGCGATGACGCCGGGGCTCGACTTCGATCTCGCGCGCGGGGAGCGCTTCATGCGCCTGTCCTACGCCTGCGATCCGGCCTCGATGGCGCGCGCGGTCGAAAGGCTCGGGCAGGCGCTCGGCTGAACGGTCTGAGAATGGAAAAGGCCGGGGCGCCTCGCGGAGCCCCGGCCTTTCTATGTCTTTGGAAGCGTCGCTCAGCTCCCCGAGCGCATCCGCGACCACCAGCCGCTCTTCTTCGGCTTGGCGGCGAGCTCTTCCTCGTCAGCCGGTGTGCCGTTGGCGATGAGGCGGGGACCGCGCGTCACCGGCTCGGGCTGATCCACCGCTGCCTCGATCTCGCTCTCGACGATCTTATCGGAAGCCTCGATGGTCTCGTCCGTCATCGGGAAGACCTCGTCGAGCGGGGCGTTGTCGTCGCGGCTGGCGCCGGCTTCGGCGCTGGCAGCCTCGACCTCGTTCTCGTCCGGCGGGGTCGCGGCCTGGTCCATCTCGGCCGCTTCGCCGTCGAGATCGCTGTCGTCGCCGACCTCGCCCGAAAGGACGGCCACAGCCGGCACGAACTCGGGCTCAGGAGACCGCTCGGCCGCTTCGCCATCGTCCTCGTCGCTGCCGTCGATCGGCTCGCTGCGCGAGCCCGCACCGCCCGCCGCATCCATGACCGGTATATCGTTGTCGCCATCGCGGTTGCGGCGCCCGCCGCGACGCCCACGCCGGCGGCGCTTGCGCTCGCGGCCCTCTTCGTCACCATCGCCATCGGCCTGTGCGGTTTCGTCGGCGATAACCTCGGCGTCGTCCTCGTCGGTGTCGGTCGAAGCCTCCGCGCCATTGCCCTCATCGTCACCGCGTCGGCCACGGCCGCGCCCGCGCCGACGGCGACGCTTGTTGCGGCCGCCCTCTTCCCCGCTGCCCGCTTCCGGGCTTTCGGTGTCGGCGGCTTCCATTTCGGGCTCGGCGACGTCCTCGACCTCCTCGATCTCGACATCGACGGCCGCGAGCGGCTGCACCGGCTCGGGGCGCGGCTTGCGGGCAGCCTCGGCTCCGTTCTCGATCGAGATGTGCTGATGGCCGTCCTTCGTTTCGGAGGCCTGCAGCATGATGTGCAGCCCGTAATGGCGCTCGAGATCGGTGATCGTGGAGCGCTTCTCGTTGAGGACATAAAGCGCGGTCTGCGGCGGCACCTTGACGATGATGTCATGCGTGCCGTGCTTCTGCAGGTGCTCCTCGATGGAGCGCAGGACGTGCAGCGCGAGCGAGGACTCCGAGCGAATGTAGCCGTTGCCGGCGCAGACCGGGCAGGGCTGCATGGTCGATTCGAGCACGCTGGCGCGGATGCGCTGGCGGCTCATCTCCATGAGGCCGAAATGGGAGATGCGGCCCACCTGGATGCGCGCGCGGTCGTTCTTAAGGCAGTCCTTCAGCTTCTTCTCGACGGCGCGGTTGTTGCGCTTCTCGTCCATGTCGATGAAGTCGATGACGATCAGGCCGGCGAGATCGCGCAGGCGCAGCTGGCGCGCGACCTCCTCGGCCGCCTCGAGGTTGGTCTGGTAGGCCGTGTCCTCGATCGAGTGCTCGCGCGTCGAGCGCCCCGAGTTCACGTCGATCGCGACGAGCGCCTCGGTCTGGTTGATGATGATGTAGCCGCCGGACTTCAGCGTCACGTTCGGCTGCAGCATCTTGTCGAGCTGGCCCTCGATGCCCTGGCGCGCGAAGATCGGCGTCGCGTCGCGGTAGGGCTGAACGACCTTCGCCTGGCTCGGCATCAGCATCCGCATGAAGTCCTTGGCTTCGCGGTAGCCGGCCTCACCGGAGACGAGGATCTGGTCGATGTCCTTGTTGTAGAGGTCGCGGATCGAGCGCTTGATCAGCGAGCCCTCCTCGTAGACGAGGGCGGGCGCGGTGGAGGACAGCGTGAGTTGGCGGACCATCTCCCACAGGCGCATCAGATACTCGTAGTCGCGCTTGACCTCGGCGCGGGTGCGGTTGGCGCCGGCCGTGCGCAGGATGATGCCCATGCCCTTCGGCACCTCGAGGTCGCGCGCGACCTCCTTAAGGCGCTTGCGGTCGGCCGCGTTGGTGATCTTGCGCGAGATGCCGCCGCCACGCGCCGTGTTCGGCATCAGGACCGAGTAGCGGCCGGCGAGCGAGAGATAGGTGGTGAGGGCCGCGCCCTTGTTGCCGCGCTCTTCCTTGACGACCTGCACAAGCAGGATCTGGCGGCGCTTGATCACCTCTTGGATCTTGTACTGCTTGCGAGGCGTGCGGTTGCGAACCGGCACCTCTTCCATCGCGTCCTCGGAGCCGAGATCGTCGACCTCCTCGGCCTCGCTGTCCCCATCAGCCTCGGCGGCGGCCTCCTCGGCCGGCTCCTCGGAGCGGCGGCCGCGGCGGCGCGAACGCGAACGGGTGCGCCCCTTGGGCCCCTCGCTCGCGGCCTCGTTGCTCTCGGGAGCGTCAGCGTCTTCGCCGTCGGCAGGATCAGCCTCGGACGTCGGGGCATCCGCCGACACCTCTTCGCCGGCCACAGCATCGCGGTCGGCGTCCTCGACGACCTCGGAGACGCTTTCGCTCTCCTCGCTCGCGGCGGCCTTGGCCGACTTGCGGCGCGTGCGGCCGCGTGCGGGCTTGGCGGCCGCCTTGCCGTCCTCGTGCTCTTCTTCCTCGGCAACCCGCGCGAGTTCCTCCTCGATGAGGGCCTGACGGTCCGCCATCGGGATCTGGTAGTAGTCAGGATGGATCTCGCCGAAGGCGAGGAAGCCGTGACGGTTGCCGCCGTATTCGACGAAGGCGGCCTGGAGCGAAGGCTCCACCCGCGTCACCTTCGCCAGATAGATGTTACCCTTGAGCTGCTTCTTGTGTTCGGATTCGAAGTCGAATTCCTCGATCCGGTTGCCTTTTACGACAACGACGCGCGTCTCTTCGGGATGAGAGGCGTCGACCAGCATCTTGTTTGCCATGTGACCTGTACTCCCGGACCGGCGGGCCCCCGGCGCGGCCGGCTTGCGGCGACGGCGATGGCTGGGCTGGCGGGTCCGAATGGGCCGTTGCGGGGCGTTCCGTTCCGGCCCGAGGCGAGCAGCCGCGACCCTTGCGGGCGGAGGCAGGCCTGGGACGATGAACTGGAGAAAGCTGAAACCACGCAGGCGACCTGAAACAACAACGGTTGGTCGCGTTTATGCGACCGATGAAAGCCGCACGCAGGAAGATGGATTTTTGATCCGACCGACAGCATGCGGATGATCCGACCGGAACGGTGCGTCCGGTGGAAAAACTGTTCGAGACGGCCAGAGAAGCGGCTGCCGGGTGTCCTCTCGCGCATGGCGGTCCACCGGCCCTCACTGCCGAATGGTCCTGGGCCATGCTCCAAGGCCCGTGAGCCCGATCTGCATGTCTCACTTATGCTTTTATGATGCGCCAGCCTTGGAAACAAGTGTAAAGCCGAACGCGTGCGCAGCAGCGCCGAGGTCGAACGACGGTCCGTGCCGCGTTTCACCTTGCGGCTCTTTTTCTCACACCAAACGCCCAGATGCCCGCTTTCATGACAATCGCGTCGCCTCACCGCCTTCTGGCCGTCTTCTTTGCCTTCTTCTGCGCCATCCTCGCGCAGCCGGCGGCCGCGACGTCGGTCGTTACCAGCTTCGAGCGCACGGCCGCCGAAAACGCGGAAACGGTGACGATCCGCGTCGACAGCGAGCCGGAAAGCGAGATCATCCTGCTTCGCAACCCGGATCGAATCGCCCTCGACCTCTCCGACACGCTCACAGCCGTGCGCCCTGAGCTGAGCGAGGTGGAGGAGGCGATCGTCTCCGGCGTACGCGACGGGCTGGTTTCGGCCGATCGCTACCGCATCATCTTCGAGCTGTCGCAGCCGGCGATCCCGCGCTTCACCTCGCGCGCCGACGGTCCGGACACCGTCCTGGAGCTCGTCTTCGAGCCCGTCGAGGCAGCGGCCTTCGTGCGGGCCGCGCGAGACCGGGCCGGCCGCACGGTCACGGCCAACACTCCGGAGGGGGAGGGCGGTACGCCGACGACCTTCACGGTTGTTCTCGATCCCGGCCACGGCGGTGCCGACAATGGCGCGGTGGGGCGGGGCGGCACGCAGGAAAAAGACTTGAACCTCGCCTTCGCCAAGGTGCTCCGCGATACGCTTGCCGAGCGGGACGAGGCACTCGATATCATCCTCACCCGCGAGGAGGACGAACTGATTCCGCTCGCCGAGCGCTCCAATATCGCGCGGCGCGCCGGCGCCGACCTCTTCATTTCGATCCATGCCGATTCGATCCGCTATCGCGATCTGCGCGGTGCCACCGTCTACACGCTTTCGGCGCGCGCCTCGGATGCGCTCTCGAGCGAGATCGCAGAGCGCGAGAACGCCGCAGACCGCTTCGTCGGCAACGAATGGACCCAGGACACGCCCGAGATCCACGACATCCTCGTCGATCTTGTGAAGCGCGAGACCGAGACGCTTTCGCAGCGCTTCGCCGACGAACTCGTGATCGAGCTTCGGCGCGCCGACGTGCGCCTCATCAACAACCCCAAGCGCTCTGCGGGTTTCCGCGTGCTGATGGCGCCCGACGTCCCCTCCGTCCTCCTCGAGATGGGCTATCTGTCCAACGAGGATGACGAAGCGCTGATGCAGACGCGCGAGTGGCAGGAAGAGACGGCGGCCGTCGTCGCCGGTGCGATCGCGGACTTCGTGCGAGCGCGCGCGGTGCTCGCCGGGCAGCCATGACGGTCACGAGCGCAAGGTTGCAGGAAAACAACAGCTGCGTGGCCGTCGCCGGTCGCAACATGGCCGCGCCTTAATTATACTACAACGCCAGTCACTTCGTTCGACGACCGCGCGGCGGGACACAGACCAGGCCATCGGCTGCGATCGCGGCGATGCGCTATTCGGGGGCACCAGATCATGATCCGACTGCTCGGTTACTTTTTCGGTATCGGCACGGCGCTTGCGCTCGTCGCGGCAGGCGGCGTCGGGCTCTATGTCTCCGAGATGAGCAGCGATCTGCCGGACTACCAGGTGCTGGCAGACTACGAGCCGCCGGTGACGACGCGCATCCACGCGAGCGACGGCGAGATGATGGCCGAGTACGCCCGTGAGCGCCGCCTGTTCCTGCCGATCCAGACGATCCCGACGCTTCTCAAGGACGCCTTCCTCTCGGCTGAGGACAAGAACTTCTATGAGCATGCCGGCATCGACTACGAGGGCGTCGCGCGCGCCGCGCTCGTGCTGGCACGCGGGGGACCGATGCAGGGCGGCTCGACCATCACGCAGCAGGTCGCCAAGAATTTCCTACTCACCAACGAGCGTTCCGTGGAGCGCAAGGTGAAGGAGGCGATTCTTTCGCTGCGCATGGAACGCGCCTATTCGAAGGACGAGATCCTCGAGCTCTATCTCAACGAGATCTATCTCGGCATGGGCTCCTACGGCGTGGCCGCCGCCTCGCTCGCCTATTTCGACAAGGCCGTGAGCGAGCTCGAAATCCACGAGGTCGCCTATCTGGCCGCGCTTCCCAAGGCGCCCGAGAACTACAATCCGTTCCGCAGCCCGGGCGAGGCGATCGGCCGGCGCAACTGGGTCATCGCGCGGATGCAGGAAAACGGCGTCATCACGCCGGAGGAAGCTGCCGAGGCCGCCGCCCAGCCCCTCGACGTCAATCCGCGCCCCAGCGGTACGTATCTGCCGTCGGGTGAGTACTTCACCGAGGAGGTGCGCCGCCAGATCATCGCGCGCTACGGTGTCGACGCGCTGTACGAAGGCGGCCTTTCGGTGCGAACGACGCTCGATCCGCGCACGCAGCTCGAGGCGCGTGCCGCGCTCCAGCGCGGGCTGGTCGCCTTTGACGAGGCTGAAGGCTATCGCGGCCCCGTCGAGACCGTGGACATCGGTGACGACTGGGGCGCTGCGGTGAGCGAGATCGCCGCGCTCTCCGACGTTCCGGAATGGCGCCTCGCTGTCGTTCTGGAGACGAGCGGGGACAGCGCCCGTCTCGGTCTGCAGCCGCGCCGTGAGATTTCCGGCGCGATCCGCGAGGAGCGTGAGACGACCGACCTGGCGCTGGCCGATATGCGCTGGGCGTTGCGCGTGCGCCGCGAGGGCGAGCGCCGGGACGCCTCGCGCGTGGATCAGGTGCTGGCGCCCGGCGACGTCGTCTACGTCCAGGAGAAGGGCGAAGGCGACACCGGCTATCGCCTGCGTCAGCCGCCCCGTGTGCAGGGCGCCCTCGTGGCAATGGACCCGCATACGGGCCGCGTTCACGCGCTTGTCGGCGGCTTCTCCTACGCGCAGTCGGAGTTCAACCGCGCGACGCAGGCGCTCCGCCAGCCGGGCTCCTCGTTCAAGCCCTTCGTCTACGCGGCCGCTCTCGACAACGGCTATACGCCGGCCTCTGTCGTCATGGACGGGCCGATCTCGATCTCGGACGGGCGGGGCAATGTCTGGTCGCCGACCAACTACGGTGGCGATGGCGCCGGTGCCGGCCCCTCGACGCTGCGCTCGGGCATCGAGCGCTCGCGAAACCTGATGACCGTGCGTCTCGCACAGGAAGTCGGCATGGATCTCGTCGGCGAATACGCCGAGAAGTTCGGCATCTACGATCACATGGGCCGGTACCTGCCGATGGCGCTGGGCTCGGGCGAGACCACGGTTCTCAAGCTGGTTTCGGCCTACTCGGTGCTAGCAAATGGCGGGCGCTCGATGGAGCCCTCGCTGATCGACCGCATCCAGGACCGTTACGGCCGGACCGTCTTCCGCCATGACCAGCGCGTCTGCGATGGCTGCAACGCGCAAGGATGGGGCCATCAAGCCGAGCCGCAGCTTGTCGACAACCGCGAGCAGGTGCTGGACCCCATGACGGCCTACCAGATCACCTCGATGATGGAAGGCGTCGTCCAGCGCGGCACCGCGACGTCCGTGCGCGAACTCGGCGTGCCGATCGCCGGCAAGACGGGCACCACCAACGAATCGAAGGACGTCTGGTTCGTCGGCTACACGCCCGACCTCGTGACTGGCGTCTTCATCGGCTACGACAATCCAGCGCCGCTGGGCCCGCGCGCCACGGGCGGCGGCCTCGCCGCGCCGATCTTCATCGACTTCATGCGCCAGGCGCTCGAGGGCAAGCCTCCCGTCGATTTCCGCATCCCGGACGGTATGACGCAGATCATGGTCGACCGGCGTACCGGCATGGAGGCGCCGGCCGGCGGCGAGGGCACGATCCTCGAAGCGTTCAAGCCCGGCACCGGCCCGTCGGACGTCTACGAGGTCATCGGCATGGATTCGATGGCGGCGGCGCCTGCCCCCTCCGAGCAGGTCGAGCGGGCGATCATGTCGGGAGCCGGCGGCCTGTTCTGATTTCGGCCTTCGGGTTTACAGCTTGCGGGGCGGCCACTATGGTCCGCCCCGTTTTCCTTTCAGCGCGAGCATAGAGGGTAGCGGCATATGCGTGCCGAGATCGAAACGATCGTCGACGAAATCAAGCAGGCCGTAAGCCTGCTGAGGAGGCATCTTTGACTGGGATCACTCGGTCAAGGAACTCGAAAGACTGAACGCTCGTGCGGAGGACCCCTCGATCTGGGATGATCCGCAGGAAGCGCAGAAACTGATGAAGGAGCGCCAGCGGCTCGATGAGACGATCGCGGGAATCCGCGCGCTCGAGCAGTCGCTGTCGGATTCCATCGAACTCATCGCCATGGGCGAGGACGAGGGGGACGCCTCCATCGTGCAGGAGGCGGAGACCACCATCCGCGGGCTCCAGAAGGAAGTCGCGCAGCGCCAGATCGATACGCTTCTGTCGGGCGAGGCGGACGCCAACGATACTTACCTCGAGGTGCATTCAGGCGCCGGCGGAACCGAGAGCCAGGACTGGGCCTCGATGCTGCTGCGCATGTACATGCGGTGGGGCGAGCGGGCGAAGATGAAGGTCGAGGTGCTAGAGTCGAACTCGGGCGAGGAGGCGGGGATCAAGTCCGCCACCATTCTCCTCAAGGGGCACAACGCCTACGGCCGGATGAAGGTGGAATCGGGCGTGCATCGTCTCGTGCGCATCAGCCCGTACGATTCGGCTGCGCGGCGGCATACCTCCTTCGCTTCGGTCTGGGTCTATCCGGTGGTGGACGATTCGATCGAGATCGACGTCTCGGAAGGGGATGTTCGCATCGACACTTACCGTGCATCGGGCGCGGGCGGCCAGCACGTCAACACCACGGATTCGGCCGTGCGCATCACGCATCTGGCGACGGGTATCGTTGTGCAGTGCCAGTCCGAGCGCTCGCAGCACAAGAACCGGGCAACCGCCTGGAACATGCTGCGCGCCCGCCTCTACGAGGAGGAACTGAAGAAGCGCGAAGAGGCAGCGAACGCACAGGCCGCGTCGAAGACCGACATCGGCTGGGGCCACCAGATCCGCTCCTACGTGCTGCAGCCCTATCAGCTCGTGAAGGACCTTCGCACGGGCGTGGAGCACACGACCCCGCAGGATGTTCTGGACGGCGATCTCGACGAGTTCATCGAGGCCGCGCTCGCCCATCGCGTGCACGGCGGCGATCTTCAGGTCGAAGACGTCGACTGACCGCCTCGGATCGTTTGGATCGCAAAAGGCGGTGGGCGCAAGCCTGCCGCCTTTTGCGTAAGAGCTACTCGGTGAGGCTCGACAACGGGCTCTCGAAGGCGAAGCGCAGGCCCTCGCGGGCGTAGTCGATCTTCATTTCCTCGCCGATCTCGGCGGCGAGCGAGCGCTCGATCATCCGGCTGCCGAAACCACGGCGTGTGGGTGCCTCGTTGATCGGCGGACCGCCCATCTCGCGCCATTCGAAGGCGAGGCGACGTTCGCCATCGACGTCGAAGGTCCGCCAGGAAACGTCAATGCGGCCGGTTTCGTTGGAGAGCGCGCCATACTTGACGGCGTTGGTCGCCAGCTCGTGCAGCGCGAGAGACAATGCCGTCGCGACCTTCGGCAGAAGGCGAACGCGCGGGCCTCTTTCGCTGACACGCCCGTCCTCGCCGCGGAACGGGTCGAGCGACCGCGCGACGACCTCTCCAAAGAGCGCGCCCGCCCAGCCTTCACGGGTCAGAACGTCGTGCGTGGCGGCGAGCGCCTGCATGCGACCCGCCATCGTCTCCTGCGCCTGGTCCAGGCTGTGGGCGTTGCGCAGCGTCTGCGAGAAGATCGACTGCACCGTCGCCAGCACGTTCTTGACGCGGTGGTCGAGCTCGCGCGTGAGGAGCTCGCGATGCAGTTCGGCGCGCTTGCGCTCGGTGATGTCCGCGCAGACGCCGGAGAGCAAAATCGGATCGCCTTGCGCGTCGAAGGATGTCTGGCCGCGCAACTCGATCCAGAGCTCTTCATCGTCTTCCTTGAGGATGCGGCTCTCGATCTCCAACTCACCCGAGCCCGACATCGCGGCCCTCATCTCCGCGCGCCAGAGCAAACGGTCGGCCGGGTGGAGAGCCGATTCGAGGTCCTGCTGTGTGACGCTGTCCGCCACCTCCAACCCGAACATATGCCGGAAACGCTGCGAGGCGACGACCCGTCCGCCTTTCAGGTCGATCGCCCACGCGCCGAGCCGCCCGGCGTCCAGCGTGAAGCGCAGGCGCTCCTCGGTCCGGGACAAATCCGCGATGCGCCGCTCCAGCTCCTGTTCCAGCGAGGAGCGATCGGTCTTGAGGCGCGCCAGACGATTGATCTCGGCCGTCACGTCGAACTGCGAGGCGAAGAAATACATGAGGTCGCCGTCGGCCGCGAAGACCGGCGAGATGAGAAGGCGGTTCCAGAAGGTGGTGCCGTCCTTGCGATAGTTCAGGAGATCGATCTCGATCGGAACCCGGTTGGCGACGGCGTCACGGACGCGCCCGACGTCGTCGCGATTCGTCGCCGGCCCCTGGAGGAAACGGCAGTTGCGATTCAGCGTCTCGTCGCGGGAGTAGCCGGTGAGACGACCGAAGGCGTCGTTGACGAAGACAATCGGATTGTCGGGCTGCCGCGGATCGGTGATGAGCATCGGCATGCGGGTGGTGCGCACGGCCGAGGCGAACGGATCGGTCCCGTTATCGACACGATGGAGCTCGTGCTCGATCCGGCTTTCCTCACGCCTGTCTACCAAATGCCTGCCCCACAGCCCCCGGACGGCGAAAGCGCCGTCATGTCGGGATCGTATCCATATCGTCCGTCGTTATGAAGCATGGCAGTTCGTCTCGTCTACGCTTCCAAGCTCGCGTCCGGCGTCAAATCGTCCGACATCGACGCTATCGCCGCGACCTCCGCAGACCGCAACGCCCGTCGAGGCATAACCGGGATACTCGCGCTTGACGGTGATCATGTGTGTCAAATCCTCGAGGGGCCGGACGCCGACGTATCCAGCCTGTTCGACACAATCATCAAGGATCGGCGACATGAAGGCGTCGTGGAACTTCATCGCACGCCCATCGACAGGCCGCGCTTTGCCGGGTGGGGCATGGCGCGGCGGCCGATGATCGACGTGGTGATGATGGCCTACGCCGACTGACGCGCGGTTGGGTCCTGAAACGAAAAACACCGCCCGAGGGCGGTGTTTCGATCCGTCGTACGGCTGGCGAGAAGATTACTTGATCTTCGCCTCACGGAACTCGACGTGCTTGCGCGCGATCGGGTCGTACTTCGTCTTCGTCATCTTGTCGGTCATGGTGCGGCTGTTCTTCGTTGTCACGTAGAAGAAGCCGGTGTCCGCCGTCGAGAGAAGCTTGATCTTGATGGTCGTTGCCTTGGCCATGTCCTGTCCATCCGCCTTGCGATAGGTGCCTCTCGACATCCCCCTTGCGGGCTGACGGCGCTGGAGCGAGGCGTCTGTATCGGTTGTTCGTCTTGAAGCATCGCCCGGCTGGCCGGACAAGCCGCCGCTGGACCATTCGAGTGGACCCGCAGCATTCGAGCGCGGACACTAGCCAAAGACGCGCCGAAGTCAAGCTGCCGCGTTCTTCTACACGAACTCGCGCTGAAACTTCGCACCCTTGCGGCGATAGAAGGGCATCGGAACATCAGCGTCGCGAAGATCGCCTCGTTCGAGGCGCCGCGAAAGATCGCCGAGCACCTGCCGAGTGATGGGTGCCAGGTCCTCTCCGAGCATCTCGTCGACGGTGATCCAGCGCACGAGGTCGAATTCGTTCGTCGGCCGTTCCTCGAAAGGAACCTGCCGCGCGATCGAGGAAACGGGCACCGCGAAGAAGCGCGTGTCGTAGCGGCGCACGCGCTGAGGAGGGGTGATGGCGCGGGCGAAGGGAATCAGCACCTCGGGTTCCGGCGATATCCCGCACTTTGCGAAATCGCTCCAGAAGGGCGCATTGCTCACGAAGGCTACGCCGGCACGGCCGAGCATGATGCCGGTCTCTTCGAAGGTTTCGCGAATCGCAGCGAGCGCCAGGGCGCAGGCGCGCTTTTCGTCGAAGCGGCCTCCCACGCGTGCCATCAGCCGTGCTTCGGCCGGTCCTTCGATCGAGAAGGAGGGGGCGAGGGCGAGGTCGGACCGGTCGATCCGGCCGCCGGGGAAGACGAGCTTGCCGGCCATGAAGACGTGCGCGTCGGCTCGCCGCCCGACGAGGATGCGCGGCGGCTCGGACGTGTCGTCGATGATCACGACGCTCGCCGCGTCGCGCACCCGCACGCGCTTCGCATCGACGCGCGGAGCGGGCCGGCTCAGCGCCTCCCGCGCCGGCCCCGCCTCGATCAATGCCCAGCCCCCTCTTCGCCTCCCGCAAAACCATGCATCCGCATGGCCCATTGCAACCCGATCGTCGCGCCCTTGAGCGGCTTGAGAAGAACGAGCGACAGAAGCGTCGTCACCGGAATCCAGATCGCCAGATGCGCGACGAGCGAAAGCTCGGCCATCTGTTCGGCCGCCATGAACAGCGCCACCACGATATGGCCGACGATGAAGACGGTCAGATAGGGCGGCAGGTCGTCGGCCCGATGATGGTGGAAGACTTCGCCGCACTCGGCACAGGCGTCGACACTGGTCAGGAAGCCTTTGAACAGCCGCCCCTTGTCGCAGTTCGGGCAACGCAGGCAGAACCCACGCCACATCGCCTGCGCGACCGGTCTGGTTGAATGATCGATGCTCATCGTCTTTTCCCCGCGCGGTTGCGCGCCCGGCCCGGCACGCTTGAGGCTCCACGCTGGAAGCGCTTGCCCGCCTTGTGGAAAGAGGCGTTGGAACGCGGCAGTTCGCGCGCCTCGCTCAGCATCTCGAAGCGCATGGCACCGGCCAGCGGCGCTGCCTCGACAAGCCGGACGTCGACCATATCGCCGAGGCGGAAACCGTGCCGGCTGCGCTCGCCGACGAGGCTGTGCGCGGCTTCGTCGTAATGGAAATACTCGTTGCCGAGTGTGGAGATCGGCACGAAACCGTCGGCGCCATAGTCCGGCAGCCTGACGAAAAGGCCCGCTTTGGTCACGCCCGTCACGCGGCCGGTGAAGTCCGCCCCGACTCGGTCGACGAGGTGATGGGCGATGAGGCGATCCACCGTGTCGCGCTCGGCAGCCATCGCACGCCGCTCGGCCTGGCTGATCTCGTCGGCCGTCTGGTCCAGCCGCTCCTCATCCTCGCGCGAAAGCCCGCCCGGTCCGAGCCCGAGAGCGGTGACGAGCGCGCGGTGGACGAGAAGGTCCGCATAGCGCCGGATGGGCGAGGTGAAATGCGCGTAGCGAGACAGGTTCAGGCCGAAATGGCCGACATTCTCGCGCTGGTAAAGCGCCTGGCTCTGCGAGCGCAGCACCACCTCGTTGACAAGGCTCTCATGCTCCGTGTCCTTCACGCGGGCGAGGATGCCGTTGAAATGCGCCGGGCGCAGGTTGCCACTCTTGGCCAGTGGCATGTCAAGCGTCTTCAGGAAGTCCCGCAGCGATTCGAGCTTGGTCATCGAGGGGGTGTCGTGTGCGCGGTAGAGAAGCGCCTGGCGCTTGGCCTCCAGCGTCTCGGCCGCCGCGACATTGGCCTGGATCATGAACTCCTCGATCAGCCGGTGGGCATCCAGGCGGGCGGGCACGACCACACGCTCGACACGCCCTTGGCTGTCGAGGAGGATCTTGCGCTCGGGCAGATCGAGATCAAGCGGCTGGCGCTTCTCGCGTGCGATCTTGAGCGCGGCGTATGCGGCCCAGAGCGGGCGCAGCACTTCAGAGACGATCGCCGGATCCGCGTCACCCTCGACGCCGTCGATAGCCACCTGCGCCATCTCGTAGGCGAGCTTGGCATGGCTGCGCATCATGATGCGGTGGAAGCTGTGACGCCGCTTTTCGCCCTCGGCCGAGAAGACCATGCGCACGGCGAGCGCCGGGCGGTCCACAGCCTCGCGCAGCGAGCAGAGGTCGTTGGAGATCCGTTCGGGCAGCATCGGCACCACGCGATCCGGGAAATAGACGGAATTGCCGCGCAATCGCGCCTCGGCGTCGAGCTTCGAGCCGGGGCGGACATGAAACGAGACGTCGGCGATCGCGACCGTCACGATGTGGCCGCCGGGGTTGGCTGGATCCTCGTCGGGCGCGGCGAAAACCGCGTCGTCATGGTCCTTGGCGTCGCGCGGGTCGATGGTGACGAGAGGGAGGGCGCGCCAGTCCTCGCGCGATTCCATTGTGGCAGCGCCGGCCTTCTCGGCCTCTTCCAGCACGGCCTTGGGGAAGACATGCGGAATCGAATGAGCGTGCAGGGCGATGGTGGAAATGGCGCGCTCGGACGCCATCGACCCGACGATGCGGGTGACGCGCCCACGCGGGAAGCCTGCGCGCGGACGCGAAAGCGCCTCGACTTCCACGAGATCGCCGCCCTTGGCCTCGCCGGCGTCCTCGGCGGAAACGGCATATTCCAGCCCGCGCCGTTCCACCGGCTCGACACGCCCGCCGCCGCCCGGCATGGGACGAAAGACACCGAGCGCAATCGACCGGTCGGCCTCCAGAACGCGGATCACCCGCGCCGTCGGTCCGTCCTCGGCCTCGTAGTTCAGGTTGCAGAGTGCGCGGTCGCCGACACCGGCCGTGCGCGCATCCCGGCTCTGCTTGAGACGGAAGCGCGGCGCCTCGTCCTCGCCTTCCCAGGAGACCGGCTCTGCGAGAAGTCCGCCTTCGTCGTCGCGGCCGGTGACGCGCAGCACGGCGACGGAGGGCAGGGCGCCCGGCCGCGTGTAGCGCTTGCGGCCACCTTCCACGACGCCTTCGGCCTGCAGGTCAGCCAGAATGTCTTTCAGCAGAACGCGCTCGTCGCCCTTCACGCCGAAAGCCTTGGCCAGATCGCGCTTGGTGGCGCGCTGTGGATTCTCGGCGATGAAGCGCAGGACCGCTTCGCGGTCGAGCGTCGGGGCGTTGCCGTTACCGGGTCGTTGGCCCGCGCGCTTTTTCTGCAAGATCGATCCTATCGATTGAACGTCTCCAGGGAGAGTACAGCATCGCAGTAGCTCCCGTCATGCGTCCCGACCCAGATATCGAGCCATCCGTTCGCGGGGCGCGTCAGGTTGATCTTCGCATCGAGATTGCCGGCGTCGTCATCGTCATAGAACCAGTTCTCGGACGCCGTGTTGATGAGGAGGACGCTGTCGCATTCGCTCTTGACGGAAACCGTAAGCGTATAACCGCTCATCCCGCTGAGGTTGAAGGAGAAATCCGGCTTGCTCATGACGTAGCCCTGCCCATCGTCCGTGCCGGGGGCGACGTTCTTGCAGCGCTGGATGCTCGTGTCGCCGCCCGCCCGCACGCGGAAGGTCTTCTCAGAATAGAGTTCGGAGCCGGAGAAACGGTGCGTCGATCCGTACTGGCTGGGATCGGGGCAGGCGAAGGCCGCCGCAGGCAGGACAAGGAGAAAGAATGCTGCAATCAGGAGGCGCATGATCAGGGCCTTTGGCGTGGAAGGAATGTGTCCACACTAAGGCAGCTTGATTGTCATATGCAATGACGTTGCGGAAGGTGGCGGACGATCTACGTCCGCCGCCGACGCTCAGTCTTTTGCCGCTGCCTTCTTGGGCGCTGCCGTCTTGGCCGTGGACTTCGAGGCGGCGCTCTTCTTCGTCGCAGACTTCTTGGCAGCCGCCTTCTTCGGTGCGGCCTTCGGCTTCCCCTTGCCGGTCTTCTCGGCGCGTTCCGTCAGAAGCTGGATCGCCTCCTCCAGCGTCACGGAGGCGGGGTCCTTGCCCTTCGGCAGCGTCGCGTTGACCTTGCCCGTGTTGACGTAGGGGCCGAAGCGTCCCTCGCGAACCGTGATCGATCCGCCGAGCGTCGGATGCTCGCCGAGCGTCGCGATGGCGGCCGGCGTGCCGCGCCCGCGCCCGCCGCGCTCCTTCTTCTCGGCGATGACCGTGACGGCGCGGTTGAGGCCGACGGTGAACACGTCCTCGACCGTCTCCAAATTGGCATAGGCGCCGTCATGCTGGAGGAAAGGGCCGTAACGGCCGAGACCGGCCAGAATCGGCTTGCCGCTTTCCGGGTGCAGGCCCACCTCGCGCGGCAGCGCCAGAAGCTGCAGGGCCTTGGTTAGGTCCATCTCCGCGACTTCCCAGCCCTTCGGCAAGGAAGAGCGCTTGGCCTCCTTGCCTTCGCCGCGCTGGACGTAGGGCCCGAAGCGGCCCGAGCGCAGCGTGACGCCCTCGCCGGTATCGGGATCGGTGCCGAGCTCCTTCGGGCCGTCGAGCCCGCCATCGTCGGCGCCTTCGGCCGAAAGCGAGGTGCCGAGCTGCTTGGTGTAGTTGCACTCGGGATAGTTCGAGCAGCCCACGAAGGCGCCGAACTTGCCGAGCTTGAGCGACAGGCGGCCGTTGCCGCAGCGCGGGCAGGCGCGCGGGTCCGATCCGTCGCCCTTCGGCGGGAAGACGAGGGGGCCGAGCTCTTCGTTCAGCGCGTCGAGGACGTCGGAGACGCGGAGTTCCTTGGTGCCGTCGACATGTGCGGAAAAGTCCTTCCAGAAGTCGCGCAGGACCTCCTTCCAGGACAACTCACCGGCCGAGATGAGATCGAGCTTCTCCTCGAGGCCTGCCGTGAAGTCGTATTCGACGTACTTTTCGAAGAAATTGTGCAGGAAGGCCGTCACGAGACGGCCCTTGGAATCGGGCAGGAGCTTGCGCTTCTCCTGCACGATGTAGTCGCGGTCCTGCAGTGTCTGGAGCGTCGCGGCGTAGGTCGAGGGACGCCCGATACCGAGCTCCTCCATCTTCTTGATCAGCGAGGCTTCCGAATAGCGCGGCGGGGGCTCGGTAAAGTGCTGCGTCGGCTCGACGGACCGCTTCTTCAGCGTCTCGTCGGCGCCGATCTGCGGCAGCCGGGCCGAATCGTCGTCCTCCTCCGCCTGATCGGCCTGGGATTTCGAATCGTCGCGATGGTCCTGATAGGCGCCGATGAAGCCATCGAAGCGGATGACGGACCCCGTCGCGCGCAATTGGGCCTTGCGGCCTGCGTTCTCGGCGAGGATCTCAACCGTGGTGCGCTCGATCTCGGCCGACGCCATCTGCGAGGCGATGGCGCGCTTCCAGATGAGGTCGTAGAGGCGCGCCTGATCGCGGTCGAGGAAACGCTCCATGTCCTTCGGCAGACGATCGAAGGAGGTAGGGCGGATCGCCTCGTGCGCTTCCTGCGCGTTCTTGGCTTTGGTCGAGTAATAGCGCGGCTTCTCCGGCACGTAGCGTTCGCCGAAGGTCTTCCCGATGGCCTTGCGCGCGTCCGCGATCGCCTCCGGCGCCATCTGCACGCCGTCGGTACGCATGTAGGTGATCAGACCGACCGTCTCGCCGCCGATGTCCATGCCCTCGTAGAGGCGCTGCGCCACCTGCATGGTGCGCGAGGCGCCGAAGCCGAGCTTGGCCGAGGCCGCCTGCTGCAGCGAGGAGGTCGTGAAGGGCGGCGAGGGGTTGCGCCTGGTCGGCTTGGCCTCGACGCCGAGCGCTCGGAAGGACGCGCCCTCCAGCATGTCGCGGATCTCGAAGGCACGCGCCTGGTTGCCGATCGACAGGCGCTGAAGCTTCTCGCCTTCATAGGCGGTGAGGCGCGCCACGAAGTCCTCGTCGCGCGGCGTGCCTAGCTTTGCGACGATCTGCCAGTATTCGTCGGTCTTGAATCGCTCGATCTCCGCTTCGCGGTCGCAGACGAGGCGCAGCGCGACGGACTGGACACGGCCGGCCGAGCGCGCGCCCGGCAGCTTCCGCCACAGGACGGGAGAGAGGGTAAAGCCCACGAGATAGTCGAGCGCGCGGCGCGCCAGGTAGGCGTCCACCAGCGGCTCGTCGATCTGGCGCGGATTGGCCATCGCGTCGAGGACGGCCTTCTTGGTGATGGCGTTGAATACGACGCGGCTGACCGGCTTGTCCTTCAGCGCTTTCTTCTGACGCAGGACCTCCAGCACATGCCAGGAGATGGCTTCGCCTTCGCGATCCGGATCGGTTGCGAGGACGAGGGCATCCGCGCCCTTCATGGCCTGGGCGATCTCGTTCAGGCGCTTCTGCGAGGGCTTGTCGACCTCCCAGTCCATCGAGAAGTCGTCTTCCGGGCGCACCGAGCCGTTCTTGGCCGGCAGATCGCGCACATGGCCGAAGGAAGCGAGAACCTTGTAGTTCGAGCCCAGATATTTGTTGATCGTCTTCGCTTTGGCGGGCGATTCGACGATGACGACGTCCATGCGCTGGCGATCCCGGAGAGTTCTGGGGAAAAGCCGTCGTGGCTTCCCGATGTTGCACCGCTCACATGGACAGCGCGGAAAGCGCGGTCAACCCCGGCTTGCAGGAGGGTGTGTCCGTCACACCCCATCCGGCAGCGAGACCGCGCCACCGGGATGGCGCTCGAGGCGGCCCGCGAGGTCAAGTTCGAGGAGCACGAGCTGGACGGCGCCGGGGGAGAGGCCGAGATGCGCGACAAGGTCGTCCAACGTGACGGGAACCGGGCCCAGCGCCGAGATGATCGCGCCGCGTTCGGACGCATCGGCGGGCCCCTGCGGGGCGGACGCTTCGGGGCCCGGCTCGCGAAGCGCGGGGCGCGCCACGCCGCTCATGCGCGAATCGAGCGGGCGCAGCGCGTCGATGACGTCCGCCGCTTCGGTGACGAGTATCGCGCCGTCCTTGATCAGGCGGTTGGTGCCGGCCGCGCGCGGATCGACCGGCGAGCCGGGCACGGCGAAGACGAGGCGCCCGAGCTCGCCGGCCATGCGGGCCGAGATGAGCGAGCCCGAGCGCAGCGCCGCCTCGACCACGAGCACACCGAGCGAGAGGGCGACGACGACGCGGTTTCGGCGCGGGAAGTCCACCGCGCGGGGCGTCCAGCCGAAGGGCATCTCGGTCACCAGGCAGCCGCCGCCGTCGACGATGCGCCGCATCAGCGGCTTGTTCTCCGGCGGATAGGGCTTGTCGAGGCCGCCGGCGAAGACACCCGTGGTTCCGGTCGAGAGGCCTGCCTCGTGGCCAGCCGTGTCGATGCCGCGCGCAAGACCGGAGACGATCGCGTAGCCTGCCTCGCCGGCCTCCATCGCCAGCGTGCGCGCCATCTTCATTCCCGCGGTGGACGCGTTTCGCGACCCGACAACAGCCAGCGCCGGGCGATCGAGCAGGGCGGGATCGCCCATCACGGAAAGCACGGGCGCTGCGGAATCCTCGCTCGCCAGGATCGCGGGATACTCGAGCTCACCGCGGAAGAGAAAGCGCGCGCCGAGACGTTCGGCTCGCGCCATCTCGGCCTGCGCGTCGTCGAGATCGGCGACCTTGATGCGGCGTGCCGAGCCGCCACGTGCGGCGAGATCGGGCAACGCCTCAAGCGCGGCCGACGCGTTGCCGAAGCGCTCGACGAGCGCGTTGAAGGTGACCGGGCCGACATTCTCGCTGCGGATGAGGGCGAGGCGTGCGAGGCGCTCTTCCTGCGAGAAGGCTGCCGCGTTCATCCGCTTTTCGCGCCGATCTTGCCTTCGGTGCCTGCCATCAGGCGCCGGATGTTGGCGTGGTGCTTGGCGTAGACGATGACAGTGAGGAGCGCGGAGAGCCCGGCGGCCGGCAGGTTTCCAACGACGAGAAAGACAAGTGGCACCACGGCCGTGGCGACGAGCGCGGCCAGCGAGGAGTAGCGGAAGAGATAGGCGACGGCGAGCCAGTTGACCGCGAAGACTGCGACGCCGAGCGGTGCGAAACCAAGCAGCACGCCGATATAGGTCGCGACGCCCTTGCCGCCTTTGAAGCCGAGCCAGACCGGGAAGAGATGGCCGAGAAAGGCGCCGAGACCCGCAAGCGCGGCCGCCGGCTCGCCCCAGCGCCAGGCGATCAGAACCGGCACCGTGCCCTTCAACAGATCACCGAGTAGGGTAAGCGCGGCGACGAGCTTGTTTCCGGTGCGCAGGACGTTGGTCGCGCCGATATTGCCTGAGCCGATCTTGCGCACATCCCCGAGGCCGAAGAGGCGCGCGAGGATCAGGCCGAATGGGATCGAGCCGCAGAGATAACCGAGCGCAAGCGACAGGACGAGGAACGCCGACGCGCTCTGGTAGAGGAAATCGCTCATCCAAGCTCGCTCTCGGCTTCGAAGACGGTCTTGCCGGCAACGATGGTGCGCGTGACCCGGCCCTGGAAGCGGGCGTTCTCGAAAGCCGTGTTCTTGGAGCGCGAGCGCATGGCCGGCTTCGAGAAGACGAAGGGGGCGTCGAGGTCGACGAGGGTGATGTCGGCCGGGCGGCCGGGCTGGAGCGTGCCGCGATCGAGCTTCAGGAGGCGCGCCGGAGCGGACGTCAGCGCCTCGGCGATGCGCATCAGCGGCACGGCGCCGGAATGGTGAAGGCGAAGGGCGGCCGGCAGTAGGCTTTCGAGCCCCGCCGCGCCCGCTTCCGCCTCGGCGAAGGGGCGTCGCTTGCCGTCCGCATCCTGCGGGTCGTGCGAGGAGACGATGATGTCGATCGTGCCGTCAGCCAACGCCTCGATCATCGCCTGCCGGTCGTTCTCGTGGCGCAGCGGCGGGGCGAGGCGGAAGAAGGTGCGATACTCGCCGATGTCGTTCTCGTTGAGCGACAGGTGATGAATGGAGACGCCGCCGCTTGCCTGAACGCCGGCCGCTTTGGCGCGGCGCAGGGCCTCGGCCGAGGGCGCGACGGAGAGCTGCGCGGCATGGTAGCGGCAGCGCGTGAGCGCGGCGAGGCGCAGATCGCGCTCCAGCGGGATCAGCTCTGCCTCGCGGGGCACCCCGGCAAGCCCCAGCCAGGAGGCGAGCAGCCCCTCGTTCATCACGCCCGTGCCGGTCAGGTCGGCGTCCTGCGTCTCGTGGAAGACCAGTGCATCGAAGTCCCGCGCATAGGTCATGATCCGGCGAATGAGCGCCGGGTTGGAGAGCGTGTGCCGCCCTTCCGTGAAGGCGGTGACGCCGGCCGAGGAGAGGAGGCCGATCTCGGTCATCTCGCGCCCGAGGAGCCCCTTGGTCATCGCGGCCGAGGGAAAGACATTGACCGGACAGGTCTCGCGGGCCGTGCGCATCACGAACTCGGCGAGCGCGACATCGTCGATGACGGGGTTGGTGTCCGGCATCGTCAGGATGGAGGTAACGCCGCCGGCCGCGGCAGCCCGACCTGCCGAGCGGATCGTTTCGCGATGCTCGTAGCCGGGCTCGCCGATGAAGACCCGCGCGTCGACGAGGCCGGGAAGGGCGAGGAGGCCGCTCGCGTCGATGATCTCGGCGCCCTCGGGGCGGCCTTGGTTCAGCGCGTCGGCGCCGGCGGACAGGATGCGACCGTCCTCGACGAGGATCGTGCCGATCTCGTCCAGCCGGCGCGAGGGGTCGAGGATGCGAGCGTTCTCGATGACAAGGGAGCGGGTCATGCGTTGCCCCCCGTCATCCATTCCATGACGGCCATGCGCACGGCGACGCCCATCTCCACCTGTTCCTCGATGACGCTCTGCGGGCCGTCGGCGATGTCGGAGGCGATCTCGACGCCCCGGTTCATAGGGCCGGGATGCATAACCAGCGCGTCAGGTGCGGCAAGGTCGAGCTTCTGTGCGTCGAGCCCGTAGAAGCGGAAATATTCGCGGATCGAGGGCACGAACGAGCCTTCCATGCGCTCGCGCTGGAGGCGCAGCATCATGACGACGTCCGCACCCTTCAGGCCGTCCTCCATGTTGCGGAAGACCTCGACTCCCATCTCCTCGATGCCGGCCGGCAGGAGGGTGGAGGGGCCGACGACGCGCACGCGGGCGCCAAGCGCGTTGAGGAGGAGGATGTTGGAGCGCGCGACGCGGCTGTGCAGGACGTCGCCGCAAAGGGCGACGGTCAGGCCTGCGACGTCGCCCTTGCGACGCTTGATCGTCAGTGCGTCGAGCAGCGCCTGCGTCGGATGCTCGTGGGCGCCGTCGCCCGCGTTCACGACCGAGCAGGCCACCTTCTGCGCCAGCAGCGCGACCGCCCCGGCGGCGTGATGGCGTACGACCAGGATGTCCGGACGCATGGCGTTCAGCGTCATCGCGGTGTCGATGAGCGTCTCGCCCTTCTTCACCGAGGAATTGGCGACCGACATGTTCATGACGTCGGCGCCCAGGCGCTTGCCCGCGAGCTCGAAGGAAGCCTGCGTGCGCGTCGAGGCCTCGAAGAAGAGGTTGATCTGCGTCAGCCCCTTCAACGCGCTCTTCTTCTTGTCGCGCGAGAGCGAGACAGCCACCTCGCGCTCTGCAAGCTCCAGAAGCGTATGGATCTCGTGAACGGAAAGCTGCGCGATGCCGAGAAGGTGGCGGCGGGCAGCGGCGGACGAGGTGGGGGGCTGAGCGCTCATCTGAAAGCCGCTCATAGGCAAAAGAGGGCAAGGCGGCAAGCGCGTCGGTGTCGCGCCGTTAAGGTTAACAAAGCCTTTCGATTGCGCTGGGCGAACGCGAAGGCGCACACATCGTTAATGTGCCATCAACCATGACGGAGCCGGGCCCGTGCGCAACGTCCTACCCATTGCGGCGACCGCCGCCTTCGCTGGATACCAGGCGGTGTGGGCGTGGGGGCTGGCCACGGGCGCACTCAACGCATCCCCCGGTGTTTCCCAGACGGGCCTTTTCCTGCCGTCGGCCGGCGAGATGTCGTCGCTCCCGGCGCTGTTTCTGTCGGCCTCGCATCTGGCGGCGGCGGTCCTCTTCGCCTTCTCCTGCGCGGCCTATGGTGCCGGCCGGCACCATAGGCACGCGGAGGCAGCGGGACTCGTCGCCGTCCTCGTGAGCGCCGCTCTGTTTCTCGCGCACGGCATCGCCGGCGCGGCGCCGCTCTCGCTCGGCGGGGAGGGGATGGCGCTGGCAGCGCTCGCCTTCGCGCTCCTGATGGGTCGGCTCGACGAGGAGGGCGAGAGCGACGACGAGGCCGACCATGCGGCCTTCATGCGCCTTGCGGCCGAACTCGGCGCTGCGTCCAGCCCGCACCGTGCCGACACGGCGCGGGATCTGCGCGGCTGATGCGCAAGTTCCTCGTCCTGTGGGTGGCGCCGATTTCGTTCCTGATCGGCTGGTATCTGCTGGCATCGAACGACATCAGCTTCGGGATGTGGTTCTTCTCCCGCGAGATGCACGACCTCACCTTCTCGCTGTACGGCGAGACGCTCGGCATCGACCCCGAATCGATCCCGCCGCTGGTCGCCCGTGCGCTGGTCATCGACACCGCGCTGGTCCTGGCCATCTTCGCTTTCCGCCGCCGCAAGGCGATCGCTCGCTGGTGGCGCGAGCGCTCAATCCGCCGCGGCGGCCATACGGTCGAGCGCGCCTTGCAGGATGAAGGCGGCCGCGGCCGAATCAATGCGGTTGGCGCGCTTGGCGCGCGAGACGTCGGCCTCGATCAGCCCGCGTTCGGCCGCAACGGTCGACAGCCGCTCGTCCCAGAAGGCCAGCGGCCGGTCGTCAAGGCGTAGGAAGTTCCGTACGAAGGCGCGGGTGGACTGGGCGCGCGGCCCCTCCGTTCCGTCCATGTTCACAGGCAGGCCGATCACGATCGCGCCGCAGCGCTCGGCGTCGAGCGCCTTCGTCAAAGCCTGCGCATCGGCGGTGAATTTCGCGCGGCGGATGACGGTGCGTGGCGTGGCGAAGCTCAGGCCGAGATCGGACACGGCGAAGCCGATCGTCTTCGTCCCGAGATCGAGCCCGGCCACGACCTTGCCCTGCGGCAGGAGCGCGGCGAGTTTAGTGATGTCGACGATCGCCATTCAGGCTCCTTGATTGCGGCGCGGCGGCTTGATTAAGGCGAGCCCGCGCCAAGTTACCGGGCCAACCGCGAGAGAAGGGAACGGCTAGATGAAGATCACCTATTTCGGGCATTCCGCGTTCAAGATCGAGACGGGCGCCTCCGTTGTCCTCATCGATCCTTTCCTGACGGGCAACCCGCATTTCAAGGGAGACGTCGCGGCCGCGACCGAAGGCACGACGCATATCGCGCTGAGCCACGGCCATTTCGACCATGTCGGAGATACGGTGGAGATCGCCAGGCGCACCGGCGCGAAGGTGATCGGCACCTTCGAACTCGTCTCCTGGCTGAACAAGAAGGGCGTCGAGAACATCGAGCCCGGGAATACCGGCGGTACGGTGAAGTTCGACGACTTCTCCGTCACGCTGACGCAGGCCTTCCACTCTTCCGGCAACGTGGAGGAGAACGGCACCGTGACGTATCTCGGCATGCCGAACGGCCTCGTCTTCCACTTCTCACAGGGGCCGAGCGTCTATCACATGGGCGACACGGACATCTTTGCCGACATGGCGCTGATCGAGGAACTGCATCACCCGAAGATCGGCCTCGTGCCGGTCGGCGACCGGCTGACGATGGGAGCGGCCGTCGCCGCGCTCGCCTGCCGCCGCTACTTCAATTTCGAGAAGATCGTGCCGATGCACTGGGGCACCCTGCCGATCCTCGACCAGAGCCCGGACCGCTTTTCACAGGCGATGGAGAGCGAGGCGGGCCGCGTCGTCAATCCGACCGTCGGCGAGCCGTTCGAGGTCTGACGCCGCACCCGCGTCGGCCGCCGGGCGTTGTCTGCGCGCGGCGGCCTCGCTATAGCCGGGGAAATCTGCAGGATCTCTCCGGGAAGCTCGCCTTGTCCGTCGACCAGAACACCGTCCGCCGCGTCGCAAAGCTCGCGCGCATCGCCGTCAACGACGAAGACGTCGCTGCCATGCAGGGCGAACTCAACGCCATCCTGGGCTTCGTCGAGCAACTCGGGGAAGTGGACGTCACGGGCGTGGAACCGATGACCTCAGTCATCCCGATGGAGATGAAGAAGCGCCAGGACGTCGTGACCGACGGCAACAAGGCCGACGACATCGTCGCCAACGCCCCGGCCACCGAGGACCATTTCTTCGTGGTCCCGAAGGTCGTCGAATGATCGAGGGCCTTTCGATCGCGGCCGAGAGCCCGCTGCAGGACGACGTGCGCGCGATGGTCGCCGCGCTCAATGCGCATATGCAACCGCTGAGCCCGCCCGAGTTCCAGTTCCAGCTCACCGTCGAGCAGATGGCCGGGGAGGGCGTCACGGTGTACGTGGCGCGCGACGCGTCCGGCCAGGCCGTCGGCATGGCGTCGCTGAAGGAGCATGGCGAGGGCTTGGGCGAGGTCAAGCGCATGTTCACCACGCCCGCCGTGCGCGGTAAGCGCGTCGGCTCTCAGCTCCTCCGGCGCGTGGAAACTCTTGCGGCTGAACGCGGCATCTCGAGGCTCGTCCTCGAGACGGGAGAGGCGCCCGGCTTCGAGCCCGCATGGCGGGTCTACGAGCGCGGCGGCTACACCGTCTGCGGCGCCGTCCTCGACTATCCCGATTCCGGCTGGTCCCGGTTCTACGAGAAGACGCTATCATGACCGATCTCACCGCCCTGACCATCGCCGAAGCGCGCGAGAAGCTCGCCGCGAAGCAGTTCTCAGCGCGTGAGCTGACCGACGCCTATCTCACCGCCATCGAGGCGGCGAACCCGGCGCTGAATGCCTATGTCGCCGTGACGGGAAGCCGCGCCACGGAAATGGCGGCGGCTTCGGACGAGCGCATCGCCAGGGGCGAGGCGGGCGCGCTGGAAGGCATTCCGCTCGGCATCAAGGATCTGTTCGCGACAGAGGGCGTCCACACGCAGGCCGCCTCGCACATCCTCGACAAGTTCGAGCCGCGCTACGAATCGACCGTCACCGCCAATCTGTGGGCGGACGGGGCGGTGATGCTGGGCAAACTCAACATGGACGAGTTCGCAATGGGCTCTTCCAACGAGACCAGCCATTACGGCCCGGTCGTCAGCCCCTGGCGGCGTACGGGTTCCGATCTCGACCTCGTGCCGGGCGGCTCGTCCGGCGGTTCGGCGGCGGCCGTGGCCGCGCAGCTGTGCGCAGGCGCCACCGCCACCGATACGGGCGGCTCGATCCGCCAGCCGGCCGCCTTCACCGGCACGGTCGGCATCAAGCCGACCTACGGGCGCTGCTCGCGCTGGGGAACGGTGGCCTTCGCGTCCTCGCTCGACCAGGCCGGGCCGATCGCGCGGGACGTGCGCGACGCGGCGATCCTTCTGAAGTCGATGGCCTCGGTGGATGATAAGGACACGACCTCGGTCGATCGCGCGGTGCCGGACTACGAGGCCGCTGTCGGCCGCTCGGTGAAGGGATTGCGGATCGGCATTCCGAAGGAATACCGCGTCGAGGGCATGCCCGCCGAGATCGAGACGCTCTGGCAACAGGGCATCGAGTGGCTTCGCGAGGCTGGCGCGGAGATCGTCGAGGTTTCGCTGCCGCACACGAAATACGCGCTGCCGGCCTATTACATCGTCGCGCCGGCGGAGGCCTCGTCCAACCTCGCCCGCTACGACGGCGTGCGCTACGGGCTTCGGGTGCCCGGCAAGGACATTGCCGAGATGTACGAGAACACCCGCGCGGCCGGCTTCGGCCGCGAGGTGAAGCGCCGCATCATGATCGGCACCTACGTGCTTTCGGCTGGTTATTACGACGCCTATTATCTGCAGGCGCAGAAAGTCCGCACCCTCATCAAGCGAGACTTCGAGACCGTCTTCGCGGACGGCGTCGATGCGCTGCTCACACCCGCCACGCCATCGGCCGCCTTCGGCGTCGCCGATCAGGAGATGAACTCCGATCCGGTGAAGATGTACCTGAACGACGTCTTCACCGTCACGGTGAACATGGCCGGACTGCCGGGCATCGCCGTGCCGGCGGGCCTGTCGGGCGAGGGCACGCCGCTCGGCCTGCAGCTCATCGGCCGCCCCTTCGACGAGGAGACGCTGTTCGCGACCGCCTCTGTCGTGGAGAAGGCAGCCGGGCGCTTCAGCCCGGCAAAGTGGTGGTAAGGCGAGAAAGAACGAGACCATGATCATCGTCGATACCCGCACGCCCGACCCGAAGAAGTTCATCCCCGGCGCCACCGGCGACTGGGAGATCATTGTGGGCATGGAAGTCCATGCGCAGGTGCTGTCGGACGCCAAGCTCTTCTCCGGCGCCTCCACGCAGTTCGGCAAGGGCCCGAACGAGAACGTCAGCCTCGTCGACGCGGCGATGCCCGGCATGCTGCCCGTGATCAACGAGGAGTGCGTGCGCCAGGCCGTGCGCACCGGCATCGGACTGAAGGCGCAGATCAACAACCGCTCGGTCTTCGACCGGAAGAACTACTTCTACCCGGACCTGCCGCAGGGCTACCAGATCTCGCAGTTCGCGCACCCGATCGTCGGCGAGGGGATCGTGAAGGTCTCCGTCGGCCCCGATTCCAAGGGCGGTTTCGAGGAGATCGAGATCGGCATCGAGCGGCTGCATCTCGAGCAGGACGCCGGCAAGTCGATGCACGACCAGCATCCGTCCATGTCGTTCGTCGATCTCAACCGTTCGGGCGTCGCGCTGATGGAGATCGTCTCCAAGCCGGACATTCGCTCGGCCGAGGAAGCGCGCGCCTATCTCACCAAGCTGCGCACGATCCTGCGTTATCTGGGCACCTGCGACGGCAACATGGACGAGGGCTCCATGCGGGCCGACGTCAACGTGTCGGTGCGCAAGCCCGGTGGAGAATTCGGCACGCGCTGCGAGATCAAGAACGTCAACTCGATCCGCTTCGTCGGCCAGGCGGTCGAGGCCGAGGCTCGGCGCCAGATCGCCGTGATCGAGGACGGCGGGACGATCGACCAGGAGACGCGCCTGTTCGATCCGGTGAAGGGCGAGACGCGCTCGATGCGCTCCAAGGAGGATGCGCACGACTATCGCTACTTCCCCGATCCCGACCTCCTGCCGCTGGAGTTCGACGATGCCTTCGTGGCGGCGCTTGCCGAGAACCTGCCCGAGCTGCCGGACGACAAGCGCGCGCGGCTGATAGACTCCGGCCTGTCGGCCTATGACGCCTCGATCCTCGTCTCGGAAAAGGCGATCGCCGACTTCTACGAGAAGGTCGCGGAAGGCCGCGAGGGCAAGCAGGCGGCCAACTGGGTGATCAACGATCTTCTCGGCGCGCTCAACAAGAGCGGCAAGGACATCGAGGAGACGCCGGTCTCGGCCGATCAATTGGGCGCGATCCTCGATCTCGTGCGCGAGGGCACCATCTCCGGCAAGATCGCCAAGGACCTGTTCGAGATGGTCTGGGCGGAGGGCGGAGACCCGCGCGAACTCGTCGAAAGCCGCGGCATGAAGCAGGTCACCGACACCGGCGCCATCGAGAAGGCGGTGGATGAGGTGATCGCCTCCAACCCGGAGAAGGTCGAGCAGGCCAAGGCCAAGCCGACGCTCGCCGGCTGGTTCGTCGGCCAGGTCATGAAGGCGACAGGCGGGAAGGCCAACCCGCAGGCCGTGAACGACCTGGTGAAGGCCAAGCTCGGGATCGAATGAACCGCTTCTTCGTCAGAACGGCCGGGCCCGGCGACCTGAAGGCGATCAGCACGCTCCTCACGGAGACGTGGCAGGCGACCTACGATCGCATCTACGGCCCGGATCGCGTGCGCGAGATCAACGCGTCATGGCATGGCGAGGACACGCTGCGTCCGCGCCTCGAGCGGCCGGACTCGGAGTTCCTCGTCGCCGACGACAGTGTGGAAATCGCCGGCATGGCCTTCGCCGCGCTGCCTCTGGCTTCGGAAGGCAAGGCGCGAGACTGCGTCTTCCTCCACCAGCTTTACGTTCACCCGGCGCACCAGCGTTCGGGGATCGGCGGCGATCTCTTCGCCGAAATCGAGAGCTCCTTCTTCGAGGCGCGCCGCATCCGTGTAGAGGTCGAGGCCGCGAACGATGGCGCCATCGCCTTCTGGCGCCGGGTCGGCTTCTCGCCGACGGCCGGCGAGGGGGAGGGCTCGGTTCTTGTGATGGAAAAGGCGCTGGCCGTCGACTGACGGCTCACGAAGAGACGAATGGACTTTTCGCGCATGCGGGACGATAAGCGCGGGACGGAACGAGGAATGCCCATGTCGAAGACCATGGAATGGCTGACGCAGATCTTCACCTGGTGGAACGGCCAGACGATCGGCACGCGCTTCTACACCTGGCGCTTCGGCGAGCGGGTCGGCGAGGATGAGCGCGGCAACGTCTTCTATCGTACCGCCGACGGCAAGCGCCGCTGGGTGATCTACAACGGTCCCGCCGAGGCGAGCGCCATCGGTGCCGGCTGGCACGGCTGGATGCATCACCGCACCGACGTTGCCCCGCCGCAGGAGAACTACGTCGCGCGCGAGTGGGAGAAGCCGCATCAGGAGAACCTGACCGGCACCGGCCGCGCCTACCGCCCGAAGGGCTCGATCCTCAACACGAGCGAGCGCCCGCGCGTGACAGGCGACTACGACGCCTGGCAGCCTTGAGCGCCGGCAAGTCTTCGGCTCGATCGATGATGCGAAGCTTCCGCCTGCTCGGCACCCTCGCGGCCCTTCTTCTCATCTCGCCGGTCTACGCGCAGGACATCCAGCCGCAGACAGGCTTCGAGCTGCCTATGGACCTCGACACGCCGCGTGAGGCCGCGCCGCCGCCGGAAGCGCTGCGCGTCGAAAACCCCGTCGCGGTCTTCTCCGGGCTCGACAAGATCACCGGCCGCATCACGTCCTTCGATGTCTATGTGAATGAGACGGTGCAGTTCGGCGCGCTGCAGGTGACGCCGCGTGTCTGCTATTCGGCCGCGCCCGAAGCTTCGCCGCGCACGGACGCCTTCATCGAGGTGGACGAGATCACGCTCGACCGCGAGATCCGGCGCATCTTCACCGGATGGATGTTCGCCGATTCGCCCGGCCTCAATGCCGTGGAGCACCCGATCTACGACGTCTGGCTCCAGGACTGCCGCGCCGAATCCTCTGTCCCGGCCCCGCCGAGCAACTGACTGCTCGTCAGTAGCGGAACTGCTCGGCAATGATCCGCTCGTCCCAGGAGTGATCCGGGTCGAAGAGGATCACGGAGCGGGCGCTGCGCAGCTCGCGCACCCGCACGCGCCGCACCGATTTCACCTCCTGATGGTCAGCCACCGCGTTCACCGGCCGCTTGTCCGGGTCCAGCACCTCGAACTCAACCACCTGCCGGTTCGGCAGGAGCGCTCCGCGCCAGCGCCGGGGGCGGAAGGGGCTGACAGGGGTAAGCGCAAGAAGCGGCGCGTCGATCGGGATGATCGGCCCCTGCGCCGAAAGATTGTAGGCGGTCGAGCCCGTGGGCGTCGCAACCATCACGCCGTCGCAGGCCAGCTCCTCGAGCCGCACCTTGTCGTCGATCGAGATGCGCAGCCGGGCGATCTGGTAAGATTGGCGAAACAGCGCGACCTCGTTGATCGCCAGCGCCTCGTGGGCGACGCCGTCGCTGTCGATCGCCTCCATTGCCAGCGGGTGGATCTGCGAGCGAGAGGCGCGCGCCAGACGCTCGGGCAGACCGTGTTCGCTGTAGGTGTTCATCAGGAAGCCGACGGTACCCCGGTTCATCCCGTAGATCGGCTTGCCCGTGTTCATGAAGCGGTGCAGCGTCTGAAGCATGACGCCGTCGCCGCCCAGAACGACGATAGCGTCCGCGGCTTCGGGCTCGCAGCTTCCGTAGAGCGCGGTCAGGCGGCTCGCGGCCTCCTGCGCGTCCGGCGTTTCGCCGGCAAGGATCGCGAAGGAAGGAATGGGACCTCGCACCGGTTGGTTGGCAAGGGCCCGTGCTTATCATCTCACCGGTTAACGCGCGACATAGGGTTGTGGCCATCGCGCGCGGTCCTTAACGCCCACACCGGAATTTGATCGCAACCTGCAATGGAATCGCAACACAATCGTGCCACATTATAGCCATCGTCGCTCTGATGGTTGGGTGGAAGCCGTGCGTGTCGAGACCTTCGTTGCCGTCCTGGTGAATCTCTTTGGGCTCTCCATCCTGGCGGGCGCTCTTATGCTCGCCGTGACCATCCTGTTCCCGTAGCATCAGCCGCTGCTGCCGCGGTCCTCCCTCTCGGAGGCGCGACGTTGCGAGGCGGCCACGGCTTTGAACCATTTGGAACGAATGCGCTGGAAAACCGTGCGATGTGGAGGGGTGTTGCGCGGTTGCGATAGCGCGCGCCATCGCATGGTGGCATGTGCTCGCCGCGAACCGGAGGCGTAATTTTCTCGAGCGAGGCGGCAACCGAACTCGCCCAGCGGCATTACACCGACAACTGATACGCGCGGCTGGAAAATGGCGCGAAAATTTACGCGGATGAAACAACTGCCATGAACAATACCGAGCTCCAGAGCAACGCGGGCGGGTTCTCTATGCGTCGTACCTTTCTCACGCTTCTCGGCGGCATGGCTGCGTTCGGTATCCTGACGGCCAGCTACGCCACGGCTGATCTGCCCGCGCCGGAGATGCAGCCGACCCAGCAGACCGTGATCGTCGACTGACGATCCCTCACGCCTTCGAACAAAAGGGCCGCGAGGCCCTTTTTTCGTGCCAGCTTTCCGATACGAAGCGCGTCTGACGACGCGGCGGAGAAAGCGGCCTTCATGACGATGCGTACCCTCCTTGCCTGCGCGCTTCTGGTCACCGGGCCGGCCGGCGCGCAGAGCCTGTTCGAACCGGGCCAGAACGGCCAGCGCGCACCGATGCCGCCCGTCCCCGCCGTCCCGACGGAGAGTGCTGGCCAGATTCCGCAGAATTCGGCACAGATTCAGCTCACCTTTGCTCCGCTCGTGAAGGCGACGAGCCCGGCCGTGGTGAACGTCTACGCTGCCCGGCAGGTGCAGGCGCGCTCTCCCTTCCAGGGCGATCCGTTCTTCGAACAGTTCTTCGGCAACCGCTTCCAAAGCCGGCCGCGCATCGAATCCTCGCTCGGTTCGGGGGTGATTGTGGACGCGGACGGGCTCGTCGTCACCAACAACCACGTCATCGAGGGCGCAGACGAAGTGCGCGTCGCTCTCGCCGACGGGCGCGAATTCGCCGCCGAAATCCTGACGCGAGACGCGCGGATCGATCTCGCGGTGCTTCGCATCGATTCCGACGAGACGTTCCCGACCGTTCCCATTGCCGATTCCGACGGTGCGGCCATCGGCGACCTTGTGCTGGCGATCGGCAATCCGTTCGGCATCGGCCAGACGGTGACGAGCGGAATCGTGTCGGCGCTTGCCCGCTCGCATGTGGGCGTCAGCGATTCCAGCTTCTTCATCCAGACTGACGCGGCCATCAATCCCGGCAATTCCGGCGGCGCGCTGATCGACATGCGCGGCCAGCTCGTCGGCGTGAACACGGCGATCTTCTCGCGTTCGGGCGGCTCGCTCGGCATCGGCTTCGCGATTCCGTCCAACATGGTGCGCGCCTTCGTCGAGGCCGCCGAGCGCGGCGAGCGCTTCGAGCGGCCCTATATCGGCGCGGGGTTCACGCAGGTCACGCCCGACATCGCGGAGGCGCTGGCGATGCCGCGGCCGACGGGTGCGCTCGTCCAATCCGTCGATGAGGGCGCTGCGGCTGAGCGCGCCGGGCTCGCCCCCGGCGATGTGGTCCTCTCCATGGACGGCTTTGCGATCAACGGCCCGGACGCGCTCGGCTACCGGCTGGCGACCACCGGGATCGGGCGGACCGCGCGGCTCGAGGTCCTCAAGGATGGCGCCAGCGAGGAAGTGGAGCTCGAACTCACCGCCGCTCCCGAGACGCCGGAGCGCGACGAACGGCGACTCGACGGCAACACGCCCTTCGCCGGCGCGATCGTCGCCAATCTCTCGCCACGGCTCGCCGACGAGCTAGAAATGCCGCAGACGCTGCGCGGCGTGGTGGTGGCGGACGTCCAGCGCGGTTCTCCCGCCATGCGCTTCGGCCTCCAGCCCAAGGACATCGTCCGCTCCCTGAACGGGCAGGAGGTCGAATCGAGCTCGGCGCTCGAGGACCAGCTCTCGCGCGGTGGCCGGGGTTGGCGCTTCGAGATCGAGCGCGATGGCCGGCGCATGACGCAGACGATACGCTAGCGGGATGAGCGACCTTTTCGGCGACCCACCCGCGCCTGCCGACCGGCGTTCCGAGCCCGCCCCGGCGGCGGATCGCTCGCGGCCGCTCGCGGACCGGATGCGGCCGGAAAGCCTGTCGCAGGTCGTCGGCCAGGAGCATTTGACCGGGCCGGACGGGATCCTCTCGCGGATGCTGGACGCCGGCTCTCTCGGGTCGATCATCCTCTGGGGGCCGCCCGGCACCGGCAAGACGACGGTCGCGCGGCTTCTGGCGCGCGAGGTCGATTTCGCCTTCGAGCAGATTTCAGCCATCTTCTCAGGCGTCGCGGATCTCAAGAAGGTGTTCGAGGCCGCGCGCCTTCGCCGCCGCAACGGACGGCAGACGCTGCTCTTCGTGGACGAGATCCACCGGTTCAACCGCGCGCAGCAGGACAGTTTCCTGCCGGTGATGGAGGACGGCACGATCGTCCTCGTCGGCGCGACGACCGAAAACCCGTCCTTCGAGCTGAACGCCGCGCTCCTCTCTCGCGCGCGCGTCCTGACCTTCCACCCGCACGATGCCGACAGCCTGTCGCAGCTTCTGGCGCGGGCCGAGGGAATGGAGGGGCGCACGCTGCCGGTGGACGACGAGGCGAGGGCGGTGCTCCTGCGCATGGCCGACGGGGACGGGCGTGCTATCCTGACGCTGGCTGAGGAGGTGTGGCGCGCCGCGCGAGAGGGCGAGACCTTCGACGCCGACACCGTTCAACGCGTGGTGCAGCGGCGCGCGCCTGTCTACGACAAGAGCCAGGACGGCCATTACAACCTGATCTCGGCCCTGCACAAATCGGTGCGCGGCTCGGACCCGGACGCCGCGCTCTACTATCTCTGCCGGATGCTCGATGCCGGCGAGGAGCCGCTCTATCTCGGCCGCCGGCTGGTGCGCATGGCCGTCGAGGATATCGGTCTTGCCGATCCGAACGCGCTCGTCGTGGCAAACGCCGCCAAGGATGCTTACGACTATCTCGGCTCGCCCGAAGGCGAACTCGCGCTCGCGCAGGCGGCCGTCTATCTGGCCGCGGCGCCGAAATCGAACGCGCTCTACACCGCCTACAAGGGCGCGATGCGCGCCGTGAAGGAGAACGGCTCGCTCCTGCCGCCCAAGCACATCCTGAACGCCCCCACCAAGCTGATGAAGGGTGAGGGCTACGGTTCGGGCTATCTCTACGACCATGACCAGCCGGACGCCTTCTCGGGCCAGAACTACTTCCCCGAGGAGATGGGGCGGCAGAGCTTCTACCGGCCCACCGATCGCGGTGTGGAGCAGAGGATCGGCGAGCGGATGGCGCGCTGGGCTGCGCTGCGCCGGGAGCGGGGCGAGCCGTGAACGTGCTTCTCGTCGCCCTCGGCGGGGCGCTCGGCTCGGTCCTGCGCTATGGCGCCGGCGTCCTTTCCTTACGCCTGTTCGGGCCGGCCTGGCCGGTCGGAACGCTCTTCGTCAACGTGACAGGCTCGTTCCTGATGGGGCTGCTGGTGGAGGCGATCGCGCGCCGTCTCGGAGCATCGGCGGAACTGCGGCTGTTCCTTACGACAGGCCTTCTGGGTGGCTACACGACCTTCTCCGCCTTCTCGCTGGACGCGCTTGCACTCTACGAACGAGGTGAGGTCGCAAGCGCCGCGTTGTATGTCGGCGCCTCGGTTCTTCTCGGCCTCGCGGCTATCGCCGCCGGGCTCGCACTGGGGCGTCAGATCTTCTGAAGGTTTCGATCCGCCGCGACTTGCGCTATCGGGAGGCACAAACTTCAAGGAACGTAGCGCCATGTCCGCCGTCGAGCAGGTCAGAGTCGAGACGGACGAGCAGGGGCTTCGGCTCGATCGCTGGTTCAAGATCCATTATCCGGGCCTCGGCTTCGGCCATCTTCAGAAGCTTCTGCGCTCCGGCCAGATCCGGCTCGACGGCGGCCGCGCCAAGGCGGACACGCGGCTTGCGCCCGGCCAACTCGTGCGCGTGCCGCCGCTCGGCATCGACCGGGCCGACGTGAAGGCGAGGCCGCTCACCGCCAACACGATGCGCGATCGGCATGACGGGGACGTCCTTTCGCAGATGCTGCTATACGAGGACGAGAAGGTCTTCGTCTTCAACAAGCCCGCCGGCCTTGCCGTGCAGGGCGGCTCGGGCGTGTCTCGCCATGTCGATGCCATGCTGGAAGCCTGGCGTTCCAAGAAGGGCGAGAAGCCGCGCCTCGTCCACCGCCTCGACCGCGACACCTCCGGCGTCCTCGTCGTCGCCCGCACGCGCGGCGCGGCCGTCGAGCTGACCAGGGCCTTCCGCGAGCGCGATACCAAGAAGACCTACTGGGCGATCGTGAAGGGCGTGCCCGCCCCGCATGACGGGCGCATCTCGACCTATCTCGTCAAGGAACAGACGCCGGACGGCGACCGGATGCGCGTCGCCCGGCACGGGGAGGAGGGCGCCGACCACGCGCTGTCGCACTATCGCGTGCTCGATCAGGTGGCGCAAAATTTCGCCTGGCTGGAGATGGAGCCCTACACCGGCCGCACCCACCAGCTTCGCGTCCACGCCGCCCATATCGGCCACCCGATTCTGGGCGATCCGAAATATTTCGAGCACGACACCAACTGGGACTTTCCCGGCGGTGTGCAGAACCGGCTGCACCTCCACGCCCGGCGCATCGTCATCCCGCACCCCGCCGGCAAGGGTGTGATCGACCAGATGGCCCCGCTGCCGCAGCACATGGTGCAGACGTTCAACCTCTTCGGCTTCGACGAAGCCCTGATGGGCGATTGATGAAGGCGATCCTCTTCGACTGTGACGGCACACTCGCCGACAGCTTCGGCACGATCGTCTCCGCGATGGCCGAGACGTTCCGCCACCACGGGCGTTCGGTGCCGGCCGCCACCGACGTCCACGGCGTGATCGGGCTTTCGCTGGAGCATGCCATCGCCGACCTCCTGCCGGTGCCCGAAAGGGCGGAAGCCGGAGTCATGGCGGGCACTTACCGGGCGGTCTTCCACGAAATGCGCAACGACCCCAGGCATCGCGAGATGCTGTTCGAGGGCGTCGCCGAAATGCTGGCCGACCTCGCCGGGCGCGACGACGTGCTTCTCGGCATTGTCACCGGCAAGTCTCGCCGGGGTGTCGCGGCAATCGTCGCGGCGCACGGGCTCGACGGCGTCTTCACAGCGGTTCGCACGGCCGATGACTGCCCCTCCAAGCCGCATCCGGCGATGGTGCTCGAATGCTGCGGCGCGTTCGGCCTCGACCCGGCAGACGCCGTTGTCGTCGGAGACGCGGTCTTCGACATGCAGATGGCACGTGCTGCGGGTTCTCGAGGGATCGGCGTCGCATGGGGCGCGGGCTCGGCGAACGCGCTGGAGGAGGCCGGCGCCACGCTCGTCGCGCGCGAGGTCGCCGAACTGCGCCTTCTGCTCGACGGCTTCATCGAGACGGGCGCGCTTCCGCAACTGGCGAGAGCGTGATGATCGAGAACACGAGTCTCCCCAAGCGCTTCTACAAAACGGTTTCGGTGCAGCCTGAAGGCGAGGCCCATGCCGTGCTGCTCGACGGGCGCCCGCTGAAGACGCCCGGACGGCGCTCGCTCACCCTGCCATCCGCCGCCGCCGCTGAGGCGGTTGCCGAGGAATGGCGCGGGCAAGGCGAGCGCATCGATCCCGCGACGATGCCGGTCACGCGGCTTGCCAACACCATCGTGGACGCCATCGCGGACGACCCCTCCGCCGTGCGCGAGGACCTGAAGCGCTACGCCGAGACCGACCTCCTGTTCTACCGGGCCGATGGACCGGAGCGCCTCGTCGAGCGCCAGAGCCGCGAGTGGGACCCGGTCCTGCGCTGGGCCGAGGAGCGCGTCGGCGCCCTCTTCCTGACGGGCGCCGGCGTGATGCACATCGCGCAGCCGCCGGAGAGCGTCGCGGCCGTGGCGGCTCTCCTCGAAGCGCGCACGAGCGGCTTCGAGATTGCGGCGCTCCATCAAATGACGACGCTGACCGGCTCGCTGATCCTCTCGCTGGCGGTGATCGAGGCGCGCCTGGACGATGTCGAGGCCTGGCGGCTCGCTCATCTCGACGAGGACTGGAACATCGAGCAATGGGGCGAGGATGCCGAGGCGAGCGCCCGGCGCGCGGCGCGCTTCGCCGACATGCGGGCGGCCGCGCTCATCGCCGCACGGGCACGATGAGGTAAACGCCGTCTTTGCAAACGGCCTTACGATTTTCTTGCTTTGGCCATAGTGCCTTAACCACCGCTTAACCATCGCGAGGCGATGAATGTTCTCCGGCCTGATGGCTATGGGGAATGAGCGGATTCATGACGACGCATGTCGCAATGCTGATGGGTGGTTTCTCGTCCGAAAGGCCGGTCAGCCTCTCTTCGGGCAATGCCTGCGCCGATGCTCTCGAGGCCGAGGGCTTCCGCGTCACCCGCATCGATGTCGCCCGCGACGTGGCGTCCGTCCTGCGTGAACTGAAGCCGGATGTCGCTTTCAATGCCCTTCACGGGCCGTTCGGCGAGGACGGGACGATCCAGGGCATCCTGGAGTTCCTGACGATCCCCTACACGCATTCGGGCGTTCTCGCCTCGGCACTGGCTATGAACAAGGAGAAGGCGAAGATCGTCGCCAAAGCGGCCGGCATTCCGCTGGCCGAATCCCGTCTCGTCGACCGCCGAGAGGCTGGGCGCGCGCATGTGATGACCCCGCCCTACGTCGTGAAGCCCGTCGCGGAAGGTTCGTCCTTCGGCGTCCTCATCGTGCGTGAGGATCACGCCCATCCGCCGCAGGAGCTGACGGGCGCCGAGTGGGCCTTCGGCGAGACGGTGATGATCGAGCGCTATGTCCACGGGCGCGAACTGACCTGCGCTGTGATGGGCGACGTCGCGCTCGGCGTCTGCGAGATCAAGTCGAACGACCACGCGTTCTACGATTACGAATCCAAATATTCGCCAGGCGGCTCGACGCACATCGTGCCGGCCGACCTGCCGGCGCACGTCACCGCGAAGGTGCAGGAACATTCCCTGGCCGCGCATCGCGCGCTCGGCTGCAGGGGCGTGACGCGTTCCGACTTTCGCTACGACGACCGCTTCGGCGAGGGCGGAGAACTCGCCTGGCTGGAGATCAACACGCAGCCCGGCATGACGCCGACATCGCTCGTGCCGGACATCGCGCGCGCGGCCGGCCACTCCTTCGGCGAGCTCTTGAGCTGGATGGTGGGAGATGCCTCGTGCGCGCGCTGACCCACAGGGCCTCGCCCGAGGAGCGCATGGAGCGGCTGGCGCTGCGTGCCGGCATTGCCATGAAGCGCATCAACGGCTACGCGCATCGTCTGCAGCGCCTGCCGCTGCCGCGCTTCTGGATGATGGCGAGCGTCGTCCTCTCGTCTTCCGCGCTCTACGGCACGGCACTCGGCGGCCATGCGCCCGTCGTCCTCGATACGATCAGCGCGCCCTTCGGCTTCTCGATCGATCGCGTCGACGTCTCCGGCAATTCGGAGACCTCGCAGATCGACATCCTGCAGACGCTCTACATGACCGGCGCGCAGACAGTCGCCGGGCTCGATGTCGAGGCGACCCGCGAGGCCATCGAGGCCATGCCGTGGATCGACCAGGCGAGCATCACCAAGGTCTATCCCGACCGCGTCGCCGTCGAGGTGGTGGAGCGCGCGCCCTACGCCGTGTGGCAGCGCGGGCGCGAGCTCATGGTCATCGATCGCGATGGAAACGAGATCGTCCCCTACGCGACGACCCGCTTCACCGATCTGCCCTTCGTGGTGGGGGCGGGGGCGGAGCGCGACGCCGCCGAGCTGCTCGACCGGATCGAGGTGATCCCGGAGCTGACGCCGCGGATTCGCGCCTATGTGCGCGTCGCCCACCGGCGATGGGATCTGCATCTCGACAACGGGGTGATCGTGAAGCTGCCGGAGATCGACCCGATCGAGGCCGCGGCCGAAGTGGTCCGCATGGACCGCGACACCGGTCTCCTGTCGCGCGACATCGTCTCGGTCGACATGCGCGTCGACGACCGGATGACCGTCAAACTGACGCCCGAAGCGAAGGAGCGGCGCGAGGCCGCGCTTGCGGAACGGGCGCGTCTTGCCAAGGCCCGCAGGGAGAACCCCGTATGAGCCTCTTCGCGTCCCGAGCCGGCGCGCTGCCCCGTGTCCCCCGTCTCTCGCAGCGGCGCGCCAGCGTCGTCTCCGTGCTCGACGTCGGATCGTCCAAGGTCACGTGCCTGATCGCCCGGCTGAAGCCGCGCGCCCACGGCGAGGTGCTGCCGACGCGCACCCACCTCGTCGAAGTGATCGGCGTCGGCCATCACCGCTCGCGCGGCATCAAGTCCGGCGTCGTGGTGGATCTGGCTGCGGCCGAGACCTCGATCCGCGCCTGCGTCGATGCGGCCGAGCGTATGGCGGGGCTGACGGTGGAGTCGCTTGTCGTCTCGATCAGTGCCGGGCGCCTGAAAAGCTCGCGCGGCCATGCCGAGCTCACCATCGCCGGCAACGAGACCTCGCAGAGCGATCTCAAGCGCGTCCTTAACAACGCTTCGCGTGCCCAGATCGAGACAGGCCGCCTGCCGCTGCATTCGATACCCTTCGACCTTTCCCTCGACGGCGAGGGCGGCTTGGAGGATCCGGTCGGCATGACCGGCGAGACGCTGGGCGCCGAGCTGCACGTCCTTTCGGCGGAAGAGACGCCGCTGCGCAATCTCGAGATGGCGGTCAACCGCGCCCAGCTCGTGGTCGAGGCCTTCGTCGCCAGCCCGTATGCCAGCGGCCTCGCGACCCTCGTCGAGGACGAGGCGCAGATGGGCTCGGCCTGCATCGACATGGGCGCGGGCACGACGACGATCTCGATCTTCAACAACGGTCGTTTCGCCTATGCCGACGCGGTGGCGCTCGGCGGCCAGCACATCACGATGGATCTGGCGCGCGGCCTTTCGATCCGCACCGAGCAGGCCGAGCGGCTGAAGGTCATGCACGGCAACGCCATGACCGAGCTTCTCGAAGACGGCGAGACGATCACGGTCGCTCCCTTGGGCTGCGACGGCGTCGACGAGCCGATGAGCGTGTCGCGCTCTCTCATCGCGCGCATCATCCGTCCGCGCGTCGAGGAAACGCTGGAGGCCATCCGCGACCGGCTGGCGGCCTCCGGGCTCGGCCATGTCATCGGCAAGCGCGTCGTCCTGACGGGCGGGGCGAGCCAGCTCGCCGGCTTGCCGGACGTGTGCCGGGACATCCTCCAGCGCAACGTGCGCCTCGGCCGGCCCGTCGGCATCGCAGGCCTGTCGGCGTCCAACAAGGGCCCGGCCTTCGCCACCGCTGCCGGCCTCCTGATCTACCCGCAGGTGGCGCTGCATGAGTTCGTGCCGGAGAGCTCTCCGATCGACTTCGCCTTCGACGAGGCGACGCGCATCGGCCGGGTCGGCTCCTGGCTCCGGAGAAGTTTCTGAGAAGTGAACGGCGCAAGCTTCGAGCTTGCCCCGGCGTTTACGGTGCCAGCCACGCACTGGCGGAACAAATCTTGAGACGATCAGCGGCCGGCGCGGCGAGACGGCCCACTGCGAAAGGAAATTCGAGGTCATGAGTATCAACCTGCAGAAGCCGGACATCACCGAGCTCAAGCCCCGCATCACCGTCTTCGGTGTCGGCGGCGGCGGCTGCAACGCCGTCAACAACATGATCAACGCCGGCCTTGAGGGCGTGGAGTTCGTGATCGCCAACACCGACGCCCAGGCGCTGCGCTCCTCGCGCGCTGAGCGCGTCATCCAGATGGGCGTGGCCGTCACCGAAGGCCTCGGCGCCGGCTCGCAGCCCGAGGTCGGCCGCGCGGCCGCCGAGGAATCCCTCGACGAGATCTGCGATCACCTCCTCGGCTCGCACATGTGCTTTGTGACCGCCGGTATGGGCGGCGGCACCGGCACGGGCGCTGCGCCCGTCGTCGCTCGTGCTGCGCGCGAGAAGGGCATCCTGACCGTCGGCGTCGTCACCAAGCCTTTCCACTTCGAAGGTCAGCGCCGCCTGCGCATCGCCGAGCAGGGCATCGAGGATCTGCAGAAGAGCGTCGACACGCTCATCGTGATCCCGAACCAGAACCTCTTCCGCATCGCCAACGACAAGACCACCTTCGCCGATGCCTTCGGCATGGCCGACCAGGTGCTCTACTCGGGCGTCGCCTGCATCACCGACCTGATGGTCAAGGAAGGCCTGATCAACCTCGACTTCGCCGACGTCCGCTCGGTGATGCGCGAGATGGGCAAGGCGATGATGGGCACGGGCGAGGCGTCCGGCGAGGGCCGCGCGATGGCCGCCGCCGAGGCCGCGATCGCCAACCCGCTCCTCGACGAGACCTCGATGAAGGGCGCCAAGGGCCTTCTGATCTCGATCACCGGCGGCCGCGACCTCACCCTCTTCGAGGTGGACGAGGCGGCGACCCGCATCCGCGAGGAAGTCGACCAGGACGCCAACATCATCCTCGGCGCGACCTTCGACGAGGCGCTGGAAGGCGTGATCCGCGTTTCGGTCGTGGCGACGGGCATCGACAAGACCGCCGCCGAGGCGTTCGACCGCCAGCCGGAGACGCGCGCCGTTCCGGCTCCGCGCCCGGCCGCCGTGCCGGCGGCTGCCGCCCCGGCGCCGCAGGCTCCGGTCCATGTGCCCGCGCCGCAGCCGGCCGCTCCGGTCTATGCGCATGCTCCCCTCGCTGCCGCGCCGGCACCGGTCATGCACGATCTCGAAGACGACTTCACCGCCGCTCTCGAAGCCGAAATCGCCCAGGTCGCCCCGCAGGCCGCTGCCCCGCGCATGCCGCGCGTGGAGGACTTCCCGCCGGTGGTGCAGGCCGAGATGGAGCGTCGCGGTGCCCAGCCGGACGCTCACGCCGACGACAAGGGCCCGATGGGCCTCCTGCGCCGCCTGACGACCGGCCTGACCCGCCACGAGGAGGAGGCCGGCATGGCCGCACCGCGTGCGCCCGAGCTGCGCCGTCCGGCGCACGGGGAGGCCAGCCCCTACGCCCCGCGCCGTGCCGCTGCCGATTCGGCAGCGCGCCCGGTGAGCCAGGTTCGCCAGCCGAGCGAAGACGACCAGCTCGAAATCCCGGCTTTCCTTCGCCGCCAGTCGAGCTGACGCGTTCACGAAACTCACTTCGTAACAGTGAAGCCCGCTTCCACCGGAAGCGGGCTTTTCGTTTAAGGCTTTGTTTTCGCTGTCGTTAACGAGCGCTTAATTCGACGAATGGTAATAAGAAGTAAGAAACCGTGATTTGGTTTCAGGCATCGCATTCCACTACCTAGAGGCCATACGGCGCGCATGTTTCGCGCTGAATTGAAATGGCGTTGAGCGGTGTCGGGATGGTTGCTGTCTTCCTCGTCCGAACGACCCGCGATTTCGCGTCAGGGGAAATGCCAGAGTGACTCAGCATCAACAGACCATCGGCGCCCGCATCGGCTTCAACGGGGTGGGCGTGCATAGCGGTGCTGCGGTGGAAATGGCGATTCATCCTGCCGACGCCGATACTGGTATCGTCTTCCATATCTTCGAGCCCTCGGGCCTGATCCGCGAGATCGCGGCCGTTTCCACCAATGTCTCCGTCAACGACCTCTCCACCGTGGTCGGCGACATGGCCGGCGTGCATGTCGCGACGGTCGAGCACCTGATGGCCGCGCTTTACGCGATGGGGATCGACAACGCCGTCGTCGAGATCGACGGCCGCGAAGTGCCGATCATGGAAGGCGATTCCCGCGCCTTTGTCGAGGCGATCGAGGGCGCCGGCATCGTACGCCAGCGGGCCCGCCGCCGCTTCATCCGCGTGTTGAAGCCCGTCAGCGTCGAGATGAAGGGCGCGACGGCGCAGTACCTGCCCTACGAGGGCACGCGCTTCGAGATCGAGATCGATTTCGCGACGGCCGCGATCGGGCGCCAGCGCTTTGCCGCGGACCTGACGCCGGAAACCTTCCGCAACGAGCTCTCCCGCGCGCGCACCTTCGGCTTCATGAAGGACGTCGAGCGGCTTTGGGCTTCAGGCCATGCGCTCGGCTCCTCGCTCGACAATTCCGTAGTCATCGGAGACGACGATCGCGTGATCAATCCGGGCGGCCTGCGCTACCCGGACGAGTTCGTGCGGCACAAGACGCTGGACGCGATCGGCGATCAGGCGATGGCGGGCGTGCGCATCCTCGGCTGCTATCGTTCCTACCGCGGCGGGCATCGGCTGAACGCCCTGGCGCTGCGTGCGCTTCTGGCCGACCGGACCGCCTACGAGGTCGTGGAAATGCCGGCCCGCGTGGCCGCGCGCGGCGGCAAGGCTGCGCCGCTGGCCGCGGTCGCGGCTTCGGCCTACGGCCCGCAGGTGCTCTGAGGCATCTGCGCGGCAGACCGCACGCGCCTCAAAAAAGGCGCCTTGGCGCGGCTTGAAGCGTTGTCGGCCTGCCGTCTTCTGATCTAAGAGCGGTGCGAAGGCCTCGATGATACGCATGCCAGGGGCGAGGGGAGCAGAGGATTTGACGATGATGCGCCATTCTTCGAACGGACGGTCTGCGATCGGGCGGGCCTCGCTCGGCATGGCGCTCGCGGCCTCGCTGATTTCGCTGTCGGCCTGCATGGGCGGCGGGGACGACAATTTCGACGCGCTCGCCCTCGCGTCGCAGACCGAACCGGCAGACGTCCTTTACAATCAGGGCCTGGCCAATCTCGACGCCGGCAATCTCGGCGAAGCGCAGGCGAAGTTCCAGGCGATCGACCGCCAGCATCCCTACTCCGAATATGCGCGACGAGCGCTCATCATGCGCTCCTTCGCCGCCTATCGCGCGGCCGATTACGATGAGGCGGTTTCCTCGGCGCGTCGCTACGTGTCGCTCTATCCGGGTTCGGATGAAGCGGCCTACGCTCAGTACATCACCGGCATGTCCTACTTCCGGCAGATGCCCGACGTGACGCGCGATCAGGCCCAGACGGCACGCGCCGCCGCTGCCATGCAGGAGGTGATCGACCGCTATCCAGAGTCCGAGTACGTGGCGGATGCCGAGGCGAAACTTCGCCAGACGCGCGACCAGCTCGCGGGCAAGGAAATGCAGGTCGGCCGCTACTATCTCGAGCGGCGTGAATACGTCGCCGCCATCAACCGCTTCAAGAACGTCGTCGATACCTATCCGCGCACCCGCCATGTCGAGGAGGCGCTGGCGCGCCTGACTGAGGCCTACATGGCGATGGGCCTGCGGCAGGAAGCACAGGCTTCGGCCTCGGTGCTCGGCCAGAACTTCCCCGATTCTCAGTGGTACAACGACAGCTACGCGCTTCTTCAGAACGACGGGCTTCGCCCGCAGGAGGCAGGCCCGACCTCCTGGTTCTCGAGCGCGACGCGTCTTATCACCGGCGGCCAGCGCGAAGCAGCACCTGCCGCCACCGCAGAGCCCGTCGTCGGGCCGCCGCCGGTTTCCTGATCCGGTAAGCTATCGCGAGAAAAGGCCGGCCAGAGCGCCGGCCTTTTTCTTGACCGGGTGACAGCGCCGTAGAACCAATCGCGGGAGCGGCCGTGGGGCGTTCGAAAAGACGCACGTCGCCGCACGGGGCTTTGCCCCGGGGCCGTGAGCGCCTATCTTCGCGCGTCGCTGCCAGATGAGCAGCTCCAGGCGAAACCGCTTCGACCCCTTCATGCTCGTCCATCTCTCGATCCGCGACATCGTTCTCATCGAAAGGCTCGACCTCTCGTTGAAGAACGGCCTTTCCGTGCTGACGGGCGAGACCGGCGCGGGCAAGTCCATCCTCCTCGACGCCCTCTCGCTGGCGCTCGGGGGGCGCGGCGACGGCTCGCTCGTGCGCCACGGCGCCAAGCAGGGCGAGATCAGCGCGGTCTTCGACTTGCCGGCGGGCCACCGCGCGCGCGACCTCCTGCGCGAGAACGGTTTCGAAGACGACGGCGATCTCGTCCTGCGCCGCGTGCAGGGTGCGGACGGGCGCACGCGCGTCTTCGTCAACGATCGCCCGGCCAGCGTTGCCATGATGCGCGATCTCGGCGTCGGCCTCGTCGAGATCCACGGCCAGCACGACGACCGCGCACTCGTCGATCCCGAGGCGCATCGCGCGCTTCTGGACGCCTTCGGCGGACATCAGGTCGAGGCGCAGGCGGTTTCGGCCGCCTTCATGAAGTGGCGCGCAGCGCAGGCCGAACTCTCCCGGCACCGCGTGCGCGTCGAGGAAGCGGCGCGCGAGGCGGACTATCTGCGCGCCTGCGTCGACGAATTGTCGGAGCTCCAGCCGCTGCCCGGCGAGGAGGAGGAACTGGCCGACAAGCGACAGACGATGATGCGCTCGGAGAAGATCGCGAGCGACGTCAACGACGCGCATGAGGAACTGTCCGGTCCGGCGTCTCCCATTCCGGCTCTCGCCGGGCTTCTTCGCCGGCTAGACCGGCGCAAGGACGAGCTTCCCGGCCTTCTCGACGAGGCGTTGAGCCGTCTCGATGCGGCACTGGATTCGCTCTCGGACGCGCAGATGAGCCTGCAGGGCGCGCTGCGTTCGCTGGAGTTCGATCCGCGCGCGCTGGAGACCACCGAAGAGCGGCTGTTCGCGCTGCGTGCGGCGGGGCGCAAGTTCAACCGGCCGGTCGACGATCTGCCTGCGCTCGCGGAGAAGATGATCGCCGATCTCGCCGAACTCGATGCCGGCGAGGAGCGTGTTGCCGTCCTCGAGCGCGAGGTGGCCGAGCGGCGCGAGCACTTCCATGCGCTGGCAGCCAGTTTGTCCGCCAGACGTCACGAGGCGGCTCGTCTCCTGGAAGCCGCCGTCATGGCGGAGCTGCCGGACCTCAAACTCGAGCGCGCCCAGTTCATCGTTGAAATGGTGAGCGATCCCGAGCGGGCGAACGAGGCCGGCATCGACACGGCTGAATTCTACGTGCGCACCAATCCCGGCACGCGTGCGGGACCGATGATGAAGGTCGCATCGGGCGGTGAACTCTCGCGGTTTCTCCTGGCGCTGAAGGTGGCTCTGGCCGATCGTGGCTCAGCCCCGACCCTCGTCTTCGACGAGATCGACACCGGGGTCGGCGGCGCGGTGGCGGATGCGATCGGGCGCCGCCTCAAGCGCCTGGCCGAGCGCGTGCAGGTTCTGTCCGTCACCCACGCGCCGCAGGTGGCGGCGCGCGCGGCCAATCATCTCCTGATCTCCAAGAGCGGAGCGGCCGGGGCCGAGGAGCGCGTGGCAACGCGGGTGGCCGAGATGGACCTAGTCGCCCGAAGGGAGGAAATCGCCCGCATGCTGGCGGGCGAACACGTGACGGAGGAGGCGCGGGCCGCGGCCTCCCGGTTGATAGGACAGGAGGCCTGATGCGATGGACCGCACCGTTTCGATCCTGATCGCCGGTGCTGGTCCAACGGGGCTCGCCGCCGCCGTCGAGCTGAAGCGATACGGTTTCTCGCCGCGCATCGTCGACCGCGACGACGGGCCGACGCCGCCGGATCAATCCCGCGCGCTGGGCATCCTTCCGCCGACGCTTCGCGTTCTGGAGGCGAGCGGGCTCACGGAACGGCTCCTCGCCGAAGGCCAGCGCGTCCAGCGCCTCACCATCCATCTCGACGGGCGGGCGCTCGCCACGATGCGCACACAATGGGCTCGCGAGACGCGCTATCCTTTCATGCTCACTTTGCCGCAGGGCAGCACCGAGCGGGCGATGCTCGACTGGCTGGAAGGGCAGGGCGTTTCCGTGGAATGGAACAATCCCGTGACGTGGCTTCGCTCAGGGCCGGGCGGGGCAGAGGTCGAACTTGCGAGCGGCGAAAGGATACGGGCCGACATCGTCTTCGGCGCGGATGGCGCCCGCTCGATCGTACGGCGCGATGCCGGGATCGAATGGGGCGGGGAGGACTATCCAGCACGGTTCGCGCTGGCCGACCTGCGCCTGTCGAAGCCGATCGACCCGACCGAGCTTCACGGCCTGCTGCGCTCGGAAGGCGGCGCGACGGCTCTGTTCCCGCTGCGGGCCGATCTTCTGCGCGTCGTTGGCTTCGATGTCTCGACGCGGGACGTTATCGATAAGACGCCGAATGTCGCGAAGATCGTCTGGGAATCGGACTTCACAGTCACTTTCCGCCATGCCGGACGCATGCAGGCCGGGCGCGTTTTTCTGGCTGGAGACGCGGCGCATGTCCATTCGCCCGTCGGCGCGCGGGGCATGAACCTCGGCATCCACGATGCGGCGACTTTCGCTTTTCTGCTCTCGCAGGGCCGTGAAGGCGAGTACGAGGGCGAGAGGCTGCCGGTGGCGCGGCGCGTGGTCGCCTCCACGCGGCGGATGACGGACTTCGTGCGCAGGCGTCCGGCCATTGCCAGCCGCGCCCTGCCCATCGCCCTGCCGCTTGCCGCCCGAACGCCTTTCCTTCGTCGGCGCATCGTCGAGAACGTTCTCGGGCTTGACCTGACGCCATCCTGGCTTCGATAGCTCCAAGCGTTATCGATCCGAACGGGCATGCCAGATATGAGCCGCGAAACCGCCGTCGAAGCCCTCTCGCGCGAACAGGCCGAGGCCGAACTGGCGGCACTCGCCGGCGAGATCGCGGCGGCTGATGAGCGCTATTACGCGGACGACGCGCCGGAGATCACCGACGCGCAGTATGACGAACTGCGTCGGCGCAACACGGCGATCGAGGAGCGCTTCCCCGACCTCGTGCGGCCCGACACGCCGTCGAAGCGCGTCGGAACCGCACCGGCAGCGAAGTTCGGCAAGATTCGCCATGCCCTGCCGATGCTCTCGCTCGACAATGCCTTTTCCGACGAGGACGTGGCGGACTTCGCACGCCGCGTGCGCCGCTTCCTGAAGCTCGGCGACGATGCGCCGCTGGCCATCACCGCCGAGCCGAAGATCGACGGACTTTCGCTGTCGCTTCGCTACGAGGGCGGCAAGCTCGTTTCGGCGGCGACGCGCGGCGACGGGTCGGTCGGCGAGGACGTCACACAGAACGCGCTGACGCTCGATGATATTCCGCGTCGGCTGAAAGGCGAGGCGCCCGACATTTTCGAGGTGCGCGGCGAGGTCTATATGAGCCACGCCGATTTCGCAGCCCTCAACGCCCGACGCGAAGCTGAGGGGCTCGCACTCTTTGCCAACCCGCGCAACGCGGCGGCTGGCTCGCTGCGTCAGCTCGACCCGGCGGTCACGAGATCCCGGCCACTGCGGTTCTTCGCTTATGCCTGGGGGGAAGCGAGCGCGCTGCCGGCCAGCACCCAGATGGAGATGGTCGCCGCGCTCGGCCGGTTCGGCTTCCCGATCAACGAGCGGATGAAGCGCTTCACCGGCATCGCAGAACTCATCGCGCACTACCATGCCATCGAGGAGGCGAGGGCCTCGCTCGGCTACGACATCGACGGCGTGGTCTACAAGGTCGACGACCTCGGTCTTCAGGAGCGGCTCGGCTTCGTCTCGCGTTCGCCGCGCTGGGCGATTGCCCACAAGTTCACGGCCGAGAAGGCGACGACGGTGGTGGAGGCGATCGACATCAATGTCGGGCGCACCGGCAAGCTCGCTCCGTTGGCGCGACTGCGGCCCGTGACGGTGGGGGGCGTCGTCGTCTCCAACGTCACGCTCCACAACGAGGACTATATCGCCGGGCGGGACGCTTCGGGCGAGCCGATCCGGGGCGGGCGCGACATCCGCATCGGCGACGCGGTGGTGATCCAGCGCGCCGGCGATGTGATCCCACAGGTGCTCGACGTCGTCGAGGAGAAGCGCCCGGCCGGTGCCGTGCCCTTCGCATTTCCGGACCACTGCCCGATCTGCGGGTCGAAGGCGGCGCGGGAGATCAACGCGCGCACCGGACGCCCGGATTCGGTGCGCCGCTGCACGGCCGGGCTTACCTGCCCGGCGCAGGGGCGCGAGGGGCTGAAGCATTTCGTCTCGCGCGCAGCCTTTGACATCGACGGTCTCGGCGACCGGCTGATCGAGGCGATGTTCGACGAGGGTATGGTCCACCAGCCGGCGGACATCTTCAAGCTGTCGCTCGGGCCGGTGAAGGCGTTGATGGAACAACGCGCGCTTGCCATGCGGCTGGAACGCGAGGCTGCCGAGGACGCCGAACTGGCGGCATCCGGCAAGGAGGCGCGCAAGCGCGGTGATCGCAAGACCTACGACTACTCCAAGGCCGCACAGAACCTTCTGGCCGCGATCGAGGCGAAGAAGACGGTGGACCTCAACCGCTTCGTCTTCGCGCTCGGCATTCCGCATATCGGCGAGACCTCGGCCAAGGCGCTCGCACGGCATTTCGAAGATGTGCGCGCGCTGATCGACGGCGCTGCCGCTGCAGCGAAAGCGCGCCCGGGGGAGGCGTGGGACCGGCTGACCGCGCTTCGCGGTTTCGGCGAAGGCTCGAAGGCACTGGAGGGCCTTGTGGCGGCCGTGGAAGAGAAGGGCGAAACGCCTGACTTCGACCCGACGCAGCATGCGGGACTGCGCCTCAACGCGCCCCAGCGCGTCGCCCTGCGCGAGAGCTTCGGCGCCGGCAGCGCGATGGTGGAGGGTTTGAGGACGGCGATCGGCGCGCGGGCGGGTGAGGCGTACCGGGCGATCGCCGCCGACAGCGACATCGGCCCCGTCGCGGCGCACTCGCTGATCGGTTTCTTCGACGAAGCGCACAACCGCGAGGCCGTCCAGGCGCTTCTGGATGCCGGCGTCTCGACCGAGAACCCGCTCTTCCACCGGGCCGAGGTGGCGTCGCCCGTCGCTGGGAAGACGGTGGTCTTCACCGGCTCCCTCGAGAAGATGACGCGGGACGAGGCCAAGGGCATGGCCGAAGCTCTGGGCGCGCGTGTCGCGGGCTCGGTCTCGGCCAAGACAGACCTCGTGGTGGCTGGCCCTGGCGCGGGCTCCAAGCTCTCGAAGGCTGCCGAACTCGGGATCGAGGTTCTCGACGAGGACGGCTGGTTTGAGCGCATCGGGCGAACGCCGGGCTGAGCCTTCTGGGCGTGACGCCACGCTCCATCTTGGCGTGACGCCACGCTCCATCTTGGCTAATGTCGCAGGCGACGCTCCCGGAGACTTCGACATGCGCGCCACTGCCTTCGCCCTCACGATCGGCCTCGCAAGCATCGTTCAGCCGGCTGCGGCGCAGGACATGGTCGATGCGACGAACCCGGAAATCATCGCCGAACTCGTGCGCGGCTTCGGCTCGGCTCGCCTGAGCGTGGCGGGCGACAACACCCCGATGATCGAGGGACGCATCGAGGGAACGGCCTTCTCGATCTTCTTCTACGAATGCGACGAGACGGACGCCAATTGCCGATCCGTCAGCTTCTCCGCGAGTTGGGACATCGACGGCGTGAGCGTCGAGATGGTCAATGCCTGGAACCGCGACAAGCGCTTTGGGCGCACCTACGTGGACGACGAGGGTGACCCCGTTCTGGAGATGGACGTCAATCTCTATAGTTCCGTTTCCGCCGCCAATTTCGAGGACACGATCGACTGGTGGCGGATCGTTATGGCGGACTTCAAGTCGAACGTCATCGACATAGCCTCTACGGGCTCGGGTGCGACCCAGCCGAATGACGACGCGGAATTGATCCCCGGCGCCGAACGCCTCTGACAGGCTTTTCAAGGGCGCTTGGTCCGCGTTAGGAAGCTGCCTCACGACCTGGGGCTCCTCAATGACAGCGCGTCCGGAATTCGCCCTAGCGGTGCGCGATACCGCGCCGCTTCTCCTTGCGCTGATGCCGTTCGGCGTGGTGTTCGGTGCGCTTTCGGTCGACAGCGGGCTGAGCGTCGTCGAAACGCTGGGCTTCTCCATGATCGTCTATGCCGGAACGGCGCAGTTCGTGGCGCTCCAGTTGATAGCCGTCTCGGCGCCGCTGTGGTCAATCCTGCTCGCCGTCTTCGCACTCAACTTCCGGCATGTCCTGTATTCCGCCTCGCTCGGGCGTCAGTTCACGCGCTTCACCATGGGCCAGAAGGCGGCGGCCTTTTTCGTTCTCGTCGATCCGCTCTTCGCCCTCGGCGAGACACGCGCGGCGGAACGTGAGTTGACGCGCACCTACTACTTCACCTCCGGCTTGGTGCTCTATTTGGGATGGCAGATCGCGACGCTTGCCGGCGCGATCTTCGGTGGCCTCATCACGGACCAGCGCGCCGTCGGGCTCGATCTGGCGCTGCCGGTCTACTTCCTGGCGCAGACACTCGCCTTCCGCGCTCGTCCCGGCTTCCTGGCGGCCGCGGGCGCGGCGGCGATCACGGCGATACCTGCCTATCTCTTCCTCGGCACGCCATGGCACGTCACGATCGGCGGCGTGACGGGGATTGCGGTCGCCGCAATGTTGCCGCCGCGACAGGCCGATCCCGCGCCGGTGGAGGCAACGCCGTGAACGCCGATCTCTGGCTCCTGATCGTTCTTGCCGGCGTCCTCACCTATATCACCCGCTTCGCTGGCCATCTTCTTCTGTCGAGACTGGGGACGATTCCACCGCGACTTGACGCGGCGTTGAACGCGGTACCGCCGGCCATGCTGATCACCATCGTCGTGCCCGCCTTCGTCGACGGCGGCTGGGTCGAGAGGCTGGTGATCGTCGGCTCGGGGATTCTCGCCTTGCGGATCTCGGTCCTCAACTCGGTGATCATCGGGGTCGGCGCGATCGCACTCCTGCGCGCGCTCGGGGCCTGAAACGAAGAGAGGCGCGGCAGCCTCTCGGCCCCGCGCCCCTCGTTTAGATCGCTGTACTTGCGCTCAGACGTCCTGAATCGCCGTCAGCTTCCACTCATCCTGATGGTCGCGCAGGAAGGTCCAGATTTCGGTCGATTCGACCGCGTCGGTGTCGCTGCCCTCGACGATCGCGCCACTCTCCCGGTCACGCAGCCACTGTACCATCGAATAGCGCATGGCGACCGTGGCGTACTCGCGCGAGCCTTCCTTCCAGCTTTCGGCGATGTCGCCCTGCAGCAGCTTGACCTCGCCGACCTCGCTTTTCACGCCACGCGTAGCGTTCTGCGAGAGTTCCTCGGAGAGGTAGGAGGCGATCTCCGGCGTCGTGATCTCGCGGATCGCGGCGTAGTCCTCCCGGGCGAACGCATCCTGGAGCTGATAGAGTCGCTGCTCAAAGATATCGAGGTCCGCGCCGGTGACACCCAACTCGTCGCCCTTGGACACGCTGGCGGCCGATGCCGTGCCACCGCGGCCGAGGCCGGCGCCGAGATGGCGGAAGTCCGGCCGGCCCGAGCCGCCCGTCGGCGCCGGGGACCCCCCGCCATAGGCGGCACGCTGCATCGGCTGTCCGCCGCCAGCTGCCGCGGGCTGCGAACGCGAGCGGAAGAGACGAATCAGCAGGAAGGCGACACCGGCGATCAGCAGGATCTGCAGGAGGAAGCCCATCATGCCGGCAAGGCCGCCGAAGCCGGTGCCCATGAGCACGCCGAAGAGACCGCCGAGGAGAAGGCCGCGCATCAGCGGCGAGCCCATGAAGCCGCCGCGGGTGGCCGCCGCCCGGCCTGCCACTGCGCCCGCGGCCGGGGCGGCGGCGCCAGGATTGCCAGGCGTCATGGAGCGCTGGACGGGCGCGGCCGAAGGCGCCGTGTTGGTGGCCGGCGCCGACTGGAAGGTGCGCGCACCGCGCGAGCCGAAGCCGCCGCCGCGCCGTGCCTCGGCGAAATCGACCGCGACCGACGAGAAGATCAGCGTGAAAACGGCAAGAAGCGTTGCGAACCTGAACCTGTGAAGCGCGATCATTCCCATCTCCCACGCATGTCGTTCGTCGATGATATGGACGAGGCGCGAGACGTTTTGAAGGCCATCGATCGTGTAAAGGCAGTGCTTTGCGAGAAAAGATCGGGAAAGCCCGGTAAACTCTACGTGGTACTAGCCCCGCGAACGAGACGATCAGCCTTGCGAACGATCTCAAGCGTTTCGATCGACTGCGATAGAGGCATGATCGGGCTATCCGTCATGTCGGCGCGAACGCATTCGACGAAGTGGTCGGCCTGGTACTGAAGGCCGGTGCCTCGCAAGGCGATCGGTATCGGCCGCGCCTTGATGGCGGCGGCAGCGGCGCGAAGGCTCTTCACCCGTTCGCGCCAGGGCGATGGTGTCTGCGAGATCGTCACGCCACTGCCCGTCGGCTGTTTGCGGATGGTGCGGCGCACGGACAGAAGCGGCGGATTGATGAATGCGCGGTGTGCGCGCAGCGTGCCTTCGCGACCCGTCAACACGGCCTCGTTCGGCCCCTCGGCGCCGAAGCCGCAGGACAGCGTGGCGAGGGCGCCCGAAGCGTAGGAGAGGACGATCGCGGCTTCCGCTATCGAGCCGTTGGGCGCGAGCGTGCCAGCTGCCGCGACATTGTCGGGCCTGCCGAGAAGGTCCAGCGCAAGGGAGACGGGGTAGACGCCGAGATCGAGAAGGGCGCCGCCTGCGACGGGATCATGGACCGGCTTCGCGGCATCGAAACCGTGGCCGAAGGAGAGCGAGGCTTCGAGTCGCACAGGCTCGCCCACAACTCCTTCTCGCGTCATCATGCGCAGCCGCTCGATGCCCGGCGTGAAGCGCATCCACATCGCCTCCATCGCCAGGAGGCCTGCTTCTTGGGCGGTCTGCGCGAGACGCATCGCGTCCTCCGCGTTCGGAGCGATCGGCTTCTCGACGAGGACGTGCTTTCCGCTCGCGATGACCGCGAGCGCATACTCCAAATGCTGCGCGTTCGGCGTCGCGACGTAGATCGCGTCGAGTGTGTTGTGTGCCAATAGCGTTTCGATATCGAGCGCGGCGACGTTCGGCCCCACCGCCGCCGCCAATGCCCGTGCAGCCTCGGGACGCCGTGCACCGACCGCCGCGATCCTGCCGTGGCGCGAATATGGCATGTCGGCACAGAAACGGCGTGCAATGCCGCCGGCTCCGATCACGCCCCAGCGGAATGGCGTCTGTGGCGTGGTCATTTCGATTCTCCTGCTGCACCTGCCCAAGACTGCACGCAGTCGTGCTCCACCTCGACCTCCGGCGTTCGAGGCACGCGACCTTTCGGACGTTAACGATTCTTGAGCGTTCAGGAACCGTTCAGGCGCGCTCCTGTTAATACATCGACATCTTTCGACCGCACGCCAGGAGGCGATCATGAACATGAGAAAATTGCTGGGTGGAAAATCCTTGGCTGTGGCGCTCGCCTTTGCGATGCTGCCGGCCTCGATCGCCGTTCCGCAGTCCGCGCCGCTCATCGGCTCGGTGGCCGGTGTATCCGAGGCGAACGCACAGTACCACGGTGGCCGTCACTATCGCGGTGGTCGCGATCGCCACTGGCGCGGCGGCGGCCGTCATTGGCGCGGTGACCGTGGCTACTATCGCGGTGATCGCCGTTATCATCACCGCCGCGGCAACAACACCGGCGCCGCGATCGGCGGTGCGATCGCGGGTCTCGCGGCGGGCGCCATCATCGCTGGGGCAGCCAACCAGCCACGCTACGTCGAACGCCGCTACATCGAGACAGCGCCGTCCTACGGCTACCGTCCGGCCCCTTGGACCAATGAGTGGTACCGCTACTGCTCGCAGCGCTACCGGTCCTTCGACGCGCGCTCGGGTACCTTCCAGCCGTACAACGGTCCGCGTCGCCTCTGCCAGTAACGGCATCGCACTGAGTTGAATGAAAGCCCGCGGCGAGCCATCGCCGCGGGCTTTTTCACGTCAGTCTTCGAGCGGGCGTGCCACTCCCCGCAGCCATGTCGCATCCGCCTCGTCGAGTAGGGGAGCGGTCCTTCTCACGACCTCGGCGTGATAGGCATCGAGCCAGCTTCGTTCCTCGGCATCCAGCAGTTGCGCAACGATCAGCCGGCGATCGATCGGCGCGAAGGTCAGCGTCTCGAAGCCGTGCATGGGCAGGTCGCCGCCCGGAACCGGCTCGGCCGGCAGTGTGAGGAGGAGATTCTCGATCCGGATCCCGAACGCACCCTCGCGGTAGTAGCCGGGCTCGTTCGAGACGATCATTCCGGCTTCGAGCGGCGTGACGCCGCGCCGCGAGATCGACTGCGGCCCTTCGTGGACGCTGAGGAACGAACCGACGCCGTGGCCGGTGCCATGTGCGAAGTCCATCCCCGCCTTCCACAGAGCGATGCGCGCCAGCGGGTCGAGTTCGCTGCCGCGCGTGCCTTTGGGGAACCGTGCCCGAGAGATCGCGATCATGCCCTTCAGCACCAGCGTGAAGGCGCGCGCGATCTCCGCCGCGGGCGCGCCGATGGCGATGGTCCGGGTAATGTCCGTCGTGCCGTCATCGTACTGGCCACCCGAGTCCACCAGATAGACGGTACCGCCCTCGATCCTGCGATTCGAAGCCGTCGTCACGCGGTAGTGGGGCAGGGCGGCATTGGGGCCGGCCGCCGAGATCGTGTCGAAGGATATGTCGCGCAGTGCCATGCCGTCCTTTTCGCCAAAGGCCGCGCGGATATCCGCGAGCTTCGAGGCCGCATCGATCTCCGTCAGGCTGCCGACCGGCTGCGCGTCGAGCCATGCGAGGAACGAGACGATCGCCGCGCCGTCGCGCAGATGCGCGGCGCGCGAGCCCGCGATCTCGATTTCGTTCTTGCGGGCGCGTGGCAGGATGGCCGGGTCGCGCGCCTCCACGACTTCACCCCCGGAAGACTCGACGATGTCGGCAATGCGCCGCGCGGCGCGCGTAGGGTCGAGCATCACGCGGGTGTTCGCCGCAAGGCTGCGCAGCGTCCGCTCGAAGCTCTCAGGAGCGGCGAGTTCGACCTGGTCCTCCAGCGCGCCGCGATCCTCGGCGTCCAGACGCGCGGGGTCGAGGAAGAGAATGGGCTTCTCGCCGCGGCGAAGGAGCGCGAAGGCGAGTACGAGGGGTGTGTGCGGCACGTCGGAGCCGCGAAGGTTGAGGACCCAGGCCGTCGTCGTCGGGTCCGAAAGAACGCAGAGCGCGGCATTGCTCTTCGCCATCTCCGCGTCGATTACCGCCAGCTTCTCCTTCGCGCTGCGGCCGGCATATCGCTCGGAATGCACTCTCGCCTTCGTCGCGGGAGCGGCCGGGCGGTCCTGCCAGACGAGGTCGATCGGGTTGCGCGAAAGTGCCACGAGTTCGAAGCCTGCCTCCGAGGCCGCCTTGCGCAGGGCCGCAACCTCACCCACCGTGTGCAACCACGGATCGAAGCCGATCTTCAGGCCCTGGGCGTTCTCCTTCAGGAAATCGGGCAGGGTGGTCTTCGTCGAATCGCTTGCCGCGAAGACCTTGCCGTCGAGCTGCGCACCGAGTTGCACGGTGTAACGCCCGTCCGAGAAGGCATAGGCGCGATCGGGGAAGACGACGGCATGACCGGCAGAGCCGGTGAAGCCCGTCAGCCAGCGCAGGCGCTCGGCATTGGCGGGGATGTATTCGCCCTGGAACTCGTCGGCGCGCGGCACGAGAAAGCCATCGACACCGGCCTGTGACAGCACGGTGCGCAGGCGGTCGACCCGGCTGGCGCTTTCGGCCGAACTGCCGGCCTCCTCGAAGGTCTGGAACATGGCCGGGTCTCCTCGTTTCATGGCACGGCGATCAGGGGGGGCACGAAGCCCGCCGCAGACGAGCCCGCCATTGTGAAGAAAGAATGAAGAAGCACGGCGAACTCCCGCGCAGCGGGTGCAGACGAGCTATGCGAAGTCGTGCGTAGCGAGAGCACCGCCCAGCCGGCATAAAGGCTACGGGAGAACACACTCACGCACGAGCGTTCCCGTGACCGACATGACCCACGATCACCGCCCTCAGCCTTCATCGCCGCGCGTCTGCTTTCCGGCCCGGCGTGCGAGTGAGATGAGCGGTCACCGCCTGCCCAATCGGCTGACCCAAAGCGTCCAGCAACTCGTCGTCGAGCCTCTCGCCGGCCTCTCCGCCGCGCGCGGCTCTCGCTTCGAAGCCTGCTCGCTGGCGCGTTTCTAGAGCACCGTGCGTCCTTTCGTTCGCGCAACGCTCTAACCGATCGAATCCACGTATCAGGTCTTCCGGTAACCGAACACGACTTCCGGGACGATGCTGTCGCCTCAACGGCTGAGATGCAGAGTGACCCATTCGCCGCGGGTCAGCGTCTTGCGGTGGTAGAGCCCCTGCGCCGAATAGGCCGCCAGAACCGCACGGCGCTGCCGGGTGAGAATGCCTGACAGGACGACATCGCCGCCCGGCGCAAGGTGGCGCGCCATCTGCGGGGCGAGCTTCATCAGTGGCCCCGCCAGGATATTGGCGACGATCAGGTCGAAGGGCCGCGCCTGAGAAAAGGCGCTGGCGTGGAAGCCGCCAGCCGTCACACAGTCCACCAGCCCGGCCACGCCGTTCGCCCGCACATTGGCTTTCGCCACGCGGACGGCCACGGGGTCGATGTCGGTCGCCAGCACAGGCACGCGCACGAGCTTGGCGACGCCGATGGCCAGGACCGCACTGCCGGTGCCCAGATCGAGCACGCGCGCCGGGAGGCGGCGCCGGGCGATCTCCCCGATCATCGTCAGGCACCCCTCGGTGGTACCGTGATGACCGGTTCCGAAGGCCTGGCCAGCCTCGATTTCGATGGCTATGTCGCCCGCCGAGACCTTGTCGCGATCATGCGCGCCGTGGACGAGGAAGCGTCCCGCGCGCACAGGCTTCAGATCCGCGAGAACCGACTGCATCCAGTCGATCTCGGGCAGGTCTTCGCGGTCGGCGGTGACCGGCGCGAACGCCGCCTCTATCGCCTCGCGGCCGAAGGCGCCGTCGTCCTCGAAATAGGCCGAGACCTCCTGCTCGCCGCTCGCCTCGTCGATCTCGACAATAGCAACGGGCACGCCCTCCTCGCCGAAACGGGCGTCCAGCCGGTCGAACAGGGCGAGGGCGTCGGTCTTGCCGGCGCGCGCGAAGTAGCGGGTCTGGGTCATGATGCTCAAAGGGTCGCGAGACGGCGCAGCGCTTCGCGAGCCGTCTCCGGGTTCTCGCCGTAGGGAATGGTGCCGACGAATTGGCCGGCCGAACCAAGAAGGATGACCGAGGCGGTGTGGTCCATCGTGTAGTTATCGCCTTCGCCGACCTTTTCGTGCTGGATGCCCCAGCCTTCGAGCATGGCATCCACTTCGGCGGGCTCGCCCGTGATCGCGGTGATGGGCGTGCCCATTGATCCGACATACTGGCCGAGGATCTCCGGCGTGTCCCGCTCCGGGTCGACCGTGACGAAGACGACGTTGAGGTCCTGGCCCTCTTGCTCGAGCGCCTGCTTGTGGCCGGCAAGCTCATAGAGCGTCGTCGGGCAGATGTCCGGACAGTGGGTGAAGCCGAAGAACACCGCGCTCGGGCGCCCGCGCAAAGCCGCTTCGGTGATCGGCTCGCCGTTCTGGTCGATCAGCGTGAAGGGCGTGCCGTAGGGCTCGGTCGCGGCCGTCATCGAGCGCTCGACGCTCTGGAAGCCGAAGGTCCACAGATAGAGAAGGATCGCCGCGACGACGACGACCATCGCCCACAGGGCGGCTCGCAGCACCGCCAGCGGGCGGCGCGGCCCGCGCTCGTTCGTCTTCGCCATGGACGTTTTCTCCTGTTCGCCGGTGCGATACATGATCGCGGTCCCGCCGCAAAGCATCGTGCTGCCGGGCCGGGTCACGAAGCGGCGAAGAGGGGGGAGCCTTGGGCGAGGAGCGCGACTATATCGGCCGGGACGGCGAGGATCTGCGCTTCCGCAAGGGCGAGCCGCGCATCCATCCGAGCGCCGACCTGAAGGAGACGCGCCTAGGCCGCTTTTGCGATATCGGCCCGCGCTGCCTGCTGCGCGAGGTCACGCTCGGCGACCATTCCTATTTCGAGCGCGGCGGCGAGGCGACCTACGCCACGATCGGCAAGTTCTGCTCCATCGCCTCGAATGTGCGGATCAACGCGCTCGCGCACCCGCTGGACCGAGTGACGACCCACAAGATCAGCTACCGGCCCAACGAGGTCTTCCGCTTCCTCGGCGTGGACGAGAGCGTGCGCGCCGCGCGCCGCGAGGATCGCGTGACGATCGGCAACGACGTGTGGATCGGTCACGGCGCGGTGGTGCTGCCGGGCGTGTCCATCGGCGACGGGGCGGTCGTGGGCGCGGGGGCCGTGGTGACGCGGGACGTTGCGCCTTACGCGATCGTCGCCGGCGTGCCGGCCAAGACCCTGCGCGAGCGGTTTCCATCGGAGATCGCGGGCAGGCTGCGCGCCCTCACTTGGTGGGACTGGCCGCCCGAAACGCTGTTCGAGGCGATCCCGGACATGCAGGCGATGGATGTCGGGGCCTTCCTCGACAAATGGGAAGGCCTCAAGCGAGAGGACGAAAGATGACGACACTGCCGATCTATCAGGTCGATGCCTTCGCGAGCGCGCTGTTCGCCGGCAATCCCGCCGCCGTGGTGCCGCTGGAAGCTTGGCTCGCGGACGAGGTGCTGCAGGCGATCGCCACAGAGAACAACCTTTCCGAGACGGCCTTCCTCGTGCCCGCGGGGCCGGGGCAGTGGGAGCTGCGCTGGTTCACGCCGAAAGCCGAGGTGCCGCTGTGCGGCCACGCGACGCTCGCCTCCGCCCATGTTCTCACCGAGTGCCTCGGCGAGACGGCGCAGACGCTGCGTTTCTCGACGCGCTGGTCGGGCGAGCTTACTGTGACGCGCGTCGGTGAGCTCTACGAGATGCGCCTTCCTCGCCGTCGCTTCGAGGCCGTCGATGGCGAGGCTGCCGTGAGCGAGGCGCTTGGCCTTGCACCGGTCGAATCCTATTGCGTGCCGGTCCCCGGCGACGAGATCCTGATGGTCGTCCTGCCCGACGCGGCGGCGGTGCGCGATCTGGCGCCGGACCTTGCAGCGGTAAAGCGCCTCTCCTGGCGCAGCGTTCTCGTGACGGCGGCGGGAGAAGGCGACGTTGATTTCGTCTCCCGCTATTTCGCGCCGCGCTTCGGCATCGATGAGGACCCCGTCACAGGCTCCGCGCACTGTTCGCTCGCGCCTTTCTGGGCCGAGCGGCTGGGGCGGAGCGAATTGAAGGCTCGCCAGCTCTCCGAGCGCGGTGGAGAGATCGCCTGCCGCGTCGAGGACGAGGTGGTCGTCGTCGCCGGCCGGGCCATCCTCTATCTGGAGGGGCGCATCCACTTGAACGATGAGCGCGGCCGATAGGGCATCGTGTAGCGCCCTGCGTTCTGCGCGACGAGCGCAAGTTCCGTGACGTGCAGCGCGAAGTCGGTGTCCATTGGCGGCGCGCGTCCTGCCGAGATCGCCGCCGCCATCACGGCCGGGCCGCGCATGAAGTCCATCCGGGACGACGAAGCTGGCACGATGGCCTTGCTCGCCGGCACGGGCACGCGGCGGCCGAACCAGTGCCGCAGCGGACGCCCGCGCTCCAGCCGGCGCACGATCTTCGGCAGGATCGGCAGGCGCGAAGCCCAGCCGCCATCCGTGTCTCGCTGGTAGATCGCCGATTGCGCGTCCCACCCGTCGGTAAGGGAGAGGACACCCTCGGTGCCGACGATATGGAGCGAGCGGTCGCGCGGCGCGGCGAGGCCGCAGGTCAGCCGCATGACGGGGCCGGAGGCGAAGGTGAGGACCGCGACGGAGAAATCTTCGGCCAGCTCGTCCGGCGTCTGCGCGGTGCCCTTCTCGTCGAAAAGCCGCGCGGAGGCGGCGGTCATCTGCACCACCGGTCCGAAGAAGAGGCACGCCCAGGTTAGATAGTAGCCCGCGTGTTCCAGCGTGCAGCCGACGCCGAACTCGTCCTCGGCCGGCCAGGGCGCTCCGGAAGTGGAGCGCCAGTGGCGGTGGTCGTGGCGGAAGACCTGTCCGTCCTCCATCTCCGCATAGACGAGTTTCACGTCGCCGATGCTTCCCGAGGCAAGGGCCGCGCCGAGCGTTTGTGCGGCTTCGCCGAGCACGGAGGCGGGTGCGGCGACGAGGTGAAGGCGCTTCTCCGTGGCAAGGCTCACGAGTTCCTCGGCTTGCGCGAGGTCCATCGCCAGCGGCTTCTCGGAGTAGACGTGAAGGTCGCGCTCGAGGATCGCGCGGCTCACCGCGTAGTGGCTGTCGGGGTTGGTGAGGTTGAGCACCAGCTCCGCGCCGGAATCCGCCAGCAGCGCATCGAGGCTGTCAAAGCCGGGCACCTGGTGGAAGGCGGTGAAGCGGGCGAGGGCGGTGGGATCCCGGTCGTGGGCGCCGACGAGCGTCAGCGCCGGATGGTTGACCAGCGTCGTCATGTAGTAGTCGGCGACGAAGCCGCAGCCGACGATGGCGATCCTCATGCCCGGCTCCCCGTGTGCAGCGCGCGGCCACCATGCAACCGACGCACCAACATCCGCTTAACGATCGGGCGGAAAGGCCCGGTCGACTAAGGTGCGCGCGGCGGCCGGATCGGCGATGCCCGTGAAGGTGGAAGCCGCGCGACCCGAAAGACGGTTCTCGATGAAAGCGTCGGCGACGGCCGGTGGCGCGTGACGGCGCAGGAGGCTGGCTGCGCTCGTGACCGCAATACGCTCGGCGGCCTGACGCGCGCCGCCTTCGGTGAGACCAGCCAGCATTGCCGGCAGCGCGTAGACGGCGTCAAGCAGCGTCGCATCTCCGCTCGCCGCGTCCTGCATTTCGGACAGGACCGTGCCCGCCGCGTCCCGGTCGCGAGACAGCACGCGCAAGAGGTCGAGCGCCATGACGTTGCCCGATCCCTCCCAGATCGCGTTGACGGGCGCCTCGCGATAGGCGCGAGCGAGGAGGCCATCCTCGATGTAGCCGTTGCCGCCGAGGCACTCCATCGCCTCGTAGAGGAAGGCGGGCGCGGCCTTGCACACCCAGTATTTGACGACGGGCGTCATCAGCCGCGCATAGGCGGCTTCGCTCGGGTCCGAGCCGGCGCGATCGAAGGCGCGCGCGAGGCGGAAGACGAGTGCCGTCGCGGCCTCCACCGCCATGGCAAGGTCGGCGAGCACGGCCAGCATCAGCGGCTGGTCGACGAGCTTTCTCTGGAACACGGTGCGGTGGCGGGCGTGATGGATCGCAACCGCGAGACCGAGCCGCATCAGCGCGGCCGAGGCGAGCGCGCAGTCGAGCCGCGTGAGCGTCACCATCGGGATGATCGCCTTCACGCCGGCTCCCTCCTCGCCGACGCGGTGGGCGAGCGCACCCGCAAACTCGACCTCCGACGATGCGTTGGAACGGTTGCCGAGCTTGTCCTTCAGCCGCTGGATGTGCAGGGCGTTGCGGCGGCCGTCCGGCAGGACGCGGGGCAGGAGGAAGCAGGTGAGGCCGCCCGGCGCCTGCGCGAGTACGAGGAAGGCGTCCGACATCGGCGCCGACATGAACCATTTGTGGCCGGTGAGCGCGTAGAGGCCGGGCTCCGCCAGAGGCTCGGCGCGGGTCGTGTTGGCGCGAACGTCCGTGCCGCCCTGATTCTCGGTCATCCCCATGCCGATCGTCACGGCCGTCTTTTCGGCCAACGGACGCAGCACCGGATCGTAGGTCCGCTCGAGGATCTTTGCTCGCCACTCCGCGGCAAGCTCCGGCTCGGCCGATATCGCGGCGAGGCTCGCATGCGTCATCGTGAGCGGGCAGATATGTCCGCACTCCGCCTGCGCCGAAAGATACAGCTTCGCCCCGCGCACGACGTGGCTCTCGCCCGCCCATGTCGAGGCGTGCAGGCCCGCTTCCATGCCGTGCGCCATCAGGACGTGCCATGCGGGATGGAACTCGACCTCGTCGAGCCGGTGGCCCTTCTCGTCGAAGCTCCTCAGGCGCGGCGGCCAGGTGTTGGCATCCCGGCCGAGCGCGAAGGCCTGCGCGCTGCCGCGCGAGCGGCCGAAATACGCCAGATCGTCACCCGCCGCGTCGTTCGCCTCGACAGCCTCGCGCAGCGGCGCGTCGGTTCCCCACAGGTCGATATCGGCGAAAATCGGCGACTGGTTGAAGACGGCGTGGGTCATCGGCAACCTCCCCCTTGGCAGGATAGGGCAGGGCGCCCCGCCTTGGAATGGCCGCTTGCCTCATCCACGAAGGCGCCCTCAGGAGACCCACGTCATGCGTAAGACCGCTGCCGCCTTCATTCTCGTCCTCGCGCTCGCCGGATGCGCGCAGATCAATAAGCCGATCACTCCGGACGATCCGTGGCGGGACCAGGCGGCTGCGCTCGACAACTCGCTCTTCTACTGACGGCCAACGCTCAGATCGCCTCGACGAAACCGTCGAGGACGCGCTTCTGGCCGGCCTTGTCGAAGTCGATCGTCAGCTTGTTGCCTTCGACCACCGCGACGGTGCCGTTGCCGAACTTCATGTGGAAGACCCGATCGCCAAGAGAGAAGCGGCTTTCCTCCGTCGCGACGGACTTGGCGACAAGCTCGCCGGTGATCTCGCGCGGACCGCCGGCCTTGGCCGAGGAATAGAGCCCGGCCCCTTTTCGCGGCGGCTCGTTCTTGCCGCGTCCGTGGCTGGCCGAGAAGGGCTCCGTCAGCCGGCCGGCAAAGCCGGAGCGGTCGAACACCGAGCCGCTCGCGGCCTGCGGCGACCGGCCGGCACCACCGTCGCGACCAATGTAACGATCGGCCTTGGAAGCAGCATCGGAGCGGCGCGCGCGCAGATTCTCGCCCGTCGCGCCACGCTCGTCGTAGGAGACGGAACGATCGCGGTAGTCGCTCGTCGAAGCGCCGGAAGCTGCTTGCGCCCGGCGCCAGCCCGGCGTCTGGTAGGAGGACGCCGAGAAGGCATTCTGATCCCAGCGAGAGGCCCCGTAGCCTCCCATGCCTCCGGCGCCGTATCCACCGTAGGAGTTCGACGCCTCGATCACGTCCACATGCGCCTCGGGCAGTTCGTCGAGGAAACGCGAGGGGATGGTGGACTGCCAGAGGCCGTGGATGCGCCGGTTCGAGACGAACCAGAGCTTCACGCGCTTCTTGCCGCGCGTCAGCCCCACATAGGCGAGGCGTCGCTCCTCCTCGAGCGCGGACCGGCCTCCCTCGTCCAGCGCGCGCTGGTGCGGGAACAAGCCTTCCTCCCAGCCGGGCAGGAACACCGTCTCGAACTCCAGGCCCTTGGCGGAGTGCAGCGTCATGATGGAGACCGCGTCCATCTCCTCCGCCCGCTCGGCGTCCATGACCAGCGCCACGTGCTCGAGGAACGATGGCAGGCTCTCGTACTCGTCCATCGAGCGGACGAGTTCCTTCAGATTTTCCAGCCGGCCTGGTGCTTCGGCGGAGCGGTCGTTTTGCCACATCTCCGTGTAGCCGCTCTCGTCGAGGATCATCTCCGCCAGGTCGGTGTGGCGCATGGTCGACAGGCTTTCCGACCAGCGCTCGAAGTTGCGCACGACCTCCGCCAGCGCCGCGCGGGGCTTGGGCTTCAGCTCGTCAGTGGTGATCAGTTCGGCTGCGGCGGCCAAAAGCGGGACGCGGCGCTCTCGCGCGAAATCGTGCAGGAGACGGATCGCAGCGTCGCCGAGCCCGCGCTTGGGCGTGTTGACGATGCGCTCGAAGGCGAGGTCGTCGGCCGGCTGGCAGACGCAGCGCAGATACGCCATCGCGTCCCGGATCTCGAGCCGCTCGTAGAAGCGCGGGCCGCCGATGACGCGATAGTTGAGGCCGAGCGTGACGAACCGGTCCTCGAACTCGCGCATCTGAAATGAGGCGCGCACGAGGATCGCCATGTCGTTCAGCGCGTGGCCCTTGCGCTGGAGCTGCTCGATCTCCTCGCCGACGGCGCGCGCCTCCTCCTCCGAATCCCAGGCGGCCGTGACGGTGACCTTCTCGTCCTCGGGCGAGGACTTCTCGGTGAACAGCGTCTTGCCGAGCCGATCCTCGTTGTGGGCGATGAGATGGCCCGCTGCGCCGAGAATGTGCGCCGTCGAGCGATAATTGCGCTCCAGACGAATCACCGTGGCGCCCGGAAAGTCCTTCTCGAAGCGCAGGATGTTATCGACCTCGGCCCCGCGCCAGCCGTAGATCGACTGGTCGTCGTCGCCGACGCAGCAGACATTGATCTCGCTCCCGCTGTCGCCGCTGCGCGGGAGCGCGCCATCAAGCGCGACGGCCGTTCGGCCTTGCCTCGCTCCGCCCGGAAGCGCGTCCCGCGTCGTCTTCGGTCGCTGGGCGAGAAGCCGGAGCCACAGATACTGCGCGACGTTGGTGTCCTGATACTCGTCGACGAGGATGTAGCGGAAGCGCCGGTGATAGTCGGCGAGGATGTCCGGGTTCTCCGACAGGATGCGGATCGGATGGAGCAGGAGATCGCCGAAATCGGCGGCGTTCAACTGCACCAGCCGCTCCTGATAGGCGCGGTAGAGATGCCGACCCTTGCCGTTGCCGAAGGCGCGCGCGTCACCCTCGGGGATCTTGTCGGGCGTCAGCCCCTTGTTCTTCCACCCGTCCATCATGTTGGCGAAGGTGCGGGCCGGCCAGCGCTTGTCGTCGAGATTTTCCGCCTGGATGAGCTGCTTGATCAGGCGGATCTGGTCGTCCGTGTCGAGGATGGTGAAGTTCGACTTGAGGCCGACGATCTCCGCGTGCCGGCGCAGGATCTTCACGCCGATCGAGTGGAACGTGCCGAGCCACGGCATGCCCTCCACCGCCTCGCCGACGAGAAGGCCGATGCGGGTGCGCATCTCGCGCGCCGCCTTGTTGGTGAAGGTGACGGCAAGGATCTGGCTCGGGAAGGCGCGGCCCGTCGCGAGAATGTGCGCGATGCGCGTCGTCAGGACGCGCGTCTTGCCTGTGCCGGCGCCGGCCAACACCAGCACCGGGCCCTCGGTGGTCTCCACCGCCAGTCGCTGCTCGGGGTTGAGACCCGCCAGATAGTCCGGCGCGGCATTCTCGCGCGCGCCGCCCCGCGCGGCCATCGCACGCTGCGAGATGGAAAGGCCGCGCTTCGGCGCGCTTTCGGGGGAATCGCTCATGGCCGCTTTATTTAAGCCTTTCGAGCCGGAACACTAGAGCGCCGCGCGTCCTCTCGGGCGCACAAAAGGTCGCTCTAACCTTTTGAATCTATGCATCGGGCCTTCCGAGAACCGAACACTGTTTTTGGGCCGATCCTGTGGGGGAGAGGGCCGCGAACAGGTGTCGTCCGACCCTCGACAAAGAGCCCGCGTTCTGGCCTAAACATCGGCGACACGCGGATATTTCACCGGGCGGGGCGCGTCCGGGCGGCAGGCCGAAAGGAGGGCGGACGGATGCGGTTCTTCATTGCGATCGGCGGCCTCGTCGTCCTTCTACTCACCGCCGTCCTCGTCGCACCCTATTTCGTCAACTGGACGGCCTTCCGCGACGATTTCGAGCGCGAGGCGAGCCGTGTTCTCGGCCAGCCCGTGCGTGTCGCGGGCGATGCCGAGGCCCGGCTGCTGCCGTTTCCCTCGCTCACCTTCAACGACGTGATCGTCGGCGAAGGCAGCCGCGAACCGGTGATGACGTTGGCGCGCTTCTCGATGGACGCCGAGCTCGCGCCGCTCCTGTCCGGCGAGACGCGCATCTTCCAGATGCGGATCGAGGCGCCGCATCTGCGCCTTTCGGTGGACGAGAGCGGGCAGGCGACATCCCTGCCGGGGCTGGCGAACCTCTCCGGCACCTCCGTCGTCCTCGAAAATGTCGAGATCGCGGATGGGCGCATTTCGCTGCAGAATTCGGCGACGGGTCGCTCGCGCGAGATCACGGGCCTCGATGCGCGCCTGACGGCCCAGAGCCTCGCCGGCCCGTTCTCCGGCGGCGGCGAGATGCGCGCGCAGGGCGAGCCCCTGTCCTTCTCGCTTTCGTCCGGCCGCATCGAGCAGGACGGCCGCTTCCCGGTTCGGCTGACGCTCGGCTCGCATCGCCTCGGCGTCGATTTCACGATGGATGGCGCGACGGTCCTCTCAGATCCGCAGGGCGGTTTCGACGGGCGCTTCACCCTCGCCAGCCGCACCGGCGCCGATCCGCAGGCGCAGGCCCTCCTGCCGCAACTGCGCCTGACCGGCGGGCTCGCGATGTCGCGCCGCGACGCGCGGTTCACGGAAATCCGCGCCGAAGTCGGTGCACCGGAGCGTCCCTACGTCCTGTCCGGCGAGGGCACGCTGAACATTTCCGACATTCCGCATTTCGACATGACGCTGCGCGGGGAGCAGGTGGATGTCGATCGGCTGGCGGCCGAGACCGGCGAGGCGCCGGAAGCCTCGGTCGGCTTCTCCGAGCGTGCGGAGGCGGTGCGAGCGACGCTGGCCGCCGTGCCGCGCATCGACATTCCGGGCCGCCTCGACCTGACGCTGCCGATCGTGACGGCCGGCGATACGGCGATCCGCAATCTTCGCCTGCGTGGCTCGCCCTCCTCGGAAGGCTGGAGTGTTTCGTCCTTCTCGGCCGAGTTGCCGGGGCGCGCGCTCGTCGAGGCATCGGGCATCCTGCGCTTTCGCGAATCGCTGGCCTTTTCCGGCGATCTCCTGCTCGCCGCGCGCGAGCCCTCGCGCTTCGCCGTCTGGCTGACGGGCGAGGCGCCGCCCGCCTTCGCCGGCCTCGGGCGCGCGGGCTTTTCGGCGCGCGTCGACCTGTCGGCCGAGCGGCAGCGCTTCGAGGGGCTCGAGGTCGATGTTGGCGGGCAGATGCTGACGGGCGAGCTGGAACGGGCAGGGGCGCCGGGTGCGCGCACCGTCTCGGCCGACATCGTCGGCGGTGCGGCTGATCTCGACGCTTTCCTCGCCTTCGCCGGCCTTTTCGCCAGCGAGAGCGAGGTGATCGAGCCCGTGACGGTGATGGACGTGCGTTTCGAGGCAGGCCCCGTGAGCTATGGCGGGCTGTCGGCGGGGACGCTCGCCGCCGACTTCTCGTTCCGCGACGATCTCCTCGATCTGCGCGAGATGAATGCGAGCGATTTCGCGGGAGCGGACATCGGCATGCGGGGAACGGTGGCAGGGCTGACGACGGCACCCGTCCCGGACCTTGCCCTGGATGTCTCCTCGCAGGCGCCAGGTCCGTTTCTGCGGCTTCTTTCAGAGCGTCTTCCTGGCGCGAATCTCTCCCGAACGCTGGCAGAGCGCGCCGCGACCCTTTCGCCTTTGTCCCTGTCGGGCACAGTCGCCCCGCGCGAAGGCGGTACCGTGGCGTTGGCGGCGGCTGGCACGGCGGGGACGACACGCGTCGATCTGACGGGCGAGGTGGCGAACGGCTTCGCGGATGACGCTTCCGGCCCCCACGATCTGGACGTCTCGCTTTCAAGCGAGGCGCCGATGGACCTTCTGGCACAGTTCGGTTTCTCCGGCCTCGACCTCGGGCTGCCCGACGAACTGGCCATCACCTTCGCGCTCGACCGCACGAGCGGCGGGGCGGCGCAGGCACGTCTTGCCGCTGAGGCCGGCGAAAGCCGCTTCACGGCCGATGGCGATGCGATGCTCGACGGCAGCGCTCTGACCGGGCTCGATCTTGCGCTGGCGGCGCAGAGCGAGGATGCGGCGCCGTGGATGACGGCGGCGGGCCTCGCCTTCGGACAAGGGCTCGACGCTTTGCCTGTCGATCTGACTGGCCGCCTCGCATGGAACACGGAAAGCTGGTCACTTGCCGATCTCGCGGGCTCTGCGGCCGGCATCGAACTTGGCGGTCGCCTCCAAGCATCGGCCGGCGCTCCTGTCGCTGGTGCGATCGAGCTCGGCGAGCTCTCGCTGCCATGGCTCGTTTCGCTCGTCGCCGGCGTTTCGCCCGACCTCCCGTCGCCCGACAGCGCGTGGCCGGCGGAAGCGTTCGGGGGCTCGCTCCTTTCCGAGCGTGGTTTCGCCCTCGACGTTTCGGCGGCGCGGCTCGATCTCGGCCGCGATGCGCTGCTGCATAATTTCACAGGGCGGCTGGAGAGCTCGCGTGACAGGCTCGCCATTGCGGACGCTTCCGCCGAGCTGGGCGATTCGGGACGTCTCGGCGGATCGCTGTCGCTCTCCAACCTCGCTGGTTTCGGCACTCTTGCCGCCGATCTGACGCTCGAGGGTACGCGCCTGCCCGACGACGCCCTGGTGCCCCTGCGTGGCACGCTCGGCGGGCGGCTTACGGTGGAGGGGAGTGGGCGCAGCTTCGCGGAGATCGCGGGATCGCTGACGGGGGCGGGCGAGGCGCGGCTCGCCGACGGCGCGCTGGAGGGGATCGCGCCGGGCCGGTTCGCCGGCCTCTTGGTCGGCGCCGATGCCGAGGGCTTCGAGCCGGAGGCGGAGGCTGTTCAGGCGCTGGCGACGTCTTCGGACGTCGGCGCAAGCTATCCGCTGCCTGCCGTCACGACCCCGCTGACAGTCTCTCTCGGTGTGGTGCGTGCCGCCCCGGTCAGTGCTGCCAACGGCGACGAGACGTTGACGACGAGCGCGGCCTTCGACTTCTCCGATCTCAGCGCGGAGGGATCCGCGACGCTCGCTTTCATCCCCTCCGAAGACGAGACGATCCCCGACACCGCGCCAGCGATAAGCTATGTGTATCAGGGGGATGCGGCGGAAGGCTGGCGCATCGCCGGAATCGAACCGTTGACGGGATACCTCTCGCTGCGCGCCTACGCCCGAGAGCAGGAGCGGCTGGAGATGGTCCGCGAGGAGTTGCGCGAGACGCTGCGCCTGCGCCGCGAGGCGCGCCTCTATCGCGACCGTGCGGCCGAGCGTGAGCGGATCGAGGTCGAGCGGATCGCCGCCGAGGAAGCCGAACGTGCCCGGCTCGAAGCGGAGGAGGCCGAGCGGGAGCGACAGGAGGCGGAACGGCAGGCGGCGGCGGAAAGGGCCGCGCAGGCTGCGGCCAACGCGCCGATCCCGACGCCGCAGCCCTCTACGCCGACCCAGCCGGCTCAACCGAGTCAGCCGCCCCCCGCCAGCACGCCGCCGCTCGATTTCGAGCTCACGCCGCTGCCCGGCCTGCCATCCGCTCCATCGAACGAGGGCTTCGAGGGCCTGCCCGGCGTGACACCGCTGCCCAGCCTGCCCGCTCCCGGCTGAATTCGGACGCGTTTCATTTGGCGCAGACGACGTTTCGAGCCATCATCGCCGGCAAGATACAAGCAGGAGCGGGGAGAGCGGCATGACGACGATGAGACGTTTCTGGACGGCGGCGGGGCTTATGGTGCTCATGACCTCCGTCGCGCAGGCTCAAGACGCGGTGCGCCCAGCGCCGGAGGCGGCGACCGGCTTCACCGAGCGCGAGGAAGTGACGAGCGAGACCGACATGGTCGTCGCCGCCCATCCGCTGGCCGCTGAGGCAGGGGCCCGGATGCTGCGCGAGGGCGGCAGCGCTATCGACGCGATGATCGCGACGCAGCTCGTGCTCGGCCTCGTCGAGCCGCAATCCTCGGGCATCGGTGGCGGCGCGTTCCTGATCCATCGCGACGCCGCCAGCGGGCGCATGATCGCCTATGACGGGCGCGAAACCGCGCCGAACGCCGTCGGGCCCGACTTGTTCCTCGACGATTCGGGCCAGCCGCTCGCCTTTCTCGACGCCGTCGTCGGCGGGCGCTCCGTCGGCACGCCGGGCACGGTGCGGCTTCTGGAGCTGACGCACCGCCTGCACGGAAAGCTGCCCTGGGCGCAGCTGTTCCAGCCGGCGATCGAACTCGCCGAAGACGGCTTCCCGGTCGGCGAGCGTCTGGCCGCGCTCGTCGAGGGCGAGCGCGAGACGATGCGCCAGGATGCAATCCGGGACTATTTCCTGCCGGGCGGCCAGCCGATCGCGGCCGGGGACACGCTGACCAACCCGGACTATGCCGCCACGCTGCGCACCATCGCCGAAGACGGCGCCTCCTCCTTTTACGAGGGCGAGATCGCTGGGGACATCGTCGCGGCCGTCCAGGGCTTCGAAGCCAATCCCGGGCTTCTGGAGGAGAGCGATCTCGCCGACTACCGCGTTCTCGTGCGCGAGCCGGTCTGCGCGCCGTTCCGCGCCTACGAGGTATGCGGCATGGGGCCGCCGTCCAGCGGCGCGCTGACCGTCGGGCAGATCCTCGCGCTGCTCGATCATTTCGATCTCGAAAGCCTCGATCCTCTCTCCGCTCAGGCGACGCATTTCTTCGCCGAGGCCTCGCGCCTCGCCTATGCCGATCGCGGCCTCTACATGGCGGATCCGGCTTTCGCGTCGGTGCCCACTAGGGGGCTGCTCGACCCGTCCTACCTGACGGCTCGCGCGCAGCTGATAGACCGTTCGCGAGCGGCCGAGGCGGTATCCGCCGGCAATCCACCGTGGCGCGAGGCGGCGCAGCGCGCGCCCGACCGCAGCCTCGAAATCCCTTCGACCAGCCATGTCTCCATTGTGGACGGGGAGGGCAACGCCGTCTCGCTCACCACCACGATCGAGGCCGGCTTCGGCTCGCGGCTGATGGTGCGCGGCTTCCTTCTCAACAACGAGCTGACCGATTTTTCCTTCGTGGCCGAGGAGGACGGCGCGACGGTCGCCAACCGCGTCGAGGGCGGAAAGCGGCCGCGCTCCTCGATGGCGCCCACGATCGTCCTCGATGCATCCGGCGAGCCGGTGCTCGTCGTCGGCTCGCCCGGCGGCGCGCGCATCATTCCCTACGTCGCACGCACGATCCTCGGGGTGCTCCTCTGGGAGATGAGCCCGCAGGACGCCGTCTCGATGCCGCATGTCACGACGCTCGGCGGCCCACTCGATCTGGAGGAGGGCAGGGCGCCGGCCGGTCTCGCCGACGCCCTGACGGCGATGGGCCACGAGGTGCGCGAGATGGAGCTGAACAGCGGCATCCACGCCATAGCCCTCGAAGGCGGCCGGCTCCGCGCCGGCGTCGATCCGCGCCGCGAGGGCGCTGCCGTCTCCAGCGGGGATGTGTCGCAGGGGGACTGAGGGCGCGGGCGGTTTGACACCGCGCCTTCTCGCCACAGTTTTGCCAAGAGATCACGTTGCCGCTTTTGCGGCCGGACCCAAGCTCGGGGAACCAGCATGAAACGACTTCTTCTCGCCTCGGCAGCCGGCTTCGTGGCCATCGCCGCCACGCCCGCACTGGCGCAGGACGCTGCGCCCGAAGATTGCGGGACGATCCGCATCGCCTCGATGAACTGGGCCTCCGCCGAGACGATGGCGGCGATCGACCAGTTCATCCTGGAGAACGGCTACGATTGCGACGCGCAACTCGTGCCCGGTGACACGATGCCGACCTTCACCTCGATGACTGAGCGCGGAGAGCCGGACGTCGCGCCGGAGATGTTCGTCAATCAGTTCCGCGCGCAGATCGACGCCGCCGTTTCCGAGGGCCGCATCGAATACGCCGCCAAGGTCCTGTCGGACGGGTCGCAGGAAGGGTTCTGGATCCCGCAATATATCGCGGACGCCAATCCCGAGATCCAGACGGTGGCCGATGCGCTGGCACGCCCCGACCTCTTCCCCTCGCCGGAAAACCCGGATCGCGGTGCCTTCCACGATTGCCCGGCGGGCTGGGGCTGCCAGATCATGGTCGGCAATCTGTTCCGCGCCTATGGCGGCGAGGACAGCGGCTTCGACCTCGTCGACACCGGCTCCTCGGCAGGCCTCGACGGCTCGATCGCCAATGCCTACGAGAATCAGCGCGGCTGGATCGGTTACTACTGGTCCCCGACGCCGATCGTCGGTCGTTACCCGATGAAGCTCCTCGATTTCGGCGTGCCCTTCGACGAGGAACAATGGACCTCCTGCACGACGCAGCCGGACTGCGCCGACCCGCAGGAGAACGCCTGGACGCCTGCCGATGTCTACACGCTGGTGACGCCCGCGATCGCCGAAGGCTCGCAGGCTGCGGCGGATTATCTGAACACCCGCGCCTGGTCGAACGATGTCGTCAACGCCGTTCTCGCCTGGAAGGACGAGAATCAGGCGACCGGCGAGGATACGGCGCTGCACTTCCTCGAGACGCAGCCGGATGTGTGGAAGGCGTGGGTTACGCCGGAGGCAGCCGAGAAGGTCGAAGCAGCTCTATAAAGGGGCGCTTTTCGCCATCGGCGGACTTCAACCTTCCGTTCGCCGCAAAAACCGTTAGAAAGCCGCTGTGTTTTCAACGTCCGCCCCGTCCGTCCTTTGACGTGCGGGGCGGGTGCGCGACAGGTGACAGCGGCCGATGAGCGACGATACCTTCATCCGCGAGGTGAACGAGGAAATCCGGCAGGAGCGCGTTCGCAGCTTCTGGTCGCGCTTCGGTTGGCTGGTCATCACCTTCGTGGTCGTCGCGATCCTCGGCACGATCGGCTACGTCCTGTGGGAGCGCCATCGTGCCTCCGTGGCCGCGGCCGACGGCGACCGCTATCTGGCCGCCATCGAGATGGCCGACAACGGCGACTTGGCCGGCGCGACGGAAGGCTTCGAGGCACTGGCATCCGACGGCGTCGGCGCTTATCCGCATCTCGCCCGCCTGCGTCTGGCTGGCGCCCTTGAAGCCTCGGGCGATCTCTCGGGAGCGGTGACGGCGCTCGACGAGGTCACGGACGCCTCGGGCGCCCCCCGCGGTCTGCGGGACGTGGCGGCCGTTCGTGCCGCCTACATTCTCGTCGATACCGGCACTCCGGACGATGTGCGCCAGCGCGTCGAGCGCCTGACCGGCGAAAGCGAGCCGCTGCGCCATCAGGCGCGCGAGGCGCTCGGCCTCTCGCTCTGGAAGGCTGGGGACGGCGAGGCCGCACAGCCCTTCTTCGAGCAGCTGACGAGCGATGCCGGTGCGCCCTCGGGGATGCCACAGCGCGCACGTCTGATCCTCGATCTCATCGCTGCCGGCACGGTCCTGCCGTCAGCCGACACGCTGGAGGCAGCTCCGCCGATCACCGCGGCACCGGCTGCCGAAACGCCTCCCGCCGCTCCGGATGCCGCTGAAGTGCCGGCTGAGGCGGATGTGGTGCCGCCGGCCGAGACTGCCGACGAGGTGTTGTCGACGCCGCTCGCCGACCAGCTCGATCTGCCCGACGCCGATGCCGCGCCGGCCGACGCGCCCGAGGCGCCAGCCGGCCAGGCTGCACCAGCCGACGAGGTGGAGGGGACGCCTGCCGTCCCCGAGACGCAGACCCCTGCCGAGCCTTCCGCGCCCGCCGAGCCGCAGGCTCCCGGCGCGACGCCGCCCTCCTGATCGCGAAAGCGCGCCCGCCCATGCCCACCATCGCCATCATCGGGCGCCCGAACGTCGGCAAGTCGACGCTGTTCAACCGTCTCGTCGGCAAGCGTCTTGCGCTCGTCGATGATCGGCCGGGCGTGACGCGCGACCGGCGCGAGGGCGAGGCCTCGCTTCTCGACATCGAGTTCACGATCGTCGACACGGCTGGTCTCGAGGAGGCAGGCGCCGATACGCTCGAGGGCCGCATGCGCGCCCAGACCGAGACGGCGATCGACGCGGCGGACCTCTCGCTCTTCATCGTCGACGCCAAGTCAGGGATGACGCCGCAGGACCTCTCCTTTGGCGATCTCCTGCGCCGCAAGGGGCGCCCCGTCGTGCTCGTTGCGAACAAGGCCGAGGCGCGAGGGTCCGACGAAGGCTTCTACGACGCCTTCACTCTCGGGCTCGGCGAGCCTGTCGCGATCTCGGCCGAGCACGGCGAGGGCATGGGCGACCTGCGCGACGCGATCGTCGCCGCGCTCGGTGAAGAAGCCTTCGCGGACGAGGGCGAGGAGGCCGAGGCGTCCGTCGACGTGGAGTTCGATGCCGATGGCGAGCCGATCGAGAGCTACGACGACACCAAGCCGCTGCGGATCGCCATCGTGGGGCGGCCGAATGCCGGCAAGTCGACGCTGATCAACCGCTTCCTCGGCGAGGAACGACTGCTGACCGGACCGGAAGCCGGCATCACGCGTGATTCGATCTCGGTCGAGTGGGAATGGCGGGGACGCCGCGTGAAGATGTTCGACACGGCGGGCCTGCGTCGAAAGGCGAAGGTGCAGGAGAAGCTCGAGAAGCTTTCCGTCGCCGACGCCCTGCGCGCCATCAAGTTCGCCGAAGTCGTCGTCGTCGTCCTCGATGCAACGATACCCTTCGAGCGGCAGGATCTGCAGATCGCCGACCTCATCGCCCGCGAAGGGCGCGCGCCTGTGATCGCCTTCAACAAATGGGATTTGATCGAAGATCGTCAGGCGACGCTGGCGGATCTGCGCGAGAAGACGGAGCGGCTTCTGCCGCAACTTCGCGGCGTTCAGGCCGTGACGATCTCGGGTGAGACCGGCGCTGGTCTCGACCGACTGATGAAGGCGATCGCGGCCACGCACGCGACCTGGAACCGACGTGTTTCGACGGCGCGGCTCAATCAGTGGCTGGAGCGGATGGTGACGCACCATCCGCCTCCGGCGGTCGCCGGGCGGCGCGTCAACGTGAAATACATGACGCAGGTGAAGAGCCGTCCACCGACCTTCGTGATCTCCACCTCGCGACCCGAGGCACTCGGCACCAGCTACGTCCGCTACCTCATCAACGGCCTGCGCGAGACCTTCGACCTGCCCGGGATTCCGATCCGCATCAACCTGCGCAAGCCGGCCAATCCCTACGCATCCAAGAAGAAGCGTTAAGGCACGGGTCACGATCCCAGCCATCGTGGCTTGAATGTCACGCTCGCGTGTGAAACACGAAGCACGAAAACCGACTGGGCGCAGGCCGCCCGCAGATCGCCATTTTCGATGCGTTAACCAAGAAACAAGGTTAATGCTCGATTATCGCTCCACGTTAAGGTGATGTGGAGCGGACCATGCGGGCGAGGGGACTACGAGGGGGGCGACCGTTGGGGCGCAGCAAGAGGACGATGGCGGCCGCGGTCGCCCGTGTCACCGTGCTGGCGACGCTGTCGCTGACCTTCACCCCGTTTCTCGCCACGTCCCTTTCCACAGGTGACCGTCCGTCCGTCGTCGAGGAGGCGAACGCGGCGCTCTTTGCCGAGGGGCTCGTCTCCGAATCGCGCGGGCTCTGGGAGGATCGCGGTCCGGCCAACATGGCCGAGCGTGGCGGCCGCGTCCTGATGCTCGTCGCCGAGCGCGGCGACCGCCCGTTTCAGGCGGGCCGGATCGCAAGCCGGGGGAGCCTTCTGGGCAGCGGCCTCGTGGCGGGGGACGAACTGATGCGCACCGCCCTGGCTGGCCCGCAGGACATTTCCACCCGCATGAGCCTGGCCGCCAATCTCATGCGCCGCGGCATCCGCGTCGATGCGCCGGCGGGCGTCATGACGGCGGCACTGCGCACCGATCAGGGCCCGGGCAGCACCGCCAATGACGGCGCCGAGCTCGCCTACGCACCGTCTGCCGGGCCTTCGGCATCGTCGCGCTTCAACGACATCCTCCAGGATCGCGGCGGCGCGTTCATCCCGCCGATCGGCGAGAAGGACCACTCCTGGGCCGCGACACCGCTGTCACCCGCCGTCTTCTCCAAGGAGGAGCAGACCTGTCTCGCCACCGGCATCTACTTCGAGGCGCGCGGCGAGGTGTCGCGCGGCCAGGAAGCGGTCGCGCAGGTGATCCTGAACCGGGTGCGCGCACCATCCTATCCGGACACGATCTGCGGCGTCGTCTACCAGAACCGCCACATGCGCAATCGCTGCCAGTTCTCCTTCGCCTGCGACGGCATCCCCGACCGCATCACCAACAAGGCAGCCTACGCCAAGGCCGAACGTATCGCGCTGGCGACCACAAAGGGCGAAATCTGGCTTCCCGAAGTCGGCTCGGCCACGCATTACCATGCGACCTATGTGCGCCCGCGCTGGGCCCGCGCGATGGAGCGCGTCGACAAGATCGGGCTGCACGTCTTCTACCGCACCTTCGGCGGCGGCTGGAACTGACGCTCGGCTGCAGTACATGACTTGACGCGGGCGGTGCCGATGCGCCGCCCGCTCTCGTATTTCCGGAGCGTGCGATGAGCGAAAAGGGCGAGGACCATCAGTGGGCCGAGCGCCGCGCGAGCCTCGATGAGAAGCTCGGCGTGCACAGGGCGCGGCGGGAAGTGGAGACGCGGGCGCAGGCCCAGCGTGTCGGTGGCATGCGCGGAATGGCCGAAGGCCTCAAGATCGCCAGCGAATTCGTCTCGGGAATCGCCGTCGGTGCGCTTCTGGGCTACGGCATCGACTATTTCGCCGGAACCGGGCCCTTCGGCCTCATCATCTTCCTGCTTCTCGGTTTTGCCGCAGGAGTTCTGAACGTGGTTCGCTCCCAGTCGGGCCAGCGCGGGCCACACAGCGCCGATAAGGTCGAAAACGAGGGCGATTCATCGCCTTGAAGGTGTTGCGAAGCTGGTTTCGGGACGCTAAGGGAGTGGCGCCCGGCAAAGGGCACCCAGCATGAGGACCTGACGTTTGGCGACCGATCCGCTCTACCAGTTTCAGATTTCACGGCTTGTTCCGATCGAAGTCGGGGGCGTCGATCTCTCCTTCACCAATTCTTCGCTGTTCATGGTTGCGACCGTCGCGGCGACAACCGCGTTCCTCTACTGGTCGACCCGCGGGCGCGGCCTCGTGCCGAACCGCTCACAGTCGGTTTCCGAGCTCGCCTACGAGTTTATCGCCAAGATGCTCCGAGACGGCGCAGGGTCGGACGGGATGCGGTTCTTCCCCTTCGTCTTCTCGCTCTTTCTCTTCATTCTCGTCGCCAACCTCTTCGGAATGTTCCCGTATTTCTTTACGGTGACGAGCCATATCATCGTGACTTTCGCGCTCGCGATGCTGGTGATCGGCACGGTTGTGGTTTACGGCATCTACCATCACGGGCTCGGCTGGTTCCGCATCTTCATCCCGTCCGGCGTGCCGGCTGCCGTGGTGCCCTTCGTCTCGCTGATCGAGGTGATCTCGTTCCTCTCGCGCCCAGTGTCGCTGTCGGTTCGTCTCTTTGCCAACATGCTGGCGGGCCACATCACGCTCAAGGTCTTCGCGGGCTTCATCATCTCGCTCGGCAGTCTCGGTGCGCTCGGCATTTTCGGTGCCGTCCTGCCGCTGATCATGACGATCGCGATCACCGCGCTCGAATTTCTGGTCTCGTTCCTCCAAGCCTACGTCTTCGCGGTTCTGACCTGCATGTATCTCAATGATGCGCTGCACGTGCATCACTGATCTTCCGCACCGCGCGGCCTGAGGCTGCGTGACTATCCCGCACGATCCCATTGAAGGAGTTTGACATGGAAGCGGACGCTGCACGTTACATTGGCGCTGGCCTGGCCTGTTTCGGCATGGCCGGTACGGCTCTGGCCCTCGGCAACATCTTCTCGAGCTTCCTGACGGGCGCCCTGCGCAATCCGTCGGCTGCCGACGGTCAGTTCGGCCGCCTCGTCTTCGGCTTCGCCGTGACCGAGGCTCTCGGCATCTTCTCGCTGCTGATCGCGCTGCTCCTCCTCTTCGTCTGATCGAAGTCGAGAAAGAGGATCGTGTTTCCGGCCGCCCGTTCGGGGCGGCCGGTCAGTTTCGCCGGAGTGACAGATGTTTGTCCGTGACGCGCAAGCGCAGACAAGTGAGCCGGACGTCGGCGGGGCGCACACCCTGACTGATTCACCGACACCGCCGACCGCGGAAGCCATCGGGCTTCACGAGGAGGAGGTGGGCGGATTCCCGCCGCTGGAGAGCGAATTCTTCGCATCCCAGCTTCTCTGGCTCGCAATCACCTTCGGCCTTCTCTACTGGGTGATGTCGAAGACGCTGGTTCCGCGTCTGTCCGGCATCATCGAGAACCGTCAGGACCGGATCGCGCTCGACATCGACGCCGCAGAGCGCATGCGCGCCGACGCGGACGCCGCTCAGGCTGCATACGAGCAGGATTTGGCGGAGGCGCGCGAGCGCTCTCACAAGATCGCGTCGGACGCGCGCGACGCGGCCAAGGCGGAGGCGGAAGCCGAGCGCAAGAGATCGGAGGCCGAACTTGACGCCAGGCTCGAAGCCGCGCAGGTGAGGATCGGCGAGATCAAGGCGAAGGCTCTGGCCGACGTCGACGCGATCGCCGAGGAGACTGCCGAGGCGATCCTCAACGAACTCACCGGACTGAACGTCACGCGCGAGGAAGTCGCCGCCGCCGTTCGAGAGACCGGAATGGGCCAGGAGGCGCGTCATGCTTGAGGATTCCAGTTTCTGGGCCCTTGTCGGCCTCATTCTCTTCCTCGCGCTGATCGCCTATCTCGGTGCGCCGAAGATGATCGCCAAGTCGCTCGACGGGCGTGCGGAGCGCATTCGCCGCGAGCTGGACGAGGCGCGCGACCTGAAGGAAGAAGCCAAGCAGCAGCTTGCCGAGTATCAGCGCCGGCGCCGTGAAGCGGAGGCCGAAGCACGCGAGATCGTCGCAGGAGCCGAGCGGGAGGCCAAGGCAATTCTCGACGAGGCACGCAGCAAGAGCCACGATTACATCGAGCGCCGCACGCGCTCGGCTGAGATGAAGATCGCCCAGGCCGAGAACGATGCCATCGCGGAAGTTCGCGCTTCTGCCGTCAATCTCGCGATCGATGCGGCAACGCGGGTGATCTCGCAAAAGGATGCGGGCGCCGACCCGGCGATGACGCAGAAGTCGATCGAGGAGATCCGCCGCCGCCTGAACTAGGCTTCGGTCGATACCCTGATCAATGAGAGCGCCGGTCCAGAGGGCCGGCGTTTTGCGTTTTGCGTCGGAGTAAGGGCGGGCTGGGGTGAGGCGCTGCGGCACGGCCAACCCCAACGGCCGAGGCTTCGGAAGCAGGTACGGCGTTTTGTTCTCCCGCGTCCACCACGATCAGCCGATGGCATCGGGTTCGAGGCAGCCGACGATCGGTCAGATCAGGAGGGGCTCTTCCTGGCGAATGGGCCGGAAGCTCATGCGGTGGAAGGGGCAAGGGCCATGCCGCAGCAGTGCCTCGAGATGCGGCGGCGTCGCATAGCCCATGTGGCGACTGAACCCATAGTTCGGAAAGCGCGCGCAGAGCCGCGTCATGATCCGGTCTCGCGCGACCTTGGCGACGATCGAGGCCGCCGCAATCGACAGCGAGCGCGCATCGCCTCCGACGATGGCCGAGCCCTCGCGCAGGAGCGGTGAGGGGACGTCGCGGCCGTCGATCAGGACATGGCAGGGGCGCGTGCCGAGACCGCGCGCGGCTCGCACCATCGCCAGCAGCGTCGCTTGCCGGATGTTCAGAGTGTCGATCTCGATCGCGCTCGCGGAGGCGATCGAGACGCTTGCCCAGCGCAGGATCTCCGGGAACAGCCGTTCGCGGTCCGCCGCATCGAGTTTCTTCGAATCGTTCAGCCCATCAGGCACGTTGAGTGGGTCGAGGATAGCCGCTGCCGTCACCACCGGCCCGGCGAGGGGGCCGCGTCCGGCCTCGTCCACCCCCGCGACGATGCGTGCGCCCCGCGCCCGGCGCTCATCCTCAAGCGAAAAGTCAGGTACAGTCGTTGCGGCAGGCGCGCGACGAGCGCGAGCGGTCGACGAATTGCGCGGAGAATCGGGTCGAAGGAAAGCCATGGTGCGGCGAGGCTCCTCCATCGCCCGATTCTCCGCAAGCCTTTCCCGCCGATGAAGCGGGAAAGGCGGCACCGGCCGCGTCGAGGAACGCGGACGGCGATCGGCATGCCGGTCTTCTCAAAGCAGTGCCAGCTGGACGCCAGCCCCCTTCGGAGCCGTGAAAAGGTCGGTGCGCAGAGCGGTGCGTCGTTCGTTCAGGCCGAGACGGCGAGCGGCGAGTTCAAAGCGTCGCCGGATTTGCATGGCGTACGGGCCCGTGCCGCGCATGCGCTTGCCCCATTCGGCGTCGTAGTCCTTGCCGTCCCGCATCGAGCGCAGGAGTGAGAGCACGTGCCGGTAGCGATCCGGGTAATGCTGCAGGAGCCAGTCCTTGAAGATCGGCGAAACCTCCAGCGGCAGGCGCAGCAGCACATAGCCCGCCTCGCGGGTGCCGGCTTCGCGCGCAGCCTCCAGAAGTCGCTCGATCTCGCTGTCCGTCAGCCCGGGGATGATCGGCGCCGTCATCACCATCGTCGGTACGCCCGCCTCGCTGAGTGCCTTCACAGCCTCCAGCCGCCGCGTCGGCGTGGCGGCGCGCGGCTCCATCGTGCGGGCGAGCCGCCGATCGAGCGTCGTCACCGACATGGCCACCTTCGCGAGGCCCCTGGACGCCATGCGCGACAGGATGTCGATGTCACGCATGACAAGCGCCGACTTCGTCACGATGCCGACCGGGTGGTTCGCGGCCTCCAGCACCTCGAGGATCTCGCGCATGATGCCGTAGCGCTTTTCGATGGGCTGGTAGGGGTCGGTGTTGGTACCGATCGCGATCGTGCGGACCTCGTAGCCGGGCTTGGAAAGCTCGGCCTCGAGGAGCGATGCCGCGCCCGGCTTTGCGAAGAGCTTCGATTCGAAATCGACGCCCGGCGACAGGCCCATATAGGCATGTGTGGGGCGGGCGAAGCAGTAGACGCAGCCGTGTTCGCAGCCGCGATAGGGGTTGATCGAGCGGTCGAAGGAAATGTCCGGAGAGGTATTGCGGGTGATGATCGTGCGTGGCCGCTCGACCTGAACGTCGGTCTTGAAGGCCGGTAGGTCTTCCAGCGAACTCCAGCCGTCGTCAAAGCTGGAGCGGGCGAAGGGTTCGAAACGCCCGCTCGGATTGATGCCGGCACCGCGCCCGCGCCTTCGCGCGGGGTCGATCCGTGTCCGCGCCAGCATCCGATTGGCGATCTCGACTCCATCGCTCTGCGCAAAGGCCGCGCGATCCGCTGCCATGATCTCCTGCATCAGAGGCACTCCCTCGGTGTGTTAACGAAGTCCTAACGCCGGAGGGAGAACAATACAAGAACAAAAGGGTTCCGTGGCGCAGCGCTGGCCTCGCTTGTTCCGTTGCGTTATCGAGGGACATGGTCAGCGCTTTTCTGGAAATGCGGGACAATGACGCCGCCGCGCTCGGCATGACGCTGGCATCGCTCGTGCCCGGCGCCGTGGAAGGCGTACTGCGCGAAGTCGTCATACTCGATGCCGGCATGGGAGCCGATGTGAGAGCCGTCGCCGAACACGCGGGCTGCGTGGTGCGCCCCGTCGACGAGCTCGAGGGGGCGCTCCACGGTGCAAAAGGGGAGTGGGTGCTTCTTCTGGAACCCGGTGCGACCCTGATGCCGGGCTGGGCCGAGGCTTTGGGGACGACGGTCGCGGCCGCTGGCGATGCATGCCGCCTCACGAACGAGGATCGTTCCCTCATCGCGCGGCTGTCGGACATGACGGCCCGAAAACGGCCGTGGCGGCTCGGCCTCGTGATGCGTCGGCGGGTCCTGTGCGATCGTGCGCGCTCGGGCCGCGTCAGTCTCGTCGAATTGACCAGAGCCGTCCGCGCCGGTCCCGTGCCAGCACTGATCCGGCCTGCGAGAAGACCGGCGGCGGGTCTTTAGGCCGACCGACCGCCCCTTCGCAGATGCTCGTCGAGGCGCGGCATGATCTCGACGAAGTTGCAGGGCCGATGACGATAGTCGAGCTGGTCCTTGAGGATATGGGCCCACGCATCGCGGCAGGCGCCGGGCGAGCCCGGCAGCACGAACACGAAGGTTGCGCGTAGGACGCCGGCCGTTGCGCGGGACTGGATGGTCGAGGCGCCGATCGTCTCGAACGAGATGCGATGGAAGATCGCGGAGAAGCCATCCATGCGCTTCTCGAAGAGTGGCTCCAAGGCTTCGGGCGTCACGTCTCGGCCGGTGAAGCCGGTGCCGCCGGTGGTGATGACGACATCCACCGCCGGATCGTCGGCCCAGCCGTTCACGGCGTCACGGATCGCCTCCACGTCGTCGGCCACGATGCGGCGTTCCGCCACCCGATGGCCGGCTTCCGTCAAAAGGCTTTCCAGCGTGTCGCCGGAGCGATCGTCGGCGGCCGTGCGCGTATCGGATACCGTCAGAACCGCGATGGAAAGCGGCAGGAAATCACGATCGCTCATCACCTGGCCTTGCGTTGCCGCAGGTCGTCGCAACGACCCACCATTGCGGGAAGGTGCGGGCGAGGGCACCCGCTGCCTCATCGGCCTCCTCCATCGTCTGGAAGAGGCCGAACACGGTGGCGCCGGAGCCGGACATCCGCGACAATGCCGCGCCACTCGTCGTGAGGGCCGCGAGCGCTTCGCCGATGGCGGGAGCGATGGACAAAGCTGGCTGCGTCAAATCGTTTCGGCAGCTGCGAAGGTAGCCGACAAGCGCTTCGGCGTCCCGGAACCCATCGCCGGGTAGAGCCGCCGGCAAAGCGTTGTTGCGGTCCATGAGGCCTGCGAAGACTGCGCGCGTTTCCACAGGAACGCCGGGATTGACGAGGACGACCGGCATCCGTCCGAAGGCGGCGACGGGCTCGACCATCTCGCCGATCCCACTGACTCGTGCGGCGAAGCCATCGAGGCACATCGGCACGTCGGCGCCAAGGGTCACCGCCTCCCGGGCGACGGCGTCGCGCAGATGCGGGTGATCGGCGAGAAGGATGGACAAAAGCGCTGCTGCATCGGCTGAGCCGCCACCGACGCCGGAGGCGACGGGCAGCCGTTTTTCGAGGTGGATCGCGAGCGGCGGGATCGTATCACCGGCTTGTTCGGCGATCCGCCTCGCGAGCCGCAGTGCCCTGAGAACGAGATTGTCGTCGTCCGCCGAAAGACCCGCGGAGAAAGCCCCGACGATCGTCAGGCGGTCGGCGTGCGAGGGTTCGATGGTCAGTTCGTCGCCGTGGTCGGCGAAGGCGACGAGACCGTCGATCCGGTGATAGCCGTCCTCGCGAAGCCCCACGACATGCAGAGACAAATTGATCTTGGCGGGCGCGCGGATCGCCTTTGTGCCGATCTTCGTCGCCTCGGGCGCGAGCGCGTCCGCTTCCATTGCGGCGTTCCTTACTGCGCCGGCTGCGTGCCCTCGGCGCGCTCCTCGGGCGCCTGCGGCTCCGTCTGGTCCTGGTAGGAGGGCGTGACGTCTGAGCCGACGGGACCGAGACCCTCGTCCAGCTTGACGCGGATCTTCTCGGCAACGTCTTCTTCCGGCGCCGGGTTGGCGTTCAAGGCCCGTTCCCACTGGAAGCGGGCCTCGCGCTGACGCCCCACCCGCCAGTAGGCGTCGCCCAGATGATCGTTGATCGTCGGGTCGGACGGCGTGATCAGGACGGCGCGCTCAAGCTCCTCGACGGCCTCGTCGAAACGCTGGAGACGATAATAGGCCCAGCCGAGAGAATCGATGATGTAGCCGTCATTCGGGCGCAGATCGACGGCTGTGCGGATCATCTCGAGGCCCTCCTCGAGATTGCGGTTCATGTCGACCCAGGAATAGCCGAGATAATTCAGGACCTGCGGCTGATCAGGCGAGAGCTCGAGAGCCCGTCTAAAGTTCGGCTCGGCGCGGTCCCACTCTTTCAGGCGCTCATAGGCGATGCCGCGCTGGTAGTAGATGTTCCAGTTGTTGGCACCGTCCTCGGGCGCGATCTCGATCGCACGCTCCAGAACTTCGGCTGCCCGCCGATAGTCCCTGTTCGCGGACAGGACGTCGGCGAACGCGAGATGGGCCTGCAGATCGTCCGGATAGTCCGCAACCGCCCTTTCCAGATGGTCTCGAGCCTCCTCCTTGCGGTCGGCGTACCAAAGGTCGAGGCCCATCTGGAGCTCGGCCGTGCGCCGGTAGGGCGAAGTGGTCGGCACCTGCTCGTAGTAGGCGATCGCGGCGTCGATCCGCCCCGCACGCTCGGCGATGCCGGCCAACGCAGTCAGAAGCTTGGGCGAGGTCTCGTCTGCGACCGCGTCGGCGAACTGGAAATAAAGGAGTGCGACCTGCTGGCCTTCGCCACGGTTGATCGCCTGACCTAGGATGTAGAGGGCCTCCGACGCGCCGTCGCGGGCACTCCTGACGGGCGCGGCGATCGACTCGCGCAGAGCTGCGTCGTCGTCTCCGGCGGCCTCGATCTTCGCTTCGAGCGACAGGAGCGGATCGTAGGTTGGGGCAAGTTCCAGTCCGCGCTGTGCAGCCGCGAGCGCCGCCTCGCGGTCCCCGGCACGCGCCTCGATCTGCGTCAGTGCCTCGGCTGCGGCGAGATAGGCGTCCGGTGAGGTCTGCACCGAGGTGCGGTCGTCGAGGAGGACGTTCAGAATGCGCCGCGCCTCGTCGTCCTGCCCGTCGAGCGAGGCCATCAGTGCGCGCTGGTAGAGGTTGAAGATCGGGAACCACGGCGGCCCGTTGATCTCGTCGACGCGCTGCATGGCATCCGAGACCCGTCCGTCGCCAGCTTCGGCCCAGGCTGCGAGATGGCCGATGAGGAGCTGATCCAGCTCGCTCGGCTCTTCGATGGCGAGCCGTTCGATCGCTTCGGAGGCACGCCCGTCACGAAGAGCGGCGATGCCGAGGGCGAGGCGCGCGACCTTGCCGGCGTCCGGATCGTCGGCCAAATCCCGCGCAAGGGCCACGCCATCGTCGAAGCGGCCCTCGGCGAGATAGGCGAACATCGCCTCCTGGCGCAGCGTGGTCGATTCAGGATCGATCTCGAGAGCCTTGTCGAAATAGATGCCCGCCGCATCCAGAGCGCCCTCGGCCTGCGCTGCCTTGGCGGCGAGATACGCGCCGGGAAGCGTCTCGGCGTTCATCGCCAGCGCCTCCCGTGCCGTCGTGGCGAAGGCGGTGCCGCCCAGTGCCGTAGAGGCGAGAGCGGCCGCAAGGGCTAGACGGGACAGGCGCAGGATCTGCACGGATCGTTATCCTTTCACGATCGACCGATCGAAAGCGACGATGGGCCTTCCAGAATGGTCGATAGGGTCCTGAGGCGGCGAAGGCACCGCAAATCTACCGGGCGTGGGCAGAGTCGGAAAGCAGATAGACGTTTTTGCGGCCAACGACCGCGATAGGTATCAATTGATGCGGTCGATGCAGAAGGCGACCACATCGGCCAGTGCCTCGCGCGCCGCGGGATCGGGCACCGCCCGCGTTGCGGCGAATGCCGAACGGCCGAATGCGCGTGCTCGCTCCTTCGTCTCGTCGAGGGCGCCGTGAGCGGCCAGAAGCGAACGGGCATGCCGCAGCGCGTCATTGCCGTTCTCGCCTTCCTCCATCGCCGAGCGCCAGAAGACGCGCTCCTCCTCGCTGCCGCGTGCATAGGCGAGGATCACCGGCAGCGTGATCTTCCCCTCGCGAAAATCGTCGCCGACATTCTTCCCCAGCGCGTCGGCCGAGCCGCCATAGTCGAGCACGTCGTCGACGAGCTGGAAGGCGAGGCCGAGATCGCGGCCGTAGAGGCGCATCGCGTCCTGCGCCTCCTGCGGGGCCTGCGCGATGACGGGGCCGACCTCCGTTGCCGCCGAGAAGAGCGCGGCGGTCTTGGCGTCGATGACGGCCATGTAGTCCTTTTCGCTCGTCGCCATGCTTTTCGCCGCCGAAAGCTGCCAGACCTCGCCCTCGGCAATAACGGCCGAGGCATTGGAGAGAATGGCGAGCGCGCGCATCACGCCCACTTCGACCATCATCCGGAACGCCTGGCCGAGGAGATAGTCGCCGACGAGGACGCTCGCCTGGTTGCCCCAGATCATGCGCGCCGTCTTGCGACCGCGACGTAGATCGCTCTCGTCCACGACATCGTCGTGCAGAAGCGTCGCCGTGTGCAGGAACTCGACGCTCGCCGCCAGCTTCACATGCGCTTCGCCGCGGTAGCCGAAGGCGAGGGCGGAGGCGATGGTCAGCATCGGGCGCAGGCGCTTGCCGCCCGACGAGATGAGATGATCGGCGATCTGCGGAATCAGCTCGACGTTGGAGCCGGCCATCGAGAGGATGAGCGCGTTGACGCGGCTCATGTCCGCCTTCGTCAGGTCGGCGATCGCGGCGACCGAGGGGCGGGCCGCGACGTCGGGCTTGGGATGGGCGACGCTCAAGGCGAACCTCCGTTGTTGCGCGCGGCATAAACACGCGCGACGGCGACGGCAAGGCGGAAGATCATAACGCCGGGCATCGGGTATGGTGCCGAAGCGGTGCTGCCGGGCGTCGCATGCCTTGCGGCTGCCCCTCTTTTGGTGGACATCATGCCCCATGCTCGAGCTGATGCGCACCACCGACGCCGTCCTGATCTCCTTTGTGGACGCCCTTTTGAAAGACGCCGGTATCACGCATATCGTCGCGGACAGCCACATGAGCATCCTCGACGGCTCGATCGGCATTCTCCCCCGTCGCATCCTCGTCGATGCCGAGCGCATCGAGCAGGCGCGCCGCATCCTGCGCGATGCCGAACTCGGCCATGAGCTCTCCTGAGGCCGGCGAGCGGGCCGACCGCTTTCATCGCGGCCGCTTCACCCTCATCCAGCCGGCCGTCGGCGGCTACCGCGCCGGGCTCGACGCGATGCTCCTCGCCGCGACCGTGGCAAAGGACATGGAGGGTACCGCGCTTGATCTCGGCGCGGGAACCGGCGCCGTCGGGCTTGGCGCGGCGGCCCTTGCTCCCGCGCTTCGGGTGGTGCTCGCAGAACGGGACGAAGCCTGCGCCGCCGCACTTGCGCGCACGCTCTCGCTCGCCGGGAACGCTGACTTCGCCGCGCGCAGCCGGGTCGCACGGCTGGACGTGCTGGCCGGACGCGCGGCGCGCGAGGCGGCCGGTCTCGCCGATGGCGGTTTCGATCTCGTTCTGACGAACCCGCCATTCTATCCGGCCAATCATCGCGTTTCGCCCGATCCACGCCGCCGCGCCGCGCTGAACGTCGAAGGACCGGATTTCCTCCTGCGCTGGCTGCGGGTTGCGGCCGCGCTCGTCGCTCCGCGCGGTCGTCTCCACGCGATCGTGCGACCTGCTGATCTGCCGACCGTCTTCACGGCACTGGAGAACAGGCTCGGGGCGCTCTCGATCCTTCCGGTCCACACGAGGCCCGGGGCGGCGACGCGCCTCCTCGTCGGCGCGCGCCGCGGCTCGCGAGCCGCGCCGTCGATCCTTCGGGCCGTCGTCCTCTTTGGGCCGGACGGTTCGGCGAACGAGCTTTCGGGTGAGATCGGCGACGGTGCCGCACATCTTTCGCTTGCCGCGGGGCGCTGACCGGCCTTTGCGAAGGAGCGCCGTGGCTCTTACATCCGCCGGATCGAAGCAAGATAAAGGCGATGCCCCGTGAGATTCCCGACAAGGCTCCTCCCGAAGCGCTTTCGCAAGGACGAGGTCGCCGTTCCGGTCGTCCGCATTCACGGAACCATCATGTCGGGAGGCGGGCCGCTGCGCCAGAGCGTTTCGATGGCCTCCGTCGCCCCGCTCCTCGACCGGGCCTTCGCGATGAAGGACGCGCCGGCGGTCGCCATACAGGTCAACTCGCCGGGCGGCTCGCCCGTCCAGTCCCGTCTGATCTTCCAGCGCATCCGCGATCTGGCGGCCGAGAAGAACAAGCATGTCATCATGTTCTGCGAGGATGTCGCAGCCTCAGGCGGCTACATGATCGCCTGCGCGGGTGACGAGATCGTCGCAGATCCGTCCTCGATCGTCGGGTCAATCGGCGTCGTCTCGGGCGGCTTCGGTTTCGTCGACCTTCTCGGCAAGATCGGCGTCGAGCGGCGTGTCCACACAGCCGGTACGAACAAGGCGATCCTCGATCCGTTTCGCCCCGAGCGCGCCGAGGACGTGGAACATCTGAAGAGCCTGCAGGCCGAAATCCACGAGACCTTCGTCGACCTCGTCAAGACGCGCCGCGGCGGGCGCCTAGTGGACGACCCGGACCTCTTCTCTGGGCTGTTCTGGTCCGGCACTCGTGGCCGGGCGCTCGGCCTCGTCGACAGGCTCGGCGACCTGCGTTCCGTTCTGCGCGAACGGTATGGCGATAAGGTGCGACCTGTGATGATGCAGGCGCGTCGCGGCCTCTTCGGAACGCGGGCCCCGGCACCGGGCATCGAAGGCAGCGCTGCCGCGATCGGCGCGGGCGCCGTTTTACAGATCGCCTCACTGGCGGAGGAGCGCGCTCTGTGGGCGCGTTACGGCCTTTGACGGAGCTTTGATCGCAGTGCCTTTACTTCGCCGCTCTGGCTCAACATAGTCGGCGACAGAAGGTCTCTTCCCATGGTCGATCTCATGCCTCCGCTGCTGCTTCTGGGTTTTGTAGGTGCTGCCGCCTATTACGGCTTCCAGCAGATGAAGAAGGATGCCGCGCGCGTGACCGAGCGCAACCGGCAGGCGGAGGCCGAGCAGCGCAACCGCGCGCACGGCACGCTCGTGCGCGGCCAGGATGGCGTGTATCGCCTTCGCAAGGATTGAGGGACCTCGCTTTCGCGCGATCCTCTGCCATTGACCCTTCACGGGCGCGCGTGGCACGAGCGGGTGAAGCCGCTTCAACCTCAGGCGCCCGATGCTCGAAACTGCCCCTTACATGCGCCCGGAACGCTCGTTCCAGGGTCTGATTCTCGCCCTTCACCGCTACTGGGCGGATTACGGCTGTGTCGTCCTGCAGCCCTATGACATGGAAGTGGGCGCGGGCACGTTCCATCCGGCGACGACGCTGCGCGCGCTCGGGCCGAAGAGCTGGAACGCGGCCTATGTGCAGCCTTCGCGCCGTCCCAAGGATGGGCGCTACGGTGAGAATCCCAACCGCCTCCAGCACTACTACCAGTATCAGGTGATCCTGAAGCCGAACCCCTCGAACCTGCAGGAACTCTATCTCGGCTCCCTGAAGGCGATCGGCATCGACACCGCACTCCACGATATCCGCTTCGTCGAGGACGACTGGGAGAGCCCGACGCTCGGCGCCTGGGGCCTTGGCTGGGAATGCTGGTGCGACGGGATGGAGGTCTCGCAGTTCACCTATTTCCAGCAGGTCTGCGGGATCGAGTGCGCGCCTGTGGCGGGTGAACTGACCTACGGGCTCGAGCGGCTGGCGATGTACGTCCAGAACGTCGACAACGTCTACGACCTGAACTTCAACGGCCGCGACGGCGACGAGAAAGTCACCTATGGCGATGTCTTCCTGCAGGCCGAGCAGGAGTATTCGCGCTTCAACTTCGAAATCGCCGACACGAAGATGCTGCTGTCGCATTTCGACGATGCCGAACGCGAGTGCGCCGCGATCCTGAAGGCGGGCGAGCCGGGCGAGAAGGGCGGACTTCACCGCTGCGTGTTGCCGGCCTACGACCAGGCTATCAAGGCGAGCCATGCCTTCAACCTCCTCGACGCGCGCGGGGTGATCTCCGTGACGGAGCGTCAAAGCTATATCCTGCGGGTGCGCACCCTCGCCAAGGCGTGCGGCGAGGCATTTCTGCTGACGGAAGCCGGCGGGGCGCTGCTCGCCGCCTGATCGAGGTGTCCCGGGTCGTTCGCCCTTCCGGCGACGACATTCTCCCCGCCGCACCGGCGCTCGGGAACGACATTCGCGCTGGGTGTCGTCATGGCATTGGGTGGCAAGCGATCCGAAAGCCTCGGACACATAGCTCGCTGGCCGTCGGACCTGTTCCGGCTGGCCCCCCGCTCTATCTGCCTGTCCTCAACGATCGAGGGAACCGGTCATGCAGTGGAGAGGCCGTCGCCAGAGCACCAACGTCTCAGACCGCCGAGGCGGGGGAGGCGGTTTTTCCGGTGGTCGCGGCGGCGGTTTGCGGGTTCCGATCCGCGCCGGCGGCGGCGGCGGAATCGGTTTTCTCCTCATCATTGGCGCGCTCTGGCTCTTCTTCGGCATCAATCCGCTGACGCTCCTCGGAATGACTGACGGCGGCGGCAATGCACCGACCCGAACCGCGCAGGGCCCGGGTGTTCAGGGCACGGCCGATGAGACGGACGATTTCATCGCGACAGTCCTCGCCGACACCGAGGACGTCTGGAACGCGCGCTTCGAGGCCGCGGGCGAGACCTATCCCGAGCCGACGCTGGTGCTCTTCACCAACACCGTCTCCTCCGGCTGCGGGTTCGCGGGAGCGGCCACCGGCCCCTTCTACTGCCCCCGCGACCAGAGCCTCTACCTCGACCTCGGTTTCTTCGGCCAACTCGCGAACGATCTCGACGCGCCGGGCGACTTTGCGCAGGCCTATGTGATCGCGCACGAGGTCGGGCATCACGTCCAGAACGTGATGGGAACGCTCGGGGAGACGCAGCGGCTTCGCCAGCAGCTGCCCGAGGCGGAGGCGAACCGAATCTCCGTCCAGACCGAGTTGCAGGCGGACTGTTATGCCGGCGTGTGGGCGCACGACGTCTACCAGGACGGGTATCTCGATGACGGGGACATCGACGAGGCGCTGAACGCGGCCAGCCAGATCGGCGACGACACGCTCCAGCGCCGCAGCCAGGGCACCGTCGTGCCCGATTCCTTCACGCACGGCACCTCCGAGCAACGCCAGACATGGTTCCGTCGTGGATACGAGAGCGGCGAGACGGCGAGCTGCGACACCTTCGCAGGCGCGCTCTAGCCTTGCATTCGGACGGCGGGCGTGATGTTTCGCCCCGCGCGACATCACCCCGCCCGAAAGCCTGACACGCGATCCCATGCCCGACCTGCTTCTCGAACTCCGCTCCGAAGAGATTCCCGCGCGCATGCAGCGCAAAGCCGCCGGCGACCTGCGCAAGCTCGTCACCGACGCTCTGGTGGAGGCGGGGCTCACCTACGAGGGGGCGCGCGAATACTGGACTCCGCGCCGTCTGACGCTCGACATCCGTGGGCTGGAAGCGCGTTCGAAGGACCGGCGCGAAGAGCGCAAGGGACCGAAAGTCGGCGCGCCGGAAAAGGCCATCGAGGGCTTCTTGCGCGCTGCCGGCCTGGCCTCCATCGAGGAGGCGAGCATTCAGAGCGACAAGAAGGGCGACTTCTACGTCGCGACGAGCGTGAAGCCAGGCCGCCCCGCGGAAGAGATCGTCGCCGAGTTCATGCCGGCTATCGTGCGCGATTTCCCGTGGCCAAAGTCGATGCGCTGGGGCCCTGCCTCCGCACGCCCCGGCTCCTTGCGCTGGGTACGCCCGTTGCAGTCGATCCTGTGCGTTTTCGGCCCCGAAGTAGGCGAGACGGCGGTGGTGGAATTCGAGATCGACGGCTTGCACTCCGGCAACACCACCGTCGGCCACCGTTTCCACGCGCCCGACCCGATCATGGTGCGGCGTTTCGATGATTATGTCGCGAAGCTCGAAGCGGCCCACGTCGTTCTCGATGCCGAGCGCCGGAAGGAGGTCATCCGCACCGACGCGCAGAACCTCGCCTTTGCGCAAGGGCTTGAGCTCGTCGAGGACGAGGGGCTTCTGGAGGAAGTGTGCGGTCTCGTTGAGTGGCCTGTGGTGCTGATGGGCGCCTTCGACGAGGCGTTCCTCTCCATCCCGCCGGAGATGATCCGCCTGACGATCCGCACCAACCAGAAGTGCTTCGTGACGCGGCAGATGGGCGGTGAGGGGCTTTCCAACCGCTTCCTCCTCGTCTCCAACATCGAGGCGAGCGACGGCGGCGCCGAGATCGCGCGCGGCAACGGCAAGGTGGTTCGCGCGCGGCTCTCGGACGCGCTCTACTTCTGGAACACCGACCAGCAGGACCTGCCGGACGTCGCCGCGCTGAAAGGCTCGGCGGAGGCCTTCGGGCTCGACCTCGCCCGGCCGCTCGATCAGCGCATGGCCAAGCTCGACGCGCTGGGCGTCACCTTCCACGCCAAGCTCGGCACGCAGGGCGAGCGGGTGAAGCGCATCGCCGCGCTCGCAGAGGCGCTGGCACCGAGCGTCGGCGCCGATCCGGCCGAAGCGCGCCGTGCAGCCGTCCTCGCAAAGGCGGACTTGACCAGCGAGGCCGTGGGCGAGTTCCCGGAACTGCAGGGCCTGATGGGCCGCAAATATGCCGGCCTCCAGGGCGAGAGCGAAAGCGTGCAGGCGGCGATCGAGGATCACTACAAGCCGCTCGGGCCGACCGATAGCGTGCCAGCCAATCCGGTGGCGGTGGCAGTCGCGCTTGCCGACAAGCTCGATACGCTCGTCGGCTTCTGGGCGATCGACGAGAAGCCGACTGGCTCGAAGGACCCCTACGCGCTGCGCCGAGCCGCGCTCGGCGTCATCCGCATCGTCCTCGACAACCGCCTGCGCCTGCCGCTTGGACCGCTGATGCCGGCGGGCGATCTCCTTTCCTTCTTCCACGACAGGCTGAAGGGGCAGTTGCGCGACGAAGGTGCGCGGCACGATCTCGTCGACGCTGTTCTCTCGTCCGGCTCGGGCGAGGGTGCGAAGGACGACCTTCTCGACATTGCGGAACGCGTCGCCGCGCTCGGTTCGCTTCTGGAGACCGAGGACGGCCGCAACCTCCTCGCCGCCTATCGCCGCTCGGCCAACATCCTTGCCGCCGAAGAGAAGAAGGGCACCGCAGTCGCGCCCGCCGTTTCGCGCGATGTGCTCGTGGAAGCGGAGGAAACGGCGCTGTTCGATGCTGTCGAGTATGCTGAACGCGAGCTCGACACGGCGCTCGCTGCCGAGGATTACCGGCAGGCGACGGCTGCTCTCGGAAAGTTGCGCGGCCCTGCCGACGCGTTCTTCGAGAAGGTTCTCGTCAACGCGGAAGACGAGGGGCTGCGCGCCAATCGCCTGGCGTTGCTGGCGCGAATCCGGTCGGCCACCGAACGCGTCGCGGACTTTTCGCGGATCGCCGGTTGATCCGCCGCACGGGTTCCCACGGTCCGTCGCGCCGCAGGCAAGCTTTCGTTAAGCAAGATTTGGCTTGATAGGCGCTCGGCCGAAAAAAATGTCGAGGTCGCCGGACCGACGCCTGCCACAATGAATCACGGGAACGTGACGAAGTCGCCCGGAACCTGACAAAAACTGTCGGCACAAGGACTTAATCGCATCCGGCTCCTCTGCGGAGACAGGCCGGGCCCGAAATCTCTGTACGCATTCCCGGTCGTCCCCTCCTCGCGTTTTCTGGGGAATGACGCCGGATCGCATGGGGCAGGTCGACCGACCTCTTCGCCGCTTCCCGCCAGGGGTGCGGCGGCGATGGCGGTGACGACGAGGGGAACTCCTGTATGCTGAAGTTGAGCGTGGCCATCGCGGCCGCCGGTCGATGGTCGTTGGCATTCGTTGCCGGAGCGATGGTGCTCGGTGCGCTTCCCGCGCAGGCCGAATGGGATCGCCCCTGGAAAGACGAGAGCCGGGCCCTCGTGATCGACGCCTATGAGTTCAATCCGATCAATTGGGCGGAGATGACCTCGGACGAGCGGATCGCCGGCTTCATCTCGAAGGCTTCCGACGGTTTGCCGCCCGCCTGGTCGTGCCGAGGCCTTTCGGGAGACGACGAGCGCCTGTGCAAGAACCGCTGGTGGAAGTACTCCGTCACGCAGGAGCTCTATTTCACCCGCCGCGAGATGGCGAAGATGCTTGGCCTCAAATGGGGCGCCTACCATCTCGGCCGCCCCGGCAATCCGCGCGAGCAGGCCGACCACTTCATCGACTTCGCCAAGCCCGAGGAGGACGAGCTGATCGCCCTCGACATCGAGGACAACGATCCCGACGCCTGGATGTCGCTCGCGGACGCGGAAATCTTTGCCGAGCAGATCAAGATCCGCGTCGGGCGCTATCCGGTGCTCTACACCAATGGCAGCACCGCCGCCTACATCTCGAAGAACGCTTCGGATTATCCCCTGCTGTCGCGCCTGCCGCTCTGGTACGCGCGTTATCGCGACGACATCACCGGCATGTTCCCGGAGGAAACGTGGCCCAGCTACGCGCTGTGGCAGTTCGCATCCATGCACAATTGCAACGGCCGCTCCTGCCCCTATCGCGTGCAGGGCACGAAGACCGACATCGACGTGAACGTCTCGCCGTTGACGGTGGCCGAACTGAAGGAGGCGTGGCCCTTCGCCGATCTGGTCGGCGACGCCCCAGCGCCGCCCATGCACCCGAACTCCGACGCGCTGATCGCGAGTGCGGCAGCAAAGGCCGGCGATTCGATTGAGGCCGTCGGCTCGATCGTCGCCGCCAATGACAATGCGGACGACGAGGGACCTGGCGCGATGCTTGCCGCCTACGGGCCGAGCGGAGAGTCGGGCGGCAGCCACGTTGATCCGCTTCAACTCCTGACGGAGGTTGCGCGCCGCGAACACACCCAGGCTGGCCGCAGCCCGGTTCTCTCCGCGCTGACGACCACTGCCCCGCGCGTCGAGCCGGATCTGCCCGCCGACGCCAAGGTCCGCCGCGCGCCACCGCTGCGCACGCAGGATGTCTCGGCCGGCATGATCGATGCGTTCGGTCAGCTTCAGGGCGATATGTCCAAGGTGCGGGAAATCCTGGCCCCGGAAACGCCGGCCGCCGGAACGCTGCAGAACGCCGCACGCCTCGATGAACTGGCGCAGGCGCGGGTCGACGCCCACTCTCGCATCGCGGAGCGCCTCCGCGAAGCGGCTGCCCATCCCGAGCCGGAGCGGCGTTCGTCGCTCGACGATGAAGAGAAGGGCGGCTGGGCGCTTTCGAGCGTGACCAGCCGCATCGCATCCGCCTTCCGGTAGTCGACATTCGCGGGACACGTCCGGCCCGCGCTTGGAGCGCGGGTCTTTCCGCATTATGGCTTGCCGCGTGATGGACACGCGTACCCTTTCCCTGAACGATCCGCATGCCGAGGCCGAGGCGGTTCGTGTGCTGGCGGCCGGCGGTCTCGTCGCGCTGCCGACCGAAACGGTCTACGGCCTGGCCGGCGACGCCACGCGCGGCGAGAGTGTCGCGCGCATCTTCGAGGCGAAGGGTCGGCCGAGCTTCAACCCGCTGATTGCTCACGTGAGCGATCGCGAGATGGCACGCCGGATTGCGCGGTTTGATGCTAGCGCCGAACGGCTCGCCGATCTGTTCTGGCCCGGTCCGCTGACGCTCGTCCTGCCGCTGGAGGAGGGGTCGCCCGTGCATCCGCTGGCGCTGGCCGGGCTCTCGAGCGTCGCGGTTCGAATGCCGCGCGGCGCCGCTTCCGACATCATTGCCAAGCTCGGTAGACCGCTCGCGGCACCCAGCGCCAACGCCTCTGGCCGCGTCAGCGCGACTAGCGCCGGGGAGGTTCGACGCACGCTCGGCGGACGGATCGAGCTCATCCTCGACGGTGGGCTATGCGCCCTCGGTCTCGAATCGACGATCCTCAAGGTCGAGGCGGACGGGATCCGTCTCCTGCGGCCCGGCGCGCTGACCGTCGAAGAGGTCGAGGCCGCGACAGGGGCGCAAATTCTGGCCGCGTCGGGCGGCGGTATCGAAGCGCCCGGCCAGATGTCGTCGCACTACGCGCCTTCCGGGAGAGTGCGGCTCGGCGCGCGAAACGTGGAGCCGGGCGAGCATTTTCTCGCCTTCGGTCCACAGGAGGTGCCGGGCGCCGGCGAGGCGGCGGCGCTCGTTAATCTCAGTGAGGCAGGCGATCTGCGCGAGGCGGCGGCGGGGCTCTTCGCCGCACTCGCCGGTTTCGACGATCCGGCGATCGAGCGCATTGCCGTCGCGCCGATCCCGGAGAGGGGGCTCGGACAGGCGATCAACGACCGCTTGCGGCGCGCCGCTGCGCCGCGTGAATGACAGGAAAGGGAGGGTCATGGACGCGAGGGGAGAGACAAAGGGCAGGCCGCTCGACGAAGCGGTGATCGAGCGCTTCCGCGAGATCGTCGGGCCGGCCAACGCATTGAGCGAGCCGGGCATGATCGCGCCTTACATGCACGAGCCGCGCGATCTCTTCGCGGCCGATGGTCGGCTGGTTCTGCGCCCGGCCGATGTCGGCCAGGTTTCCGCGGTCCTCCGCCTGGCGAGCGAGACTCGCACCCCCATCGTGCCGCAGGGCGGGAACACCGGTCTCGTCGGCGGCCAGATGCCGCGCGGCCCGGGGGAGGTGGTGCTGTCGCTGTCGCGCCTCGATCGCATCCGCGAGGTCGATCCGGTCGGGCGCACGATGACCGTCGAAGCCGGCGCTGTCCTTCAGAACGTGCACGAGGCGGCGGACGAGGCCGGGCTGTTCTATCCGCTGTCGCTCGGTTCGCAGGGCTCGTGCCAGATCGGAGGTAACCTTGCTTCCAACGCAGGCGGCACGGGCGTTCTGGCCTATGGCAACAGCCGCGATCTGTGCCTCGGGATCGAGGCGGTGCTGCCGTCCGGCGAAGTGCTGAACGGCCTGCGTCGCCTCAAGAAGGACAATCGCGGATACGATTGGCGTCATCTCCTGATCGGCTCGGAAGGCACGCTTGGCGTTATCACCGCCGCCGTCCTCAAGCTCTTTCCCAAGCCTGCGGGGCGCGAGGTGGCCTTTGTCGGCCTGCGCTCGCCCGACAAAGCGATCGCGCTTCTGCGGCGCGCGGAGGGGCTGGCGGGCGGCCAGTTGACGGCGTTCGAGCTGATGGCGCGCATCGGCATGGAATTCACGTTGCGCCACACGCAAGGCGCCCGCGACCCGATGGGCGAGCCGCACGGATGGTACGTGCTTCTCGAGATCTCGTCGCAGCGCTCGGGAGAGGACGCGCGCGAGACGATGGAGCGCGTGCTGTCGGAGGCCTTCGAGGCGGGCGAGATCGAGGATGCCGCGATCGCCCAGTCGGGCGCCGACGCCGAAGCGTTCTGGCGCATGCGCGAGGCCATGAGCTGGGCGCAGAAGCCCGAGGGCGGCTCGATCAAGCACGACGTCGCCGTGCCCGTGGCCGAGGTGCCCCGCTTCCTGCGCGAGGCGGGGGCAGCGGTGACGGCCGCGATGCCGGGCGTGCGCATCGTCGCGTTCGGGCATCTGGGAGACGGCAACATCCACTACAATCTGACGCAGCCGGTCGGGATGGATTCCGCTGTCTTTCTCGATCGCTGGCACGAGATGAATGCGATCGTCCACGCCGTCGTCGCCGGCCTTTCAGGCAGCTTCTCGGCCGAGCATGGAATTGGCCAGCTCAAGCGCGAGGAACTCGCGCGCACCAAGGAGCCGGCCGAGATGGCGCTCATGCGCGCCATCAAGGCGACCGTCGATCCTTACTCGATCTTGAATCCCGGTAAGGTTCTCTAAAGTTTCGTTCAAATTGCGTTTTCGATAACCTTGAGCGCATGCAGGAAGACTTAACCGACTTTCTTAGGTCGAGCGAAACAGCCCCCCTGTAGCCTGCAGTTATCCGAGCCGGGAAACATCGGCCGGATCGACAGGACCGGAAGCATTTCCGGAACAACAGGCAGAGGTTTCGACCATGAGCTCGCTGACCAGCACTCTTCCGCACCGTCCCGAATGGGCGAGCGTTCCCATCCGCGTCGACCCGGCCTTCGCCGATCGTCGCCAGGTCTTCGAGATGATGGACGGCGAGGAGGTCGTCGGCTACCGCATTGACCATCGCGGCGCCGTCGTGCGCCGTCGTCTCGCCCACAGCGGCGTGCCCGTCTCGATCGCCCTGCCGGCGAACGCCTTCAAGGGTGTCGCCGCCCGCGCGATGGAGGATGGCGAGGGCAAGGTGACGGTCACGCTGGAACTGCACCACGAGAACCCCAAGCTCTGCGTGCCGCTTCTGGTCGCGAGCGATCTCTTCGACGTCGCCGCCGACTGGCGCGGCTGGTCGGAGCTCTTCGGGCTGGCCATGCTGATGGTGGAGGCGGACGGCTCCGTCGTACCGCTTGAGGAGACGCTCGGCCGCGTTCGCACCGCCGATCCGATGCCGCGGCGGCGCGCGGTGCCGAAGAACCGCCGCCCGCGCTTCCTCGCGCGCCGTAAGCCGGGCGGCCTTGGCATGCGCCTTTGCGTCAGCGGCGAAGAGATCATCGCCCGTTCCTGACCTCTCGCTTCAATAGTGGGTCGGGAAGGAGAGCATCCAGAGCGATGAGACGATCAGCCCGAGGAAGATGATCCAGCCGAAGAGGTTGTTCGACTTGAAGAGGGCGAGGCACTGCTCGGCATCGTCGATGTCGAGCGACCAGATCTGCCAGATCATCTGGCCTGCGCCGATCGCCAGTGCCGCGTAGGCGGGCCATGCGGGCCCGCCGCTCGTCCCGCCGGTGAGCTGGTAGGCGAGTGCGAAGCACAGGATCGTGCCGAGATAGAGGATTGCGAGCGCGGGCTTGGTGCGCTCGCCGAAAAGGCGGGCGGTGGAGCGCACGCCCACCAGCGCATCGTCCTCCCGATCCTGATGCGCGTAGATCGTGTCGTAGCCCACGGTCCAAAGCACCGCGCCGACATAGAGCGCGAAGGGCGCCCAGCCGAGCGTGCCCCAGTATCCCGCCCATCCCATCAGCGCGCCCCAGGAGAAGGCGAGGCCGAGGCCGACCTGCGGCCAGTCCGTCACGCGTTTCAGGAACGGATAGATCGCAACCGTGGCCAGGGAGGCGATGCCGAGCCCGATGGCGAAGAGGTTGAACTGGACGAGCACCGCGAGGCCCACGAGCGACTGGGCGACGAGGAAGAGCTTGGCGTTCAGCCGCGTCACCCGGCCCGAGGGCAAAGGGCGGGAGCGCGTGCGCGTCACGCGCCCGTCGATCTCGTGATCCACGAGGTCATTGTATGTGCAGCCCGCTCCGCGCATGGCGATGGCGCCGATGACGAAGAGGAGAAGGTGCCAGAAATTCGGCAGGCCGGTGTGGACGGCCGAGGCCGCCGCCCATTGCGGCGCGAGTGCCGCCGACCACCAGCACGGCCATAGGAGAAGCTGCCAGCCGATCGGCCGGTCCCAGCGCGCCAGCTGCGCATAGGGCCAAAGGGCGCGCGGCAAGGCGCGGTAGACCCAATTCTGCGACGGCGCGTCGACCACGCGCTCGCCGGATGCGACCGTGCGGTCGTGCCAGTTCTGCATGGGTGCTGAGAAAGGCCGGAAAGCGGCGCGCGTCAAGCCGTTTCCTCGCCGAGTCCACGCTTGACCGGCAAGGCGGGCGCCTCGTAACTGCGCGCACTCGATCGAGCATCACGAAGCGGACCTCTTCCCATGACCAACGTCCTCCTGATCGGCGCCGGTGGGCGCGAACATGCGCTGGCCTGGAAGTTGAAGCGCTCGCCCTCGATCGGCCGCCTGTTCGCCGCGCCCGGCAATCCCGGGATTGCAGAGGAGGCGGAGATCGCCGCGCTGGACATCGCGGACGGCGCGGCCGTCGTCGCCTTCTGCCGGCAGAACGCCGTCGATTTCGTTGTGGTGGGCCCCGAGAAGCCGCTTGTGGACGGGCTTGTGGACGAGCTTTTGGCGGCCGGGATCGCGGCGTTCGGCCCGAGCGCCGCTGCTGCACGGCTGGAGGGCTCGAAAGCGTTCACCAAGGCGCTTTGCGACGTCAAATCGATCCCGACTGCCCGCTATGCGCGCTTCGATGACCTTGCCGCGGCGCGCGCCTATGTCGAGAGGCAAGGCGCGCCGATCGTCGTGAAGGCGGACGGGCTCGCGGCGGGCAAGGGCGTGACGGTCGCCGCGAGCGTCGACGAGGCGCTGGCCGCGCTGGAGGATTGCCTCGCCGAGCCGGGCTCAAGCGTCGTCGTCGAGGAATGCCTTGAAGGGCCTGAAGCAAGCCTCTTCTGTCTGTGCGACGGCCGCACCGCGATCGCCTTCGGCACGGCTGAGGACCACAAGCGCGCCTTCGACGGCGACAAGGGCCCGAACACCGGCGGCATGGGCGCCTATTCGCCGTCCGGCCTGATGGACGAGGCGCTGGTGGAGCGCGCGATGGCCGAAATCGTGCGCCCGACGCTGGAGGGCATGGCCGAGGCGGGAACGCCCTTCAAGGGCGTGCTTTACGCCGGACTGATGCTTACCGTCGAGGGGCCGAAGCTCATTGAATACAATGTCCGCTTCGGCGACCCGGAGTGTCAGGTTTTGATGATGCGCCTTGAGGACGACATCCTGCCGATCCTGATGGCCACCGCTTCGGGCGGTCTCGCCGACGTGTCGCCGCGCTGGCGCGACGAGGCGGCAGTGACCGTGGTGATGGCGAGCCCCGGCTACCCTGGAGCGCACAGGCGCGGGACCGTGATCGCCGCGCTGCCGCCCGAGAGCGATACCGTGAAAGTGTTCCACGCCGGCACGACGCTGGAGGGCGATGTCCTGACCGCGACAGGCGGCCGCGTCCTCAACGTCTCCGCGATCGGCACGGATGTCGGAAAGGCAGCGGATGCGGCCTACGAAGCCGTCGCGCAGGTCGACTGGCCCGAAGCCATGTGGCGCACGGACATCGCGCATCGCGCGCGCTGATCGGCGACGAACCCGAAAGGCATCTTCACGAAACGGCTGGATTTTTTCGGGGCGTTCTTACGTTAACGGTAAAGCCGAAGACGGGAGAGCCACCATGTCGTTCCGCAAGGAAAAGCTGACCAAGCCTATCTATCGCTGGGCCAAGGGCGTCCTGCCCTCGATCTCGGAGACCGAGGCGAAGGCGATCGACGCGGGAACGGTCTGGTGGGACGGCGAGCTGTTCTCCGGCTCGCCGGATTGGGACAAGCTCCTGGCGATGCCGCCGGCCAAGCTGACGCCGGAAGAGCAGGCCTTCCTCGACGGACCGGTCGAGGATCTGTGCGCGATGATCGACGACTGGAAGATCGCGCACGAAGACCATGACCTCCCGCCGCAGGTGTGGGCCTTCCTGAAGGAGAAGAAGTTCTTCGGGATGATCATACCGAAGGAGTATGGCGGGCTCGGCTTCTCCAACACCGCTCATTCGGAGGTCGTGCGCAAAGTCTCCTCCGCCAGCGTAGCGGCCGGCGTCACCGTCATGGTGCCCAACTCGCTCGGACCGGGCGAACTGATGTTGCATTTCGGCACGCAGGAGCAGCGGGACTATTGGCTGCCCCGCCTTGCGGACGGGCGCGAAATTCCGTGCTTCGGCCTGACCTCGCCTGAGGCGGGCTCGGATGCGGCCGCGATGATCGATACGGGCATCGTCGAGCATGGCGAGTTCGAGGGCGAGCGTGTCCTCGGCATCCGGCTGAATTTCGAGAAGCGCTACATCACGCTCGGGCCCGTCGCCACCGTGATGGGCCTCGCCTTCAAGATGCGAGACCCGGACAACCATCTCGGGCGGGGCGAGGATCTCGGCATCACCGTGGCGCTGATCCCGGTCGACACGGCGGGCGTCACGACGGGTGACCGACACGTTCCGCTCTCCACCTACTTCCAGAACGGCCCCCTCCACGGGTGCGACGTCTTCGTGCCGATGTCCTCGATCCTCGGCGGCGAGGAGCAGATCGGCGAGGGATGGACGATGCTGATGACGGCGCTCGCTGCGGGGCGCGGCATCTCTCTGCCTTCGCAGTCGGCGGCAGCCTGCGCGATGGCCGCGCGCGTCTCCGGCGCCTATGCCCGCGTGCGCACGCAGTTCAACCTGCCCATCGGCATGTTCGAGGGCATCCAGGAGCCTCTCGCCGAGATCGCGGCCAACGCTTATCAGGTGGATGCGGCCCGTCGGTTGACCGTCGCGGCGCTCGACGAAGGGCATCGCCCGTCCGTCGTCTCGGCGATCATGAAGTACAACGCCACGACGCGGATGCGCGAGACGATCACACTTGCGATGGACATCCACGGCGGGAAGGGCATCATCGACGGGCCGAAGAACTATCTCGGCGCGCAGTACAAGTCCGTGCCGATCGGCATCACGGTCGAGGGCGCCAACATCCTCACCCGTTCGCTGATGATCTTCGGGCAGGGGGCGATCCGCGCGCATCCCTTCATGCTGAAGGAGATGAAGGCGCTCACCGAGGAGGACCGCGAGAAGGGCCTCGATGCATTCGATACCCATTTCTGGGCCCATGTCGGTCATTCGGCGAAGAACGCGGGGCGCGCCTGGCTGCGCGGGTGGACAGGTGGGCTTGCCGGCCCCGCACCGCACAAGGCGGCCTTCACCAGCCACTGGCGCCAGCTTTCGCGCTTCTCGGCTGCATTCGCGCTTCTCTCCGACCTTGCGCTCCTGACTCTCGGCGGCGCTCTCAAGCGCCGGGAGATGATCTCCGCGCGGCTCGGCGACATCCTCTCCGAGATGTATTTGCTCGCCGCGACGCTGAAACGCTTCGAGGTCGAGGGGCGGCCGGAGGTCGATCGACCGATCGTTGAGTATCTGATGATCCGCGGGTCCAACCGCATCGGCGCGGCCTTCGAGGGCGTGCTGCAGAACCTGCCGGCGCGCTGGGCTTCGGTCGTCACCCGCCTGATCGCTTTCCCGCTCGGCGTGCCTAACCGGGCCATGGCCGACGAACTGGTCACGGAAGTCGCGGGGATCCTGATGCGCCCGGCCGCACAGCGCGACCGCCTCACGCCGGACCTCTACCTCGGCACCCGCCATGAGGAGCACCCGATCCGCGACCTGGAAGCCGCCTTCGACCTCGTGACGCGCGCCGCACCGGCCGCCAAGAAAATGCGCGAAGCGAAGTTGCGCGATCGCGACAAGGCGCTGGAGGGCAAGATCATCACGGCCGAGGACGCGGCGCTTCTGGCCGAAGCGGAAGCCGCCGTGGCCAGAGTGGTCGCCGTCGACGCCTTCCCGGCCGAGGACGTCTCTCCGCTTGCCGCTCAGCATCGCCGCGACAAGGAGCCTGCCCGGAGTGAAACGCGCGCGGAGGCCGCCGAATGAGCCGCCCTGTCTATATCGTCGACGGCGCTCGCACGCCCTTCATCAAAGCGCGCGGCAAGCCGGGGCCCTTCAGCCCGGTCGACCTCGCGGTCCAGTGCGGGCGCCCGCTGCTTCTGCGGCAGGACTTCTCGCCCGAGTTGGTGGACCTTGTGATCCTCGGCTGCGTCAACGTCGTTGCCGACGAGATGAACCCGGCGCGCGTTGCGGCTCTGCGCCTCGGCCTGCGACCCGAGATCTCGGCCTTCACGGTGCAGATCAACTGCGGCTCCGGCATGCAGTCGATCGACACCGGCTTCCGGGCCATCGAGGACGGCACTGCCGAGATTGTTCTAGCAGGCGGGACGGAAGCGCTCAGTCACTCGCCGCTGGTCCTGCGCCGCGGCGCCGTCGAGTGGTTCGCGCGGCTGAACGGCGCGCGCTCGGCGACCGATCGGCTGAAGGCCGCGGCGAGTTGGCGGCCTGATTTCCTCAAGCCCGTGATCGGGCTGGAGCGCGGGCTGACCGACCCGATCACCGATCTCAACATGGGCCAGACGGCGGAGAAGATCGCGCACCTCTTCGACGTCTCGCGCGAAGAGGGCGATGCCTACGCGGTGGAAAGCCATCGGCGTCTGGCGAGCGCACAGGCGGAAGGGCGGCTTGCCGGCGAACTCCTGCCGGCTTTCGCGCGCGACGGGCAGGTCTTTGACCACGATGACGGCGTGCGGCCTGACTCAAGCATCGAATCACTGTCCCGGCTCAAGCCGGTGTTCGAAAAGCCTTATGGGCGGGTGACGGCGGGCAATGCCTCGCAGATCACCGACGGCGCGTCGTGGACGATCCTCGCCTCCGAAGCCGCCGTCGAACAGCATGGGCTGACGCCGCTCGCGCGGATCGTGGATTCGCACTGGGCGGGCCTCGACCCTTCGATCATGGGGCTTGGCCCGGTCGTCTCGATGATGCCGATCCTCCAGCGCCGCGCAATCTCGCTCGACGAGATCGATCTGTTCGAGCTCAACGAGGCTTTCGCGGTGCAGGTGCTCTCCTGCCTCCGTGCGCTCGAGGACGAGACCGTCTGCCGCGAGGTTCTCGGGCTGGACGGGCCAGCCGGCACGATCCCTCATGACAAGCTGAACGTCGACGGCGGCGCCATCGCTCTCGGCCATCCGGTCGGAACGAGCGGCAACCGCATTACCCTGCATCTGGCGAACGCCATGCGTGCGCGGGGCGTCAAACGGGGCATCGCAACCGAGTGCATCGGCGGCGGGCTCGGCGGCGCCATGCTTCTGGAGGCCGCATGACCATGATGGACGACGCGCGAAACCCATCCCTCGACGGAGATCGCCCGATGCGCTCCATGCTGGACGCCCTTTCTGACCGCGTCATCGAACTGGGCGCTGCGGCGACTGCCGAGCCCGAAGGCAACTGGCGCTATGGCGTCGACGCCTCAGACGTCGCCTGGCTGGTGCTCGACCGGCCGGGCAAGGGCGTCAACACGATCGACCGCAGCGTGCTGGAAGAGCTCGACGGGCTCCTGGCGCGCCTCGAGGCGGCGCGACCGAAGGCAGTCGTGCTGCGCTCTGCCAAGCGTGCGGGTTTTGCGGCGGGCGCCGACATCAACCAGTTCGTCGGCGCGTCGACGATCGAGATCGCAGCGATGCTGCGCGAGGGGCACGGCGTTCTCGACCGGCTCGCGGCGCTTCCGATGCCGGCGATCGCGGTGATCCACGGGCATTGCCTCGGCGGCGGGCTCGAACTCGCGCTCGCCTGCCGACACCGCATCGCCGTGCCGGGCGCGAGCCTTGGTTTTCCCGAAGTGATGCTCGGCCTGCATCCGGGCCTTGGCGGCACGTTCCGCGCCACCGAGATCGCCGATCCTGTCGAGGCGATGACGATGATGCTCACGGGCAAGACCGTGCGCGATCGCAAGGCGAAGGCGATCGGCCTCGTCGACGAGATCGTGGAAGAGCGTCATGTCGCTGCCGCCGTTCGCTCCGGCTCGCTGCGTTCGGCCGGCGGCGGGCTCAAGGCCAAGGCCTTCGCGCTTCGCCCCGCCCGGGCTTATGCCGCCAGCCAGATGCGCCGCAGCGCCGAGGAGAAGGCGCCGAAGCGGCACTACCCCGCGCCCTACCGCCTGATCGACAGTTGGGAGGCCCATGGCGGCAACGCGAAGGCGATGCGCGAGGCGGAGATGAAGAGCTTCGCCGAACTGGTGGAGACGGACACGGCACGCAATCTCGTGCGCGTGTTCTTCCTGCGCGAGGCAATGCGTGGCCTGCGTGAGGGCTCCTCGGCCATCTCGCATGTCCACGTCATCGGCGCCGGCGCGATGGGCGGCGACATTGCGGCCTGGGCGGCGCGCGAAGGCTTCCGCGTGACGCTCGCCGACATCGCCCCAGCCTCTATCGGGGGCGCGATGAAGCGTGCGACGGCCATGCTCGAGGCGACGCTCAAGGACCCGTTGAAGGTGCGCGACGCGCTCGACCGGTTGATGCCGGACCTCGATGGCAACGGCGTGCGCCATGCTGATCTCGTGATCGAGGCCGCGCCCGAGAAGCTCGACCTCAAGCGCCGCCTCTATGCAGAAGTGGAGTCGAAACTGAAGGTTGGCGCGCTTCTTTCGACCAACACTTCGGCGCTCCCGCTGGAGCAGCTCGCTGAAGGGCTGAAAGACCCGTCGCGCTTCGTCGGCCTTCACTTCTTCAATCCCGTCTCGCGCATGCAGCTCGTCGAGATCGTGCGGCACGAGAAGACGGGCAGCGAGACGCTGCGGCGGGCCACGGCCTTCGCGGTCGAGCTTTCGCGCCTGCCGGCGCCCGTCACCTCCGCGCCGGGCTTTCTCGTGAACCGTGCGTTGACGCCATACATGGCCGAGGCGCTGATCATGGTCGACGAGGGTATTCCGAAGGAGCGGATCGACGCGGTGGCCGAAGAGTTCGGCATGCCGATGGGGCCGGTGGAACTCACCGATCAGGTCGGGCTCGACATCGCGCTCGATGTCTCGTCCTCGTTGCGCGAGCGGCTGGACCGGCCGTTCCCCGAGACGCCGGAATGGCTGGTGCGCATGGTCGAGCAGGGCCGGCTCGGCCGCAAGACCGGCGGCGGCCTCTACGACTACGAGGACGGCAAGCCGAAGAAGGCCAAGGTGGAGCCGGCCGGCGAGAGTTCGCCCTCCGACGCAGACATCCTCGACCGCCTGCTCCTTCCGATGCTCGACGCACTGGTCTCGAGCCTTCGAGAGGGCGTTGTCGCCGACGAGAAGATCGCCGACGGCGCGATGATCTTCGGCACGGGCTTTGCGCCCTTCCGTGGCGGACCGCTCCACTACGCTCGCCAGCGCGGCATCGGAAAGATTGTCGACCGGATGCGGACGCTGGAGGCGAAGCATGGGCCGCGCTTCCGCCCGGACGATGGCTGGCACGCGCTGGGCGATTCGGCCGAGGGCGACGATCGCCGGCCGCAGGAGCAAGCGCCGGCTGTTACCGTCGATTGACGTTTACGTACGGTGGCGATAGCCCTCGTTCAGAGTTCGGGGAGGAACATGCATGTACAAGGCACCCGTCGGTGAGATCGGCTTTGCGCTGAACAAGGTCGCGGGGCTCGAGGCCGCGATCGAGCAGGGGCTGCACGGCGAACTGACGCCTGACCTCGTCGATGCCATCCTTGAGGAGGCCGGGCGCTTCTCGGCGGAGGAGATCGCCCCGCTCGCCGCCATTGGTGACACGCAAGGGGCGCGGCGCGAGAACGGCACGGTGCGCACGCCGGACGGATGGCCGGCGCTTTACACGCGCTGGCGCGAGGCCGGCTGGAACGCGCTGACCGGCCCCGAAGATCACGGCGGGCAGGGCCTGCCCACCGCGCTTTCGGCGGCGGTCACGGAGATGTGGAACGGCGCCTCTATGGCTTTCGCCATCGGCCCGACGCTGACGATCGGTGCGGTCGACGCGCTGGAGAAGCACGGCAGCGAGTATCTCCGGAAGACCTATCTGGACAAGCTCGTCTCGGGCGAGTGGATGGGAACGATGAACCTGACGGAGCCGCAGGCGGGGTCGGATCTTTCAGGCCTGCGCACGCGCGCCGAACGCCGCGACGACGGCACCTACCGGATCTTCGGCCAGAAGATCTTCATCACCTATGGCGACCACGACTGGACGGAGAACATCGTTCACCTCGTCCTCGCGCGGCTTCCGGATGCGCCTGCCGGCGTTAAGGGCATTTCGCTTTTCCTCGTGCCGAAGTTCCTCGTCGAGGGCGACGGCACGCTCGGGCCGCGCAACGACGTTCTGTGCCACTCGATCGAGCACAAGCTCGGCATCCACGGTTCGCCGACCTGCACGATGATCTACGGAGACGGTGCCGGCGAGACGGGAGAGGCGGGTGCGATCGGCTGGCTGGTCGGCGAGGAGAACAAGGGCCTCGCCTGCATGTTCACGATGATGAACTCGGCGCGGCTCTATGTCGGCCTGCAGGGGCTCGGCGTCGCGGAAGCTGCGTTCCAGAAGGCCTTGGCCTACGCGCAGGAGCGCCGCCAGGGCCGTTCGACGCTGCTCGCGAAGTCTCCTGAACCCTCGCAGGGCGCTTCGCCCATCGTGGAGCATCCGGACGTCGCGCGCATGCTCTTGACGATGAAGGCGCTGACAAGCTCGGCCCGCGCTATCGCCTATGCCTGCGGCCACGCGATCGATCTCGGACGCATCCACGAGGGAGATGAGGCGCGGCGCTGGCAGGAGCGGGCCAGCCTTCTCACCCCGCTCGCCAAGGCCTTTCCGACCGATGTCGGCGTGGAAGTCGCATCCCTCGGCGTGCAGGTCCACGGCGGCATGGGCTTCATCGAGGAGACGGGGGCCGCGCGCCTCCTGCGGGACGCACGCATCGCGCCGATCTACGAGGGCACCAACGGCATCCAGGCGATTGACCTCGTTACCCGCAAGCTGCCGCTTTCGGGCGGCGCCGCGGTCGCTGCCTATATCGACGAGCTCGCCGCGGTGGTGAACGATCTTCGCGGCTCGAACCGCGATGGCCTCGGCATGACCGCCGACCGGCTCGCCGACGCCCTCGACGATCTGCGCGAGACGACGGACTTCCTCCTTGCCGCTCTCAAGGATGGTCGTACCGATGAGGCGCTTTCGGGCGCTACCGCCTATCTGCGTCTCTTCTCGCTGACGGCCGGTGCCTCCTATCTCGCACGCGGCGCGCTGATCGACAGCGATGGCGAGGCCCGCATGGCGCTCGCACGCTTCGCGGCGGAGAACCTCCTGCCTGAGGTCGGCGCCCTCAAGCGGCAGGTGCTGGAGGGCGCGGCCTCGCTGGAAGCTGCGCGCGCCGCACTGAACTGAGCGTGAGAGGGGGAATATGACCGACACGATCAAGACCGCGATCGCTGATGGCGTGATGACCATCGCGCTCGACCGGCCGGAGAAGAAGAACGCGCTCGACCAGGCCATGTATGGCAAGCTCGTCTCAGCTTTCGAGGAAGCCGCGTGCGAGGACGCTGTGCGGGTCGTCCTCGTCAAGGGCGTGCCGGGTTCGTTCAGCGCGGGCAACGACATCAAGGACTTCGTGACGCGCGCCTCGGGGGGCGACGCCGGAGAGGAAACGGCCCGGTTCCTGCGCATCCTCGCCGGCTTCAGGAAACCGCTCGTTGCCGCCGTCGACGGGCTCGCGATCGGCATCGGCACGACCATGCTGATGCATTTCGACCTCGTCTATTCGAGCCCGGCTTCGCTCTTCCGCACGCCCTTCCTCGACCTTGGGCTGGTGCCCGAGGCCGGTTCCAGCCTGATCGCGCCGCGCCTGATGGGGCACACGCAGGCCTTCGCCCTGCTCGTGGCGGGCGAGCCTTTCAATGCCGAACGCGCCACGCGGGCCAACATCGTGACCGAGATCGTCGCGGCCGATGCGCTCGAAGCCCATGCTCTGAAGGCCGCGGCGTCGCTGGCGGCGAAGCCGCCGGAAGCGCTCCGCATCGCTCGCGCGCTGGTGCGCGGCGACGAGGCGGGCATTCTGGAGCGGATCGAAGTCGAGATTCGACATTTCGCCGAGCGCCTGCGTTCGACGGAAGCGCGCGAGGCCTTCACCGCCTTCATGAACCGCAGTCGCTAGCGCGAGAAGAGCGCCACAGCCTCGACATGGTGCGACCAGAGGAACTGGTCGATCGGCGTCACCGAGAGGAGGGCGTAGCCGCCTTCGATGAGGATCGCCGCGTCGCGCGCGAGTGTCGTCGGATTGCAGGAAACCGCCGCGACCCGCTTCACCTTCGAGGCTGCAAGCTCGCGGGCCTGCGCCTCCGCGCCCGCGCGAGGCGGGTCGAAGACGACCGCATCGAAGCGCGCCAGTTCCTTCGCGGTCATCGGGCGGCGGAAGAGGTCGCGGCGTTCGCTCGTTACCGGCTTCAGGCCCGGTGCGCCGCGACGTGCTTTATCGAGTGCCGCAAGGGCCGGCGCCTCGCCCTCGACCCCGTGAACGGCCGTGTGCCGCGCGAGACGCAGCGTGAACGTGCCGACGCCGCAGAAGAGATCGGCGGCTGCCTTGGCGTCTTCGAGATGCGTCTCCACCAGAGTCGCCATCTGCGCCTCGGCTCCCGTGACAGCCTGCAGAAAGGCGCCGGGCGGTGGTTCCACGACGATGCCACCGAGATCGACGACCGGCCGGCGCGATTCAACCAGCACCTCGCCGCCCACCGTCAGCCGCGCGAGACCGGCCTCGAGCGCCATCGTCAGAGCAGACTGACGCAATGCGTGGGTCAGGCGCGCGGCGTCTTCGGCGGCGATGTCGAGCCCGGCCGGGCCGGCGAAGACCGTCAGCCGCAGTGGGCGCTTGCGGTCGATCAGTGTCGCGGCGAGCCTGCGAAGCAGAGGCAACGCCTTCTCGATCGCCGGGACGGCGACGAGGCAGGTCTTCAGATCCTCAATGCGGTGGCTCTGCGCCTGATGGAAGCCGAGGAGGACGCGCGGCCCGGCGCGAACGGCCGTGAACACAGCCCTCCGGCGGGTTCCGGGCGCGCAGGGGACTAGGGGCGCCACCTCGGTCTTGATGCCTGCCCGCCGGAAGGCCTCCGCGACGAGCTCGCGCTTGAAGGCGCGGTAGAGTTCGTCCGAGGCGTGTTGAAGGTCGCAGCCGCCGCAGGCGCCGAAATGCGGGCAGGGGGGCTCCCTGCGTTCGGCCGAAGGTTGGACGATGCGCAGGGGGCGGGCGCGCGCGCCCCGGCGTTCGACCTCGACCGTCTCTCCGGGAAGCGCGAAGGGCACGTAAAGCGGGCCCGGCGCGATGCCGTCGCCCTTTGCGCCGAGCGCCTCGATCTGGACCGTTTCGCTCATGTTTTTCTTGCGCCCATCAGGAATTCGCGGTTGCCGTCGCCGCCGTCGATCGGGGAGGGGACGAGGCCGATCGAACGCCAGCCCGGCACCGTATCGAACCAGTCCCGCACGCCCTCGGCCACGGTCTCGGCCGATCCTGGATCGCGCAGAAGGCCGCCCTTGCCGATGGCTTCGCGACCCGCCTCGAACTGCGGCTTGACCAGAAAGAGGCCGAGCGCGCCGGGTTCGGCGAGATCGAGAGCCGGCGGCAAGGCGAGGCGCAGCGAGATGAAGGACACGTCGGCGACGACCATCGTGATCGCACGGGCGTCCAGATCATCCCGCACCATTTCGCGTGCGTTCAGGCCTTCTCGCAGCGTCACGCGCGGATCACCGGCGATCAGTGGATGCATCTGCCCGTGGCCGACATCCACCGCCACGACATGCGGGGCGCCGCGCCCGAGCAGCACCTGCGTGAAGCCTCCCGTCGAGGCACCGATGTCGAGAGCCTCGCGCCCCGCCGGGTCGAACCCGAAGGCGTCGAGCCCTGCAATGAGCTTCAACGCGGCGCGCGAGACGTAGTCGCCGACCGGGTCGTCCACAGTGATCGCAGCATCGACCGCCACGCTCTGGGACGGCTTTCGCGCCGGCTCGCCATCGACGCGCACATGGCCGCGCAGAATGGCGTCGCGCGCCCGCGCCCGCGACGGAAAGATGCCACGCTCTGCCAGGAACTCGTCGAGGCGTTGTCTGGAAGCGGCGTTCACGCCTTCATGACGCGCTGAGCGCCCGGCCCGAGCGCGCGGAAGACAGCGTCCACGATGCCCGCCTTGTCGAGCCCGGACTGGCGGATCATCGCCTCCGGTGCCGCGTGATCGACGAAGCTGTCCGGCATGGTCAGCGGGCGTACCTTGATGCCGGTGTCCAGGAGGCCGGTGCGCGCCATGTGCTCGAGCACATGGGCCGCGAAACCTCCGGCAGCGCCCTCTTCGAGCAGGATCAGCACCTCGTGGTCACGCGCCAGTCGCGCGACAAGCTCGGCATCGAGCGGCTTGGCGAAGCGCGCGTCGGCGACCGTGGTCGAAAGGCCGAAGCCTTCGAGTTCCTCGGCGGCGAGGACGGCATCGGTCAGCCGCGAGCCGAAGGACAGGATTGCGACCTTCGAGCCCTCGCGCACGATCCGACCCCTGCCGATCGGCAGGATCTCGCCACGCTCCGGCATCTCGACGCCCGTGCCGTTGCCGCGCGGGTAGCGGAAGGAGATCGGGCCGTCGTCATAGGCGGCAGCCGTGCGTACCATGTGGCGCAGTTCGGCCTCGTCGCTGGCGGCCATCACCACCATGTCCGGCAACGCGGCGAGGAAGCCCGTATCGAAAGAGCCGGCGTGAGTCGGCCCATCCGCGCCGACGAAGCCGGCACGATCGATCGCGAAGCGCACCGGCAGGTGCTGGATTGCGACGTCGTGGACGATCTGGTCGTAGGCGCGTTGCAGGAAGGTGGAGTAGATGGCGCAGAAGGGCTTGTAGCCCTCCGAGGCGAGGCCCGCCGCGAAGGTGACGGCGTGCTGTTCGGCGATGCCGACATCGAAGGTGCGCGTCGGGAAGGCTTCGCCGAAGAGATCGAGGCCGGTGCCGTTCGGCATCGCCGCATTGATCGCGACGATCTTCTCGTCGGCCTCTGCCTCCTGGATGAGGCTTTGCGCGAAGACCTTCGTGTAGCTCGGCGCATTCGCCTTGGCTTTCGCCTGCGTGCCCGTCACGACATCGAATTTGGAGACGCCGTGATACTTGTCCGCGCTCGCCTCGGCTGGCGGATACCCTTTGCCCTTCTTTGTCACGACATGGACGAGGATAGGGCCTTCCTTGGCGTCGCGGACGTTCTTGAGCACGGGAAGGAGATGGTCGAGGTCGTGACCGTCGATTGGCCCGACATAGTAGAAGCCGAGTTCCTCGAACATCGTGCCGCCGGTGAAGAATCCGCGTGTGAACTCCTCGGTCTTGCGCGCGCCCTCGCGCATGAACTCCGGCAGCTTCTTGGAGATGGCCTTAGCGCGGTGGCGCAGAGAGCGGTACGCCTTGCCGGAGACGAGCCGTGCCAAATAGGCGCTCATTGCCCCCGTCGGCGGGGCGATCGACATGTCGTTGTCGTTGAGGATGACGACGAGACGGGCGTCGAGCGCGCCGGCGTTGTTCATCGCCTCGTAGGCCATGCCGGCCGACATCGCCCCATCGCCGATGACGGCAACGACGTTGTTTTTCGCGCCGGCCAGATCCCGCGCGACCGCCATGCCGAGGCCGGCGGAGATCGAAGTGGACGAGTGCCCCGCACCGAACGGGTCGTATTCGCTCTCCTTGCGCTTGGCAAAGCCCGACAGGCCGCCCTCCTGGCGCACGGTGCGCATGCCTTCGCGGCGCCCGGTGAGGATCTTGTGCGGGTACGCCTGATGGCCGACGTCCCAGATCAGGCGGTCGTTCGGCGTGTCGAACACATAGTGGAGCGCGACTGTGAGCTCGACGACGCCGAGGCCGGCGCCCAGATGCCCGCCGGTGCGCGAGACCGCGTCGATCAGGTCCGACCGCAACTCGTCTGCGAACTGGCGCAGGTCGGTTTCGGGCAGCGCCCGAAGGTCTGCCGGCACACGAACCTTGTCGAGCAGCGGGGTGTCGTTGGTCTGCGTCACAGGCTCACGCGCCTTCCATTTTCGTCTTACGCTCCACGAGCATGCATTCGCGTCAAACGCGGTGCGATCCCTGGAACCCTTGTAAATCGCGGAACGTGCCTTTCCTTCAAGGGGAAAGGCGGCAGGCGGGACGTTTTGTCAGGCCGGGTCGAGCGGTTCAGTGCCGTCGGTCTTGCCGGCGCGGGAGGCCTTGATCTTCTCCACCTTGTCTTCAGCGGCGTTCAGAAGCCGGTCGCAATGCGTCTTCAGCTTCTCCCCGCGTTCGAAGATGCGAATCGACTGTTCGAGCGGAACGTCGCCGCGTTCGAGATTGGAGACGATGCCTTCCAGCGCCGCCAGCGCCTCCTCGAAGCTCATGCGGCGGATGTCGGAATCGTCGTTCGGGACGGCGGGGTTCGGATCGGACATGCATCACCAGATAGAGAGAAAGATCGGCTCAGCCAACGATCAGGCGTTCGACATGCCTAGCGACGCTCCTGCCGAGCGCGTCGAGATCGTAGCCGCCTTCCAAGATCGACACGAGCCGCCCGTCGCAATGGCGATAGGCGGCGTCGAGAAGTTGGGCTGTCGCCCAGTCGAAATCGTGCTCCGTCAGCTTGAGGCCGGCGAGCGGATCGCGCCAGTGTGCGTCGAAACCGGCCGAGACGATAAGGAGATCGGGGTGAAAGGCCTCCACGGCCGGCAGGATCACGGATCTGAAGGCGTCTCGGAATTCGTCGCTGCCCTCACCTTCGCGGAGCGGGGCGTTGAAGATGTTGCCGGCGCCGGTCTCGCTTTTCGCGCCCGTGCCCGGATAGAGCGGCATCTGGTGGGTGGAGGCGTAGAGGACAGACGGATCGGACCGGAAGATGTCCTGCGTGCCGTTGCCGTGATGGACATCCCAGTCAATGATCGCGACGCGCGAGAGGCCGTGCGCGCTCTGCGCGTGGCGCGCCGCGATGGCGGCCTGATTGAACAGGCAGAAGCCCATGGCCGTCGCGCGTTCGGCATGGTGACCCGGCGGGCGGGCGGCGACGAAGACATTGTCCGCGCGCTTCTCCACCACGTCGTCGACGCCCGCGCAGGCCGCGCCAACGGCCAGAAGCGCTGCGGTGAAGCTCTTCGGGCTGACGATCGTGTCGCTCTCGATCCGCGCCAGACCCTCCGTCGGGATCACGCGCGCGAGCTGGCGCACATAGTCGTGCGGGTGACAGAGAAGCACCTGCTCGGTCGTGCCCTCGGGAGCCTCGGCGCGGTCGAGATGCTGGAAGGGCTCGGCTTCGAGCACCGCCTCCACCGCGGCCATGCGCTCCGGTCGCTCGGGATGGTCCGGCCCGGTCAGATGCTCGGCGAAAAGGGAATGCCGGTAGAGCCGCGTCGTCATGCGCGTTCCGCTTCGCCCTTCACTCACCCCTCCCGGTCTGACCACGGTGGCGAAGATAGTGGTCCGCAATCGCGCAGGCCACCATCGCCTCGCCGATCGGCACCGCCCGGATGCCGACGCATGGATCGTGGCGCCCCTTGGTCATGACATCGACCTCCTGCCCGTCGGTATCGATCGACCGACGCGGTGTCAGGATCGAGGAGGTTGGTTTCACGGCAAAGCGCGCGACCACCGGCTGACCGGTCGAGATGCCGCCGAGAACGCCGCCGGCATGGTTGGACAGGAAGACCGGCCGGCCGTCCTCGCCCATGCGTATCTCGTCGGCGTTCTCTTCACCCGACAGTTCGGCGGTGAGGAAGCCGTCTCCGATCTCGACACCCTTCACGGCATTGATCGACATGAGGTTGCCGGCGATATCCTGATCGAGCTTGCCGTAAAGCGGCGCGCCGAGCCCGGCGGGCACGCCCTCGGCGACGATCTCGATCACCGCGCCGATGGAGGAGCCGCGCTTGCGTACTTCGTCGAGGAGTGTCGCCCAGCGTTCTGCGGCCGCGCGATCCGGGCAGAAGAACGGATTGTCGTCCACTGCGTCCCAGTCGAACTTCGCGCGATCGATCCTGTCCGAGCCGACCTGGACGAGCGCGCCCCGCACGGTGAGGCCTGGCACGATGAGCCTTGCGATCGCCCCCGCGGCAACGCGTGTCGCCGTCTCGCGGGCGGAGGAACGCCCGCCGCCGCGATGGTCGCGCAGGCCGTACTTCATGTCGTAGGCGATATCGGCGTGGCCCGGCCGGTAGCTCTGCGCAATGTTGGCGTAGTCCTTGGAGCGCTGGTCGACGTTGCGGATTTCCATCGCGATCGGCGTTCCGGTGGCCACCAACTCGCCGGGGCGCTCGCCTTCGACGACTCCGGACAGGATCGCGACCTCGTCCGGCTCGCGCCGCTGCGTCGTGTAACGCGACTGGCCGGGGCGACGGCGGTCGAGAAACGCCTGCACGTCCTCGCGCGTGAAGCGCAGTCCCGGTGGCGTCCCGTCAACCACGCAGCCGATCGCCGGCCCGTGACTTTCGCCCCAGGTGGTGACGCGGAAGAGATGGCCGAAGCTGTTGTGGGACATGGGGTTCCAGGGCTTGGGGAGGCACGGCGCGAACGGGCGGGATTTAGAGGGGCCGGGCCATGCGGTCAAATATCGCGGCACTCACGCGTCGCGGCGTCAAACGGCCACATTCGCGCGAAAGCTTCACGCAAGGCCGGCTGCGGCGTCGAGACGAGGAGGAACCTGACATGACCGGGCGTATCGTAGGTCTCTTCGGCAGTTCCGTTCTCGCGATATCGCTGTGCGTTCCCGCGCTCGCACAGGAGACGACCGGCGTCGTCGCGGCGGTGGATGTCGGTGCCCGGACCATCGCACTCAACGACGGCACGCTTTATCTGGCTCCTGACCACATTGCCCTCGGCAACGTCTCGCCCGGCATGGAAGTGTATCTGATCTTCACGAGCTGAGGATCAGACCCACTCGGCGATGCCGTCTTCCCAACGCAGGACACGGTTCTGGAAGACGCGCGCATGGGCCGCATCCGCCGGATCGACACTGCCATAGGTGTTCAGAAAGGCACGCGTGATCCCGCCGTGGGCGACGACGATGGCCGGGCCTTTCAACCCCTGGAAGACAGGGATGCAGCGCTCCACCAGCATCCGGTAGCTCTCGGCCGCGTCGCCCGAAGGCCGGAAGTTCCACTTGTCGGCGTCGCGCTCCGCGACGATGCCCGGCCAGCGCGCCTCGATCTCGGCGAGCGTCATGCCCTGCCAGTCACCGAAATTGAGCTCCATCAGCCGCTCGTCGGTCCTGAAGCCGTCCTCCGGGAGCCCGGCCTCGCGGCGCAGGATGCGCATCGTTTCCTGCGTGCGGTTCATCGGGCTGGCGACGAAGTCCCACCCGTCCAGAGCCTCGCCCAGTGTCTCGCGCAGGAAGGCGCCGTTTCGCGCGGCCTGCGAGCGGCCGTGGTCGTTCAGCGGAATGTCGCGCTGCCCCTGGATGCGCCCTTCGGCGTTCCAGTCGGTCTGGCCGTGGCGGCACAGGAACAGGCGAGGCAGGGCGGCCGGATCGGCAGGCACGGCGAGCGGCACGGGCGCGCTCAGTCCTTGACGACGGAGATGTCGGGTGCGTCCACGGCTTTCATGCCGACCGTGTGGTAGCCCGAATCGACGTGGTGGACTTCGCCGGTGACGGCGGTCGACATGTCCGAGAGAAGATAGAGCGAAGACTGCCCGACCTCGTCGATCGTCACCGTACGCTTGAGCGGAGAGTTGTACTCGTTCCACTTCAAAATGTAGCGGAAGTCGCCGATGCCGGAGGCGGCCAGCGTCTTGATCGGTCCGGCCGAGACAGCGTTGACGCGGATGGCCTTCTTGCCGAGATCGACTGCCAGATAGCGCACGGACGCTTCGAGGGCGGCCTTTGCGACGCCCATGACGTTGTAGTGCGGCATCACCTTCTCGGCGCCGTAATAGGTGAGCGTCAGCATGGAGCCGCCCTCGCTCATCAGCTTCTCGGCGCGCTGAGCAACGGCGGTGAACGAATAGACCGAGATCAGCATCGTCTTGGTGAAGTTCGCTTCGCTCGTATCCACGTAGCGGCCGGTCAGCTCGTCCTTGTCGGAGAAGCCGATGGCGTGGACGAGAAAGTCGATCTTGCCCCACTTCTCGCGCAGCGTGTCGAAGACGGCGTCGATCGTGGCCGCGTCGCCGACGTCGCAATGGCCGGCCAGCGTGGCGCCGAGTTCGGCAGCCAGAGGCTCGACGCGCTTCTTCAAGGCATCGCCCTGATAGGTGAGCGCGATCTCCGCGCCCTCGTCGGCGAGCGCCTTGGCGATGCCCCAGGCGATCGAACGGTTGTTCGCCACACCCATGATCAGCCCACGCTTGCCCGCCATCAGGCCGCTCGTCCGTGCCATGGGTGCTCCTTCCGCCTGCCTCTTTTCAGTGCGGGGCGGTATGGCATAGGCATCAGAAGCCAGCAAGCCGAGGCGCGATCACGCATCTCGCTGCTTTGTTGCGCTCAGACGGCGCCCGACTCGCGACGGGCACGCAGGAAATCGGCAAGGCTCTCGTCGGGTTCGGCCGGAAGCGCGATCTTGAGCGAGACGAGAAGGTCACCGCGTCCGCCGCCCTTCTTCGTCAGCCCCTTGCCCTTCAGCCGAAGAACGCGACCACTCGTCCAGGGGGCGATCTTGGTGGCGATGCGCCCGTCCAGCGTCTCGACCTCGACTCGCCCGCCCAATACGGCGTCCTCCAGCGAGACCGGCTGATCGAGGTGAAGATCACGGCCCTCGACGCGGAAACGCGGGTGCTCTGCGAAAGCGATCGTCACCAGTGCGTCGCCCGCGGGCGAGTCGGGGAAGGGCGCCGGCTGGCCCTGGCCCCGTAGGCGAATGGTCTGCCCGTCCTCGACGCCGTCCGGCAGCTTGATCGCGAGGCGCTTGCCGTTCGGAAAGATCGCCTCGACCTTCTTGTTGGAAACGACGTCTTCCAGGGCGACCTTGAGCGTCGCCTTGATGTCCTCACCTTTCACAGGCGCATTGCGCGCCGCCGTGAAGCCGGAGCGCCCGCTGCGCGCGCCAGCTGCGGAGAAGGCCTGCTCGAAGAAGTCGGCAAAGCCGCCCCCGCCCATATCTGCGCCGGCCGCTGAGCGGAAGTCGAACCCGCGCGTTCGCGCACCGCCGCCGAACGGGCTCGCACCCCCGCTGGCGCTGCCGCCGAAGCCGCCGAAACCTTGGAACTTCGGCTTGCCCTCGCCGTCGATCTCGCCACGGTCGAACTGTCCGCGTTTCTCCTTGTCGCCAAGAATCTCGTAGGCCTGGTTAGCCTCGTTGAAGCGCGCGGCCGCGTTGGCATCATCGGCGTTCGCGTCCGGATGATACTTCTTGGCCAGCTTCCGGAAAGCGGATTTGATCTCGGCGTCTGTGGCCGACTTGGCAACGCCGAGGACGGCGTAGGGATCACGCATGGCGTCTGTTGGGTCCTTCGATGAAGCGGAACAGGGCAATTGTCGCGCTTCTATATGGTCCGCGTCGGGGCCCTATTGAAGAGCCGTCCGAACGTCAGTCGCCCTCGGCGAAGCTCGTGAGCGTCCATTCGCCGTCGCCGGTCGTGCAGGTCTCGCCCCTGAAAAGGGCGATTCCATCGAAGCGTTGGCGTGATGTCTTGAAGGTGCGGCAGATGTTCTTGCCGCTGCGCGCCTCGACGATGGAGGTGATCATGCCGCTCGCCCCCGTATCGGCGTTCGCCCAGGCCAGCGGCGCGCCTTCCGCCCGGCCGAGATCGGCGGCCGAGACGGCGTTGCGCACGGTGCGGCTGTCTGAGACTTCCTCGCGGTTCGGCATGGGGACGGCCGGAGCATTGATCGAGCCCGTCACGATGGAGCGATCGACCATCTCCTCCATTGCTTCGCCGCTCATGACTGTGCAGCCAGCGCCGGAGGCGGCTGCGACGAGGACGAGGAGGGTTCGGAGCATCTCCGACATCAAGTTCGCTCTCTTTGCCGGAGGTGGCGGGGCGGCTATGAAGGCTTCCGTCTGAAGAGGAAAGACGAAAATGGCCGGGCAATCGCTAAAATTGGATGAAACCGACGAACCGATGGCGTTCTTTGCGGGCTGGCTCGCCGAGGCCGAGGCGTCGGAGCCGAATGACCCCAACGCGATGGCGCTCGCGACGGTCGATCCGAGCGGCCTGCCAGATGTGCGCATGGTGCTTCTGAAGGGACACGATGCGCGGGGCTTCGTCTTCTACACCAATTTCGAGAGCGTGAAGGGTGCCGAGATCCTCGCAAGCGGCAAGGTCGCGTTGTGCCTGCATTGGAAGTCGCTGCGCCGGCAGGTGCGCGCGCGCGGGCCCGTCGAACAGGTGACGCCGGCGGAGGCCGACGCCTATTTCGCCTCCCGCCATCCGGCGAGCCGCCGAGGGGCCTGGGCCTCGCAGCAATCGCGGCCGCTCGATTCGCGCCAGACGCTGGAGGGAAGGCTTGCCGAAATACAGACGCTGTACCCCGACGACGATGCGATTCCGCGCCCGCCGCACTGGTCGGGATTTCGCATCGTGCCGAGCGAGATCGAGTTCTGGCAGGACGGCGCGCACCGACTGCACGACCGTTTCCGCTTTACGCGCGGCGAGGCGGCGCAGCCCTGGAAGGTGCAGCGGCTCTATCCGTGAGCGTCAGGTCTGCGTGCCGCCGACGGTGATCGCGTCCATGCGCAGATGCGGCTGGCCAACGCCGACCGGCACGCCCTGGCCAGCCTTGCCGCAGGTTCCGATGCCGGTGTCGAGTGCAAGGTCGTTGCCGATCATCGAGACGCGATGCATCGCGTCCGGCCCGTTGCCGATGAGCATGGCGCCTTTCACCGGCTCCGAGACGATGCCGTTGCGGATGCGATAGGCCTCGGTGCAGGCGAAAACGAACTTGCCGCTGGTGATGTCGACCTGCCCCCCGCCGAAGGACACGGCATAGAGCCCGTCCTTCACCGAGGCGATGATTTCCTCGGGCGTCTTGTCACCGGCCAGCATCATCGTGTTGGTCATGCGCGGCATCGGGACATGCGCGTAGGATTCGCGGCGGCCGTTGCCGGTCGGCGCCATGCCCATGAGCCGGGCGTTCTGCCGATCCTGCATGTAGCCGACGAGCTTGCCGTCCTCGATCAGCACGGTGCGGTTGGTCGGCGTGCCCTCGTCGTCGACGCTGAGCGAGCCTCTGCGTTCGGAGATGGTTCCGTCGTCGACGACCGTTACGCCGCGGGCTGCCACCTGCTGATTCATCAGCCCCGCGAAGGCGGATGTCTTCTTACGGTTGAAATCGCCCTCTAGGCCGTGGCCGACGGCCTCGTGCAGCATGACACCGGGCCAGCCGGCACCGAGAACGATGTCGAACGCGCCTGCGGGTGCGGGCACCGCGCGCAGGTTCACCTTAGCCTGCCGCAACGCCTCGTCGGCGACAGTGCGCCAATTCGCTTCCGCCATGAACTCGCCGAAGCCGCGACGCCCGCCGATGCCGTGCGTGCCGGTCTCCTGCCGGTCTCCCTCGCCGGCGACGACGGACACGTTGAGGCGCATGAGCGGGCGCACGTCGCGAACGAGGCGGCCATCGGCCCGCAGGATCTCGGCCACCTGCCATTGGGCCGCGATCGAGACGGTCACCTGCCGTACCGCTTCGTCGGCGCCGCGCAGGTAGCTGTCGATCGACTGCAAAAGCCTGACCTTCTCCTCGAACGAGGGGGAGGGGATGGGGTTTTCGTCGCCGTAGAGGCGATGGTTGGTGCCGGCCGGCGCGGGTGCGAGGACGCCCGAACGCCCGGTGCGCACGGCCGAGACGGCGTCGGCGGCGCGGGCAAGGGCTGCTTGGCTCATCTCGCCGGAATGGGCGTAACCGACGGCTTCGCCGGCGACGGCGCGCAGGCCGAAGCCCGAATCAGTGGAGAAATTCCCGGCCTTCAGGCGGCCATTATCGAAGACGAGCGATTCCTGCTCGCGATACTCGATGAAGAGCTCCCCGTCATCGGCGCCAGCCAGCGCATCGCCGAGGATGCGCTCCACCGCCGCCTGGGAGACGTCGAAGCGTTCGATGAGCGAGCCGGCCATGTCGCGCGTGTCCTTATCGTCGAAATGTCAGCGACGAGATAGGCACGCGAGCCGCGCTTGTCACTTACGGAAGCGCGGCGAACCCGTCCGCGAAGCCGTCGAGATCGACCGGGATGCCGATGCCCTGCTCAGGCGTCTGGAAAACGATGAAGGTCGCCGAGTCGCCGTCGGACAAGGTCTGCCGCAGCCCGTCCTCCAGAATGACCTCGGCGTAGCAACCGTCCTCGAAGCAGCGCACGAACTGCGCCCGGCCGATGTCCGTGCCGTCGACATACAGACCGAGGCCGTTGGGCAGGAGAATGCCGAGCGGGGCGAGGACGCGCAGGATCTGCGCCTGGCCGTCCGCCGTCTTCAGGGCGAGCACGGACAGCCCCACCTCCGGCCTGTCTTCCGCAACAACGTTCTGCAGAAGCGCGCACTGTTCGCCGGAGGCGCCGGCGGGCTCGTCGCAGACGACGGACCAGGCGCCATGCTGGGAGCGCACCTCGCCGGTCAGCGCCGATTGCGCGTGAGCGGGGAGGGTGCCGGCGGCGCCGAGAGCGGCGAGGGCCGCAAGGTGGAGAAGGGGCAGTCTCATGGCAGGCGAATCCGTAACACGATCGTGGCGATCTTCCGGCGGCATGGCAAACAAATCGTTACCGCGCCAGCGCTGTTCATATCGGACCCGCTCCGTTCATGTTCGTGCGTCATCGTTTCGCGCTTCCGCGCGAGAGGCGCGCGGCGTATGACGGAAGGGTCCGCACAGCGCGCGAAGGACGGGAGGCGAGCGCGCTCATCATGTTGCGAACGGGCGGGTTTCGTGGTTGAAGCGGCCGAACGTACATTGGCGGCATTCTAAACGCGGACGGCTCTTGCGAGCGTCCGCTTCGGACGGACGGGGGCGTTCGTCGCCACTGGCAAGATGATCCTCACGGGGAGAGCATTCGTGAAAAGACCGATCCTCGCAGCCGCGACGCTTCTGGCTCCGACGCTTCTGGCATCGATGCCCGGCGCCAGCGCGCAGGAGAGCACGGACCTGTTGCCGGGCCAGCCGCATCCCTGGCAGCTCGGGCTGCAGGAGCCAATGGGCGGCATGAAGGCCCAGATCGACTGGTTCTCGAACTACACGCTCTGGTTCATCATCCCGATCACCATCTTCGTCGCGCTGCTGCTGGCCTGGTGCATCATCCGCTACCGCGAGAAGGCCAACCCGACGCCCTCGCGCACCAGCCACAACACGACGATCGAGGTGGTCTGGACGCTCGCGCCGGTGCTGATCCTCCTGGCGCTGGCCATTCCGTCCTTCCAGCTCCTGACCGCGCAGTACAATCCCCCGCGAGAGCCCGAACTGACCGTGAAGGCGACGGGTTACCAGTGGTACTGGGGTTACGAGTATCAGCCGGCCGAGACGGACGCCGCCGCCGAGGGTGGTGCGGCGGAAGAGGCGGGCGCGGCCGCGGAGCCGGTGTCGTTCCTCTCGTATATGCTGAACGATGCCGACCGTGAGGGTGCTGCCAAGCAGGACACCAACCTCTACCCGCACCTCCTCGCCGTCGACAACGAGATGGTCGTGCCGGTGAACACGGTGGTGCGCCTTCTGACCACGGCGGGTGACGTGATCCACTCCTTCGCGCTGCCCTCGCTCGGCGTGAAGGTGGATTCGATCCCCGGCCGGATCAACGAGTACTGGTTCGAGGCCAACCGCGAAGGGATCTTCTACGGCCAGTGCTCCGAGCTTTGCGGGCGCGACCACGCCTTCATGCCGATCGCCGTCAGGGTTGTGAGCCAGGAGCAGTTCGACAACTGGCTGGCGGCCGCCGCTGGCGGTGTCGAGGCGGCGAACGAACAGCTCAACGCCGAGATCGAAGCCGCGGGCGAAGTCGTCGCAGCGCGCTGAACCTTTTTAGAATATCCGTCCAACGGAGAGCGAGATGGCTCACGCCGCCGACCACGAAGCCCACGCACACCACCAGCCGACCGGCTGGGTGCGCTGGGTCTATTCCACGAACAACAAAGACATCGGTATCCTGTACCTGATCTTCGCGATCGTCTCGGGCATCATCGGCGGTGCCCTGTCGATCGCGATGCGTATGGAGCTCCAGGAGCCGGGGATGCAGATCTTCGGTGATCCGCAGGTCTTCAACGTCTTCGTGACGGCGCACGGTCTCATCATGGTTTTCTTCATGGTGATGCCCGCGCTGATCGGCGGCTTCGGAAACTATTTCGTTCCGATCATGATCGGCGCCCCGGACACCGCGTTCCCACGCGTGAACAACATCGCCTTCTGGCTGTTGCCGCCTGCGCTGCTGCTGCTCATCATGTCGCTCTTCGTAGAGGGTGCGCCCGGTTCGTGGGGCGCGGGCACCGGCTGGACGCTCTATCCGCCGCTGTCGACGGCCGGCCATCCGGGCCCGGCGGTGGATCTTGCGATCTTCTCGCTGCACATCGCGGGCGCCTCGTCGATCCTCGGCGCGATCAACCTGATCACGACGATCCTCAACATGCGGGCGCCGGGCATGACGCTGCACAAGATGCCGCTCTTCGTCTGGTCGCAGCTCGTCACCGCATTCCTGCTGCTGCTCTCGCTGCCGGTGCTCGCGGGCGCGATCACGATGATCCTGACGGATCGGAACTTCGGCACGACGTTCTTCGCGCCCGAGGGCGGTGGCGACCCGATCCTCTACCAGCACCTGTTCTGGTTCTTCGGCCACCCCGAAGTCTACATCATGATCCTGCCGGCCTTCGGCATCATCAGTCACATCATCGCGACTTTCTCCAAGAAGCCGGTTTTCGGCTATCTCGGCATGGCCTACGCAATGGTGGCGATCGGCGTCGTCGGCTTCGTCGTGTGGGCGCACCACATGTATACGACCGGCATCTCGCTCAACACGCAGCGCTACTTCGTCTTCGCCACGATGGTGATCGCGGTGCCGACCGGCATCAAGATCTTCTCCTGGATCGCGACGATGTGGGGTGGGTCACTGCGCTTCACCACGCCGATGCTCTGGTCGATCGGCTTCATCTTCCTGTTCACCGTCGGCGGCGTCACGGGCGTCAAGCTCGCCAATGCCGGCATGGATCGCGTTCTCCACGACACCTACTACGTGGTCGCACACTTCCACTACGTGCTGTCCCTCGGCGCGGTATTCGGCATCTTCGCGGGCTGGTACTACTGGTTCCCGAAGATGAGCGGCTACATGTACAACGAGACGATCGGCAAGATTCACTTCTGGCTGA